>NZ_JANQOY010000105.1 GCF_028285565.1 Acaryochloris sp. IP29b_bin.148
ATATTGCTGTGCTCCGTTTCTTGGTGGTGGTACTTCAAGAGTACGGGAGGGCCATTTTTGCGATCGCTGGCCACACCATCCACCATAGGGACAATTCTGGGGGGAGAGTTATTGAAAGATAACGTCACAGTTGCCAGCATTCATGGGCCAATCTTGCAGACTGGAGGGTGGGTGATACCTTTGAGCCACTGTACAGAGGGTAAGCGAATTTCTACAGCAGAATCGGACAAGATAACGCTGCTCTCCCCCCAGAATTGGAGCCACTGCATTGGGCGGGTTCCCCGAATTGAAGCAAGTGGCGTGGAGGCTGGGGAGCTAGTGCAAGTCATAAAGGGTAAGAGACAGTAGCTTCAGGCAGGATTCAAGAGGTCTATTGAGTGCGCAGCTAGGTCCTATCTGGCAACCTCACGTATGTCATGCTTCAACGGTGGAGACCTTTTTGATCTTGCTGTGAACAACGCATCTCTCACGTTGATGCACTTGTTCCGTCAACAGAGGGTCGGCTTAATTGTTACAATGCTTTACAAGAGGCGATACCTTACCGATTCTGAATATTTGCAAAATCAGTCAGTGAAACGTCTCAGTTGTATTGTCCCCCATTGCGCTCACAATGACTTTGGCTGAATCCCCTTCCCAGCGTTCTCCCTCTTTATCTGTGTCTCCGTCCGATGGCTCAACCGAGCCATCAACGACCGTCGCAACGGAGATTCCTGCTAATCTTTCCTCGGCCATTGAGTTTGAGGCCTATGATCCGGCCAAGATCCAAGAAAAATTTCGAGGGCAAGTATTTCGAGTGATGCAGCGGTGGGTCACCATCCTGTGGCCTTTTCTGCTATTACTAGCCAGACGATGGTGGGATAAGCGCACGCCCTCTACGCCGGAGCGGCGCCAACGGCGAGCGATTCAACTGCGCGAAACCTTAACGGCTCTGGGACCTGCCTTTATCAAAATTGGTCAAGCGTTATCCACCCGGCCTGATATCCTGACTGGCCCCTATCTGGAAGAGTTATCCAAACTTCAGGATCAGTTGCCAGCTTTCTCTAACGAGATTGCCTATCGTTTTATTGAAGAAGAGTTAGGGCGGCCGCCCCAAGACCTGTATGCTCAACTCACCCCAGAACCGATTGCAGCGGCCTCTTTAGGCCAAGTTTATAAAGGACGTCTGCATACTGGAGAATGGGTGGCTGTAAAGGTTCAACGACCTGACTTAGCGGAGCAAGTGACCCTCGATATTTATATTCTGAGGGGTCTAGCGGCCTGGGTGCAAAAGAACAATAAGTCGATTCGCAGTGATTTAGTGGGCATTCTCGATGAGTTTGCGGGACGACTGTTTGAAGAGGTGGACTATACCCAGGAAGGTCGTAACGCCGAACACTTTGCCCAGCTCTATGGCTATTTGCCTGAAATTTATATTCCTAAGATTTATTGGGAATATACGCATCGCCGGGTTTTGACAATGGAGTGGATCACGGGGACTAAGCTCAATCAACCCCAAAAGATTGAAGCCCAAGGCATTAATGCCCGCCATTTAATTGACATCGGCGTCCAATGTTCGCTCCGCCAGCTTTTAGAACATGGCTTCTTCCATGCTGATCCTCATCCCGGCAATTTGCTAGCGACCCCAGACGGCAAATTGGCCTATTTGGATTTCGGCATGATGAGCGAAATCAACCTAGAACAGCGGTATGGATTGATCAATGCCATTGTGCATATCATCAACCGTGAGTTCGCAGCCTTGGCCCATGACTATGTTCATTTGGGGTTCTTAACCCCAGAGACGGACTTAGAACCGATTATTCCAGCTTTGGGGGTAGTGTTTAATAATGCCTTAGGAGCCAGTGTTGCTGAGCTGAATATTCAGAGCATTTTTGAACAGCTCTCAGACATTATGTATGAGTACCCCTTCCGGGTGCCTTCCTACTACGCTTTAATTGTGCGATCGCTGTTAACAATGGAAGGGATCGCCATTGGCGTCGATCAGGATTTTAAGGTGCTGAGTGCCGCCTATCCCTATGTTGCTAAGCGCATTTTGACGGATCCGGCCCCCGAATTGCGACAAAGCCTCAAAGATTTACTCTTTCAGGAAGACAGTTTCCGGTGGAACCGTCTGGAAAACCTGATGAAGAATGCCCGTAATAATTTTGACTACGATCTGAGTGGTTCCTTAGACCAGGCCCTAGATTATTTGTTTTCCGAGCGAGGGGAACTGATTCGCGATCGCATGGCTCAAGAAATTGTCAATGGCATTGATGCCTTTGGTCAAACCACCTGGCAGGGCCTGACAGCCAAGTTCCGGGAACAAATGGGGTGGGACACCAACGAGGAATCGGTCGCCAACTTAGAGGCCAATTTAGAGCATATTCAACGGATTGTCGGACTGTTGCAGGAAGCCCCTGGCTTTGACCCGCTCAAACTGGCTAGCGTGATTCCTCCCCTCTTAGTCAAGCCAGAAACGCAAGCCTTAGGTCAACAAATTGCCACCGGCCTGGCCCAAAAAGCCTTGGTGCGGATTATCCGCGAATTCTTGGTGCCTGAACCTTCGGAGGAAGCCAGTTCTCTGCCGACTTCTTTGACTGCGATCGCGAAGGCCAGTTAATTCGGGGCAATGATAGCAGCAGAAAGCCCTTGAACACGCAACTGCTTGGCCAATCGTTGTGCCGCCGCCAAAGTCGCTAAAGCCCCGACTTGAACTTGCTGTCCACCTGTCCCATTGGTCAAAAACGCTGTGGGAACTAATTTTTGTGCTTGCTGTAAAGAGGAGGCATTGTTGTAAGGCAACACCACATAAAAGAGTCCTGTTTGCGATGCTTGATTCTTCAGAATAGGCGCTGACTGTGGAGCAGTTGAAGGTTGAGGAGAGGCCGCTGGACGAGGAGGAGCAGCCGAAGGTTGAGGAGAGGCCACTGGGCTAGGAAGGGCAGCCGAAGGTTGAGGAGAAGGACTAGGCCGTAAACGACTTAAATTGCCTAACGTGACATCGGAGAATTCTTGCTTGGATAAATCTGGGCCTTGAGTGGCTGCGATTTCAGTGGACACCGTGCTAGGTGTAGCAACTGGCGATGGCGTTAGTTGGCTTTGATCAGTTGAATCTGAAGACTGGTCTGAAGGCTGAGAGGGCTTGGGTTGCGGTTGTTTAGGCGGCCAAAGTTTTTTACTTAAACCGGTAACGTTGATCAATAACGCAATCAAAAGTGCTCCCAAAATACTGACCCCTAAGAGTAAGGCCAGTCGCTTGGCGGTAAATTTATCAGGCGTAGGAGCAGCCTTCGTCTCCGCTGTCGAGTCTTCCAGATGCTGTCGCAAGGCCGTTGAAGAATCTAGGTAGTCTTCAATGGCTGGATCCAAGGGAGAGACTTGAGCGTTTTCCTCTACAGAATCCGAAGGCAAAGGGGCACCTGCAACGGCCTGCCCTGAATCAAAGGAGGTAGACTCCAATACGGCTTCTTGTTGTTCGAGAGCATTGCCTTCCCCTTCTTCGGGGGGGGTAGAAGCTGTATCGACTTGAAATAATGCTAGCTCTGAAGGCGTTAAATCCTCTGCAATCTCCTCTGAAAGTTCTAGAGGTGAGGGTGAAAAGATATCCGTTGAATCGACTGAGTTCATGGATGTTAGATCAGCCTTGTCTGCTGGCAACGGCGGATCAGACGCGATTATTTCTGCTGCCGAGGATGCCGGGTCTGCTGTAGTCGCTTGCGGTAAATATTGAGGGTCACTCTCCTCGACGTCAGAGGCCTCCATCTCAGGACGTGTCGCTAAGGTCTGAGCGTGCCGAAAAAGAGCCAGCTCTTCCTCAATGGTCATATCAAGAGTGCCCAATGCTGCTCTCAACACTGGGTGTGGATGTTTATCAGCAGAAGAGCCAGGGATTAAAGCCATGAATAACGGTGGGGATACAACTATCTCCCAGGGGAGGGATAAAAACTATACCTGTTTTACTTTATCGCTGCTTTCAACAAGGGACAACGATTTTCAACGGGATAGAAGACACCTATAAGTAACACGTTTAGACAGATGCGTCTTCCCTTGATAAGGGGCCTATGAATATCTATTTCAGAGTATGGAAGAGACTGGCAAGGCAATCTTATCCGCATCCTACCCAAAATTCTAGCTAGAATATTAAAAACTGTTACAGCTGTCCTGTGATGATTACCGTCTTGTCTGAGAATGGGTACTGGAAGCGTTCTAATTCTAGACAAGCTCACCTAAATTTCAAGCGTTTGAGCCACACTAAGGTTTATATTAAAGATAAGGTTCATGAATTTGATAGCGTCTACGTCCATTTCTGATAGCCATCTCAAACCAAACTGCTTTGTTCAGAAAGGTTAATCCTGGATATCGTTTCGGGTTACTGTAGAGCTAGACAGCTTTTAATTTTTTGATTTATCGACATTTTTAAGGAAGCAGGTAAGGAAGCTAGATAATGATGGAAAACACAATCACCTCTGTGATTACCTCATTTGACCTTCAAGGCAAGTATATGGATATGAGTGCTTTACAGCAGCTCAAACATGACTTCCAGATCGATGAACCAAGAGTGTGTGCAGCAGCCCTGATTCGTGACCATGCAGCTGCCATTGTCAAAGAAGCTGTTGCCAAGTCTCTCAGCCACACAGAAGAGAATGGTATCCATACCACTCGTCGATATGCAGCCTGTGTTCGCGATCTAGATTTTTACCTGCGTTATTCCACCTATGCCATGGTAGCTGGAGATACCGCTCTTTTGGATGAGCGTGTGCTCAATGGCCTCAAAGAAACCTATCTTGCTTTAGGCGTTCCATTGACTGCGACAGTCAATGCCATTCAAGCGATGAAAGACGTTACCACTGAATTGGTCGGGATTGATGCAGGCCGCGAAATCAGCATTTACTTTGACCATCTCTGCGCCGGTCTTAGCTAAGCCCAATTCACCATTACCCCAATGATTAGGCTAGCTCGCAAAGAATTCAGAAAAGCTGAATTCTTTGCGAGCTAGCTTTTTCTGCTGCTCATTACTCTTGGTGAACCACTTTCCCAGACCAGCGGAATTTTCCTGGGGTGATGCCTTTGCTGTCAGCTAACTGCGCAGCTAAGAGTTGGATGGGCAAAATTTCTAAAATGGGATAGAGAGAGGCCGCTTCAACAGCAGGGAGAGAAAGAGTAACACTCCCTGGTACGCCAGACTGCCCCAGGCATACTAACTGGCCCCCATACTCTACGATGTCTGAGGCTAAGCGCAGATGAAGATCGAGGGTTGATCCAGGAGTGGTGAGGACGACTAAGCCGATATTGGCAGAGACCATTTCTCTGGGGCCATGGCGAAATTGGCCGCCCGAATAGCCTTCGGCTGGCAAACGAACCCCTTCCTTAAGAATTAAGGCCCCGTTCTTAGCTGTGGCTAAGGCAGGGCCGCGACCAATAATGCCCACATAGATACTGGATTTGAGCGCCTTAAAGGCGTCTGCCATCTCAGTAGGGCAGTGATCTAGAAAGGTTTGCATACAGGTTGCGATCGCATTGCCCTGTTCAAAATCCTGAGGCTGCACCTTCTCTACCAGAGCCTTAGCGATCCAGTCGAGCACCAGCAAAGAACTGGTGTAGGTTTTCGTGGCAATGCCCACTTCAGGGCCTGCATGGGTGGGAAGAGCAAGATCACTGTGATCAGCCAAGGTATTGTGAGCTGAGTTCGTGACACTAATCAGCACAGGTGACTTGAGATGGCGACGACGGGTGGTAACCTGCTCCACTAAGCGCTGAATTTCGATACTTTCTCCTGATTGAGAGACCGCGACAATTAAGCAAGGAGTGTCTAATACGGCGGGTAAGTAGTGGATTAACGTCGACGTTTCCAAGTGCAGTGCTGTTTTACCCTGCTGATTGAGATAGACCCAAGCCGGATATAAGGCGTTATAGGATGCCCCCATACCCGTCAAGATAATTAGGTCCTGGGAATAGGCAGCCAGTAGAGACCAGACGGAATCCTGCTGATAGGTCTGCACTAAAGCACGTAGAACTTGCGGTTGTTCTAAAACATCAGACCGATAACTCATGACGTTAAGGGGTGGAATCAGAGTTAACGGAGACTCCAGCTGGAGCCTCTCCTTTAAGAGGAGGAGGAGCGCAGGCTTTTTTCTGGTCTCCATTGAGCTGAGCCGCTGGAATGATTTCTGCCACCAACGGTTCAAGGGTAGACAACTTTATCCAAACGAATTGAGGTTTCAGTTTTTTGGGCGTGGACGCATCTATCTTGGGTGGTTTATCAGGGAGTTGCAAGAGAACGTTAGACGTGGGTGCTACCCCTTCTTGATCTAATAGCTCACTGGGAGCGAGACGATCGGCCCCTTCCTGCGTCGGTTCTTCTGTCTTAGTGTCTGAACCAATCACTGGCCGACACGTCTGTAGCTTAAGGGCTTGGATAGGACTTTCAGGCAAAGATACATCTGCTTTCGCAGGTGAAACAGGGAAGAATCCATCCACCACAACGAGACTACCACTGGGTAGGGTAATAGTTGAAGCGACCGCAGCGCCAGAGTTGGCAGGCGATTGTTCTGAAGGTTGTGGATTGCTAGCCGATGGATTAGTTGCCTCTTGATCCGTGACCTCTGCAAATTTTTTTATATCTTGGATCACCGGAATCTCAATCGACTGATTATTATCTGCGACTAATCGGAGAACATCTGTTTTTTGAGTGGTGGCTAAACCAGGGCCAGGCAGAGGGGTTTTGGGTGAGTCAATATTGGGAGGGGGCGGTGCGGGAGGGTTAGCAGCCTTCGGTGTATTGAAAAAGGGCAGTTGATTAAACAGCCCTAGTTTATAGGCCGCTACACCCCCTCCCAATAGCAGTAGTCCTAGAATGAGTAACAATAGTCCACCCACACCTCGCTTACGCTGAGGCGGGGAAGCCAAGTCAACAGCCTGTGTCTGAGTCTGAGGAAGTTCTGTGGCAGGAGGGCTGCTAGGTGGCACTGGATGAGGAGATGGGCTGGCTGATAATCCCTCAGAAGAAGCAGACTTGGAGTGATCGCGTTGCCGGATCACATGACAGTGGATTAAGCCAACCGTGACATTGTCGTGACCATTCAGTTGATTGGCCAGTTCAATTAAGCGTTTACTGGCACTGGCTAAGTCTGTCCCCCCTTGTAATAGGGGTAATAACTCCTCTCGCCAAATCATTTCAACGCGATCGTAGTCACTGAGGCCATCAGAGCAGAGGAGAAACAGACAATCTTCGTCGAGTAGAAAGCGCTGTACGGTTGGCCGTAGTATGGAAGAAGAGGCCATACCTAAGGCTTGTACGAGCGAACCAGAGGCAGGCTGCATTAAAGCTTCTCGATAGGGGACGTAACCCAGTCTCACCTCGCGGGATGCGATATCATCGTCCACCATGATTTGGTAACACCCCTGAGAGGTGATTAAATAAGCGCGGCTATCTCCAATATGGGAGATGTAGATCTGGTGGGTTTGGGATAGTGCAGTCACTAGGGTAGTTCCCATGCGCTGCCGATCTTGGCGTTGTTCTTGATCGTTGCGCTGACAAATTAAATCATTGGCCTTAAAGGAGGCATTTTCTAATTCTGTGATCACCTCGGTGGAAGATAGCGTGTCAATGGGTAACTGGGTGAGGTGACTTCTTAAGGCTTCAATCGCAATTCCTGAAGCCACCTCACCGCCAGCATGCCCACCCACGCCATCACAAACAATGGCCATCCGCTCCATGGAGTTTTGAGTCACAGCGCCATCTGCAGGATAGCAAGCATCTTCATTGTGCTCTCGTACCATGCCCGTATCTGTACGGGTCGCAATATCAATCTTGATGCGGTAGGCGTTGTGAATATTGTCAATCCAACTTTCCAGTTGAACCAATAGTTCTTCTGCTGACGCAACGCTGCCGCTAGCTAACTGCTCACATAGAGTATCCAAGGAAGTTGCCAATTTACCATTGGTTTTAGGAATGAGCTGCTGCCACACTTGGCCTAAATCGGCCAGGCTCGGTTCAAGTCGAAAATCATTTTCTAATTCCAGCAAGCGTAGGAGTTGCCCTTCAACTCGCAGGAAGTCGGGTTGCAATAAACTGGAAGCAACGCCTTGAATGCGCAAGGGCTGCCAGAGTTGTGCAATTTGCCACAGCCAATGGAGTTGTCTGAGGGGTGGGGTTGTTGACCAAGCGTCAAATAAGGTAATCCCCGTCCCGATGGATATCCCTCCCTGCTCACTAGCTGCCAGATCACTATTGCCTAAGGGAGCGTGTTCCAGTAACAGGAGAAGAGAAGGTTCGGCTGCTTCTAGGGCCAGCAAGGTATAGATTTGAGGAATATGGAGCCGATACGGAAACAGCTTCAGATAGGGCACTAAGGTGTCGGGTAGCTCCACGTCCATTTTGAGCGGGAGACCCGGTTGGGTATCGAAGACCACTCGGGGACCTCGAAACAAAAAGCGCTCCGCTAAGGTATCTCCCACTTGAAATAGATCTGCACGAGAACCCACCACCCAAAGAAAGCGCTTAGGGAGGTATGTCCCACATTTTTGACAGAACTGATCTCGATCAGTATTGACTGCGCGACATCTGATATTGGGACAATGCAGTTGAGGTAGAGAATTTGGCATGTGCGTCGATAACGGATATGACCCTTGTTAGTGGGTTTCTATAGGTTGCCCCTATTGAAGAAACTAATGGAGATACCTGATTAGGGCGCTAGTTTTAAAGCTATTTTTACCTGAGAGTGAGAAAGATCTCCCTCATATGTAAAGATGTTTAAACTTGAAGTACTCCTTGTTGCTGCTGGATTAGCTGTTTCTAGACATCTAAAGTGTCTCTAGTGTACGTGTCTACTTCAACCTTTCAATCAGAGCAATTATTATTTACACCAGGAACGCCAACGACAAATGCGCTTCCGCTTATTTTCGCATTTCCGAACACTTACTGTGTAGGAATTACTAGCTTGGGCTATCAAGTTGTCTGGGCGAAGCTGTGTACACGCTCTGATCTACAGGTTAGCCGACTTTTTATTGATGTCCATGAATCTCTCCCGAAATGCCCTGAATTAGTCGGTTTTTCGCTTTCGTGGGAATTAGACTATGCCAATATTTTGCAGATGTTAGGGAATCTGGATATTCCTCTGCGGAGTCAGGCGCGATCTGAAGTCCATCCACTGATATTTGGGGGAGGCCCCGTACTGACGGCTAACCCTGAACCCTTTGCTGACTTTTTTGATGTGATCCTCTTGGGGGATGGGGAAGAGTTATTGGATGCGTTTATTACAACAATGCAAACCATTCGGGATGCTGATCGAGCCACTCAGTTGCTCACCCTAGCGCAAGTTCCAGGGCTGTATGTGCCGAGTTTGTATGAGGTCTGTTATCAGTCTCCGACAGGGGCGATCACAGCGATCCAACCGATCAGCCCAGAGGTGCCTGCTCAAGTTCATAAACAGACCTATCGCGGTAATACCCTATCAGCTTCGACGGTCGTCACTCCTAAGGCGGCCTGGGAAAGCATCTATATGGTGGAGGTGGTCCGGAGCTGTCCTGAGATGTGTCGGTTCTGCTTGGCTAGCTATTTAACCTTGCCCTTTCGTACACCAGCCGTTCACCAAACGCTGATTCCTCAGATTGAGAAGGGATTGAGGGTCACCAATCGGATTGGGTTGCTGGGAGCTTCGGTGACGCAGCATCCGGAGTTTGAGGAACTGCTGGACTTTTTTGCCCATCCCGATCGCGATCAGGTGCGGTTGAGTATTGCGTCGGTGCGGACCAATACGGTGACGGTGAAATTGGCCCAATTGCTGTCTCAACGCGATACTCGCTCGATTACTATTGCCATTGAAAGCGGTTCTGAGCGAGTGCGGCAGATTGTCAATAAGAAGTTAAACAATGACGAAATCCATCAGGCTGCTATTAATGCTTATGAAGGCAATCTCAAGGCGCTCAAGCTGTACGGCATGGTGGGGATTCCGGGTGAAACGGACGTAGATGTGGAGGCCACTATTGCGTTAATGCATGACCTAAAACGGCAGGTGCCTGGACTGCGACTAACGTTGGGATGCAGTACGTTCGTGCCTAAGGCTCATACGCCTTTTCAATGGTATGGCGTCAAGTCTAAGGCGAAACAGTCGCTACAGGTGATGCAAAAAAGTTTGCGATCGCAAGGAATAGACTTTAGGCCAGAAAGCTATAATTGGTCAGTTATTCAAGCTCTTATCGCTCGAGGCGATCGTCGCCTATCTTACCTCTTGGAACTCACATGCCACTTTGGTGATTCTTTAGGTAGCTATCGGCGCGCTTTTAAACAGCTTCGAGGCCAAGTGCCTGATTTGGCCTTTTACGCATTGAACGACTGGCCCATAGATCAAGTCTTGCCTTGGTCTCATTTGCAAGGCCCGCTCCCCCAAGTCACGTTAGAAAAACATTTACAGAGTGCTAGTGAATGGTTTTGATGTGAACTCTTGAAGAGCAATGTGGTGACCTTGACATGTCTTCAGCGCTAAAGCTCGGGGATTCTTCGGTTAGACGCACAACGCTAACTGTACTTCACACGGATATAACGTCTGAATAATGCTGCAGACGCTTTTCAAAAGCTTTCCTTGCTATCGTCAACTTAACTCGTGCAGTCATTTGTAATAACTCCTTCCACAAGCAAAACTCAATTGAGTTTTGCTTGTGGAAGATGTCTGCATCATGCTGAAAACGATCTTATTTTTGATGGCTGGCACAACTTCTCTTTTTAAAGGTCCAACCAAAACCTAAAGCTAGAGCGGTACCCAATAACGTGATGGGTTCAGGAACCTGTTGAGCATTGTCTGCGACTACATTTTCAGGCAGTGCGGCAAGGGTTGTACTTGCTGCAGCATCCCTATTCAAATCTTTTTTTGCACGACTATTTTCTTCTTCGAGAGTTATAGCAACTGAGTCTTGATCACTATCTGCTAAAGATAATGAGTCTTGAAGGGGATCGCTTTGAGCTTGCTGCGAGCGTTTGGGAGAGAGGCTATTATTGGCACTCTTTTCTGCCTTATTTTCTTTATCTGCTTCTAATTCTTCTGGCGTTGAACTACTGCTGTTCTCTCCTATTTCATCTCCCGTAATGGCTTCTATCTCATTTTCAACCGATTGAGATGCAAGTATTCCATTCAATGTAACGGCTTGAGCGGGGATTTGCGCACCTAAACATATCCCACTGACACATATTGCTATGATTTGTTTTAATTTCATATAAGTCCTTTTAGGAAAAAAATTAAATCAGATGGTTTATTTTGTGATGACGATCGATGCTATATAATCCCTAATTATATACTATTATACTATGTTGGATTAGTTGGATAGATGAAAAAATACTAAAGTGTTAGCATCTTTCTCTACTTCCACTGGCCGTAGGTGTCTATTGTCTGCTTTTAAGTGATGGATAAAAATCCTCAGTCTCATATTTCTGAGGTAAGAGAATGGATAATTAAATCTTGAGGTAAAACAATATAATTAAATCCTTGAGCTTACTTGAGTAAACGATCCTTCTTGGTTGTTTTGCATTTACTCTAAGTGTTTCGAGGTAAGCGATTTAGCCGCGGTAGAGTGCTAGGTGCTGTGTTTGTTGTCAGCTGAAGTATACGTGATCCGTTTTGGCAGCATAAGTTATAGTTCAATCTGATTTTTGAGACTTTCCTGTTCACGCTATTACGGAAAGGATGAAGCTCAATTGACGGTGGTTAATTGGAATCTATACACTTTGTATTACTATCAAAAAAATGGCTTATTTAACTTGATGAAATAGATGGACCAACATAATTGCCTTAGTCTGAGACAATAAAACGATGCCAAATTTGTCTCAGAGCAAGGTAGATAAAAACTGGAATTGTTGTAGCATATCGCGCCCAGAGTCTTCTCGGCTCCTGAATGAGGCGATAGAACCACTCCAACCCCATGGTTCTCATCCAGGCTGGTGCTCTTCGATGTAAGCCTGCGTATACAGGAAAGGCTCCGCCTAAACCGATCATCACTGCCTTAATTCGATTTTTGTGAACTGCCATCCAATGTTCTTGTTTGGGACAGCCCAAGGCAATCATCACCAATCCTGCACCACTTGCATTCACTTGCTGAATCAATGCTTGATCCTCTGCAGGTGTCAAGGGTCGGAATGGCAACGGTTCCATTCCTGCAATCAATAGCCCTGGAAATTCTTGCGCCAGTCGATGTTTCATCTTCTGGAGAATTTGAGATTGTGACCCTAGAAAGAAAATGCTGACCTTTTGCTCGGAGGCCTGCTGGCACAGACCTTGCATCAGATCTAAGCCAGCTACTCTATCTTGAGTTTGTACACCCATCCACTTCAGCATCCACACTAAGGGCATTCCATCTGGTGTCACCATATCTGCACTTTTCAACACGTCCCCAAAGCTTGGCCTTTGATAGGCTTCAACCAACATATGGGTATTGGCCACACAGACAAATTTACTTTTGTGGCCTCGTGCCCACTCTAAGATCATCTTCACCAGCACATTAAAGGGAGCGGCAGTCACGTGAGAACCAATGACATCTATCTGAGACGGCGTATGGTCAGTGGTGAGTAGCCTTGGGCTAGATACTCTCGTGAGCATTGGTATTAACTCCTACACTATTGAAAGTAATGGGTGAAAGTAATGGGTTCAGTGGTCACCTCATGATGGGTAGCCATTGAGGTGATCAATATAAAACTTCATTTTGCGTCACTATCGGTCTGCACTAACGCCAATGAATATGCTGATCTAACGTGGTCTATCTCTGCTAATCGAGAAAGAGCATTAGCTAAACGAATATCCATTCAGAAACGAGACACTGGCTACAGCGAACAATGGCTGGCTCTGTTCCTGTACTTACGTTGGATGGCCAGGCCACTAGAGCTACTAGCCCTACTAAAACTTATCGACTAACGAGTATGTATAAAACCAATCTTTTCTTTGTCTATGGAAAAATAGGTTCTATACTGTTAAGTTTTTTTGAGGAGATTGTGGTATTTTTCTATACTCAATTTGTGAAATAACAGTGTCAACTTGGTGAGGCGTATAGTTCGTTAACTCCGTTATCCAATGTTTTAATGATTTTGGTGTAGGGCCATTGGTAACTATAAATTTTTTGGTGATATATGGCATAAACATCCCCCTCATTTTTTATTCCAACATATTGCTTGGTTTGGTTATTTTCTTGCACGTGTTACCACCTGATTTCAATTTAATCAGGGGTTTCAAAAAATAGATAGATAGAAAAAGTCTGAAATAGTCAGGTCTAAAGTCATATAGACATCATTTGGTGTTCTTTTGTCACTCTTGGCGGATAATAAACGATATTTGTACTGACAATTAGATTAGAAAAGTATTTCAGGCATCATGGACTTGAGCAAGCTATTTGTACTTTGTTTTTTGAAATGCTTCTGATAATTGGATTTGCGCTTTTTCGCTAGGGTATGGCCATCAACGAACGGTCATTGGTAACAGCACTGTATCGCTTCAAATACTCATTCAGTGTGGCAAACCGTATACGGTCGTTTCGGTGTAGTTCTACGCCCTGTGTGGGGGTTATCTGCACCAGATTTTTGTGGAGAGGTCTGTGAGAATGAAATCACTGGAGCACAGGAATCGCAATGAAACAAACCTCCCTTATTAATCTGTTCCAAAATGCTTTCCGTCGAGGGATACGCCATCCAAAATATCGTTGGGCCATGATCGTAGGCACCCTGTTGTATTTAGCAAGCCCCTTAGATATTGTCCCTGATGCGTTGCCTATTCTCGGGTGGATTGACGACGGTGTGTTGGCCACCTTACTGATTTCTGAAGTGTGTCAATTCATGCTGGAAAAACAGAAAAATCACATCTCTGCTGACGCCTTTGCAACTGCTCATGCCATCGATATAGAAGCTGAACCGATTTAGTAGTTCCCCTCACACTACTTACCTAGAAGGAGATTACACAAACTATGAACCCCTCTACCCCTATGCCCAAGCTTGAACAAATTAAGTCAGAAAGTAGCACTCGCAGCCAGCGCATTGGCAAAATTCTCAGCACTGCCTTTACTCAAACCTCAGTAGAGCTAAAAGAAGGATATACCGTTGTCCGCCCTTTAGCAGCTGACATGTCGGCTACTGCCTTTGAGAAACTGAAGCAAACCAGCTATCAAGCAGCTCATTCCTTCCAAGATGCCTGGAGACAAGGCGCTGACTCAACCTCTACGTGGGAACGATGGCAACGCGTGCTTAAGGTGGTGACAACAGCCCTTCGAAATACCCTCACTCCCCCTGTGAAGCAGCAGGCCGCCCGCGTTGATAAACCAGTATGGTAACTCCTATGCTCACATCAAGCAGGGCTTGCAGTCGCTTAAAAACTGGTATATCCGATCGACGGATCTGGCTGATTCACAGCCCCAATCGCTAACGGTTGTCCCCAGAGAAGGGATGGCCAGTCAAGGGATGACCGTTGATGTGGTGGCTGCACCAGTAGAGTCCAAGGTTCAGTAGGGTTCAGGTTAGGATTCAGTCGCTCGCTGTATTTCTTCCTCCAGATGTTGGGATGGCCCCGATTGGCACGGTCAATCGTTAGGTTAGAGGCGTTATGCCTTCTCCATCTGGAGGGATTTTTTGATCGAGGTTGAAGATGACGATACCCAGCGCTACACACCAACCCTCTCTGCCGTTAGACCGTTTGCTCACTGATGCGATCGCACTCTCCCACACCTGTCATGCGGATCAAGTCGACAAAGCGGGAAACCCCTATGTGAGTCATCCACTGCGCGTGATGAAGGCACTGACCACGCCCGCCGAAAAAATTGTGGGGGTTCTGCATGATGCTGTGGAAGATTCAGCGTTAACGTTGCCAGATTTAGTGGATGCAGGATTTCCCCCCAGGATTGTGGCTGCCATCGATGCCATTACGAAACGCCCTAATGAACCCTATGAAACCTATTTAGCCAGAGTGATGGCGAATCCCATTGCCCTCCGGGTTAAAATTGCGGACATGACCGACAATATGGATATGAGCCGTATCGCTCACCCAACCCATCAAGATTGGGCCAGATTAAAGAAGTATGAAGCGATTTTGCCACGGTTACAGCAAAAGCTAAAAGCGTTAGCTGATCTAGGGAACTGAGCCCAGCTAAAGAGAGCTTTGGTTGCTTGTTATTCAACAGCGGATAACAATGGAGTGAATCTATCATCGGATGGTCAGCCTGTGAAGCTTTGCCGATCTGTATTCGTGATTTGCCAAAAAATAGGATTGGGGGTGGTCCTTGTAGGGGCTTGGATGATGTTTAATCTTTCCTCGGCCTGGGCGATTGCTCCTGAAAGCGGTGCTGCACTCTTTGAAAGCCATTGTGCAGGGTGCCACCCCCGAGGGGGCAATATTGTGCGCCGCCGCCAAACCTTGAAACTAAAGTCTCTCCAGCGCGATGGGTACGACACCCTAGAGACCATCGCTGACTTAGTCTCCCAGGGACGAAATAATATGCCGGGATTTGAAGAAACACTGACGCCGCCACAGATTGGCACCTTGGCACAGTTCGTGCTTGACCAAGCGAATCATGGTTGGGCCAACCGATAGCTGACCCCTTCAGGAGCAGAATATTGAGTGATTCTCAGATTAAAACAGCCACTTTAGCAGAAGCAGATCGCTGTTACGCGGTCTTAGCACTGGCGTTTGGCCGCGATCCGGCGATTCGTTGGATGTTCTCACACCCTTGGCAGTACGCTCAAATATTCCCCTTGTTTGCTCAAGCTTTTGGTGGAGAGGCTTTTCAGCATAATACAGCGACTTATGTGGACCCCTTTAAGGCCGTTGCCCTGTGGTTGCCTCCCTCAACTCAGCCCGATGAGCAGGCGTTAGGGAGCCTGATACAGCAAGCGGTTGATCCGGAAAATCAAACAGCCGTCTTCTCAATTTTGGAGCAGCTAGGAGAGTATCACCCCCAAGCCCCGCATTGGCATTTAGCGATTATTGGGACTGATCCAGTGCATCAAGGCCAAGGCTGTGGCAGTGCCTTGTTAACCCATACTTTGGCGCTTTGTGATCAGCAGCAGACGCCTGTTTACCTAGAGGCGACCAACGCCCGGAATGTCTCCCTCTACCAAACACAGGGCTTTGAGGTCTTGGGAACGGTGCAAGCGGGAACCTCTCCTACGCTGTATCCCATGCTACGCCACCCTCAATAAATCGATTGCCCGCTGGGTCGACCCGCAAGCGCCTAGAATAGGAGGCAATGGCAAGCAAGTCCTAGCAATGATTCTGGTTCGAGTAGTCACGGTGATCGGTATTGTACTAAGCGTAGTCGCGATCCTGATCCAAAATCAAAGTCCGACCCTGGCGTTGGTATTTTTGGGGATGCGATCGCACCCCTTACCTCTGGGTTTCTGGATGGCCGGTGCTGTTGTGCTGGGGATGCTCGTCAGCTTGGGACTATTGGCCATGCTCTCTGGTGTATCAGTCCCCCGTCGCTCTCGACGGCGAAACCCTCAAGGGTCACCGTTTAAGCGGCCACAAGCCAAATCCAAGTTTGAGCGGACCCCTGCTGGCTATTCTGATTGGGAAGAACCCGTGGCGACCGATTGGACTCGTCAACCCCAAGCCGACCCTTTTTTTAATGATGATTACGATTACGACGACGATCCGGTCGATTATTCTGACGAAGATAGGTATGATGACCCAACGCCCCCCTGGGAGAAACGAGACTCTTCCTATTCCTTTAGCTACCGGGATCCGGAATTTGCGAGCCAAACCAGTCAGCGAGAATCTGTGTTTGATGCTGAGTATCGCGTGATTAATCCTCCCTCACCCCCAGAGGACTGGGATGAATTTGAGGATCAATTTCAAGAGGATTAAGGATCTGGACGGCTTTGGGTGGCAGCATGGCCGCCAAGATACAAGGCACCAACATTCGGATCATCCAAGAGCTGTGGGCCGGGTCCCTCAAAGCGATCTTTCCCCGAATCCAACACATATCCGCGATCAGACATGGCTAAAGCTTTCCGAGCGTTTTGTTCGACCAGAATGATGGCAGTGCCCTGGGTATTGATTTCGCGGATTTTAGCCAAAATATCGTCGACTAAAATAGGAGACAGCGCGGCTGAAGGCTCATCTAGGATTAAGAGCGCTGGTTCTAGCATCATGGCTCTGCCCATGGCCAACATTTGACGTTCCCCACCTGACAGGGTGCCAGCTTGCTGCCGTCGACGATCGGCCAATCGGGGAAAGGTCGTAAAGATTTTGGACTTTAAATCCCCCAAGGGAATATCGCGGATAAAGGCCCCCATCTCCAGATTTTCCTCAACGGTCAGGGAGCGGAAGACATTGGCCAGCTGAGGCACATAGCACACCCCCAAGGTTACAATCTCATTCGGTTTCAAGCCTGCAATATTTTGGCCTTGCCAATGAATGGTGCCCGTGTGGGGAGATAAAAGGCCACAAATGGCTTTGGCCAAGGTAGATTTGCCCGCTCCATTCGGACCAATAATCGCAATAATTTCGCCAGCCAATAGTTTGAGATTAATGCCCTGCAAAATATCTAAGCCAGGCACATACCCCGCAAATACATTCTCAACTTGCAGCAGCACCTTTGGGTCCGACGCAGGGGTCACAGAATCAGTCATGGTGCTAGGAAGGCGTTTTCTGTAAATCGGATCGTTCTTCAGCCAGAATGGCGCCATCTACAGGACACACTTGCAGGCAGATGCCGCAATCGATACAGGTTGAAAAATCAATCCAGTACCAGTCTGTCCCAATTACATTTTTTCCAGGACCTTCATGAATACAGGCCACAGGACAGGCATCGACGCAATCTGCAATGCCTTCACAAACATCTGTCACAATCGTGTGAGCCACAGGTATCGTTCTCCCTCAATACTCGCCAAAGTAAATTGTGTTATCAGGGTAGCAGGAATTCAGATTGAACAGATCCTCCGCTGATCTGAGTACAGAGGGATGCGCCCGGAGGTTTTGTCAGCTGGATTCGCTCGGTCGAACCTTCTGATTTGGAAAACAGCTTGCTAAAATCACGGGTAATTCTCCCAATGCTGGTGATTCTGATTTATGACCGATCCGATCCTTGAGATACGTAACCTGCGTGTGCAATTCCAGACAGAGGGGCAGATTGTGAATGCCGTGGATGGGGTTTCGCTTACCTTACCGCGAGGGAAAACGCTCGGGATTGTCGGTGAGTCAGGCTCGGGAAAATCAGTGACGTCTCTCTCGATTATGCGGCTGGTCCCCACTCCACCTGGTCGTATTATCGACGGAGAAATTCGGTTTCAGCCTTCTGGCGCAGTCGGCTCTGATCAAGTGCCTCAAACCCAGGATCAGCCTTCCTCCCTTGATTTATTACAGCTGCCGCTCAGGGCGATGCAGGCGTATCGGGGCAGTCAAATCTCCATGATTTTCCAAGAGCCGATGAGTTCTTTAAATCCGGTCTACACCTGTGGGTTCCAAATTGTAGAGGCCTTGCGTCTACACGAGAATCTATCCGTGGCGGCAGCACGGCGGCAAGCGATGTCGCTCTTGCAAGAGGTCAAGCTGATTCCACCAGACTCAGAACTTCATCAATTAGTGGTGGATACAGCCCGGCAATCGGGGGCGATGCCCAGTGACGCTGACATTCAAAAGCAAGTGAACCGCCAAAAGCGGTCTTACTTAGATCGATATCCCCATCAGCTGTCTGGCGGCCAAATTCAGCGGGTGATGATTGCGATGGCGATCGCATCCAATCCCGCTGTCCTGATTGCCGATGAGCCGACAACGGCGCTGGATGTAACGGTGCAGGCCACGATTTTGGATTTGTTGCGAGAATTGCGCGATCGCAGACAAATGTCGATTATCTTTGTAACCCATGACTTAGGCATTATTGCTGAAATCGCCGATACCGTTGCCGTGATGTACCAAGGCAAAGTGGTGGAGACGGGGTCCACCGAACAGATCTTTCAAAATCCACAACATCCCTATACGCGCGGCCTGCTTGCCTGCCGGCCTCGCCCCGATCAACAGCTGCAACGTCTGCCCACCATTGCCGATTTTATGGCAGCGGAGACGTCGACGGCTCAGCCCTCTGCACCTGGAGCAGACTCACCTATTCCTGACAGCCCTGCCCCAGACATTTCCCCTGTAGATATGCAACAGCGGCTCGACACCCTGATGCAACAAACGCCCTTACTCAGTGTTAAAAATCTCCAGGTGTTTTTTCCCGTCAAGGGCATGTTTGGCAAAACGGCTCGCTATGTGACCGCGGTGAATGACGTGTCTTTTGACGTCTATCCCGGAGAAACGCTGGGACTGGTGGGTGAATCGGGCTGTGGTAAGACGACGCTAGGGCGCACCCTGGTTCGTCTCAATTCGCCGACGAGTGGCAGTATTCAATTTGCAGGCCGAGATATCACTCAACTCAAAGGCCGCAATCTCCGCAAATTACGACAAAATTTACAAATTATTTTCCAAGATCCCTATAGTTCGCTCGATCCACGGATGAATGTGGGCGCAGCCATCATGGAGCCCATGCGGATTGCAGGAGGGATTCCTGACCCTATTGCTAAGGGGCAAGGGGGGGATACGCCGCGCGATCGCGCCGCCTATCTCTTAAAACGGGTGGGGCTAAAAGCAGAGGATATGAACCGTTATCCCCATGAATTTTCGGGTGGCCAGCGACAGCGCATTTGTATTGCTCGGGCGTTGGCCTTAAACCCCAAATTTATTATTTGCGATGAATCGGTGTCTGCATTGGATGTCTCTGTTCAGGCGCAAGTGCTCAACTTGCTAAAAGAGTTGCAGCAAGAGTTTGACCTTACCTATATTTTTATCTCCCATGATTTGAGTGTGGTGAAATTTATGAGCGATCGGATCATGGTGATGAATCGGGGTAAATTAGAGGAAATTGGGGCGGCTCATCAAATCTATTACCAGCCTGAAGCAGACTATACACGCAAGCTGATAGCTTCAATTCCAGCAGGACTGCCAACGTAATCAACGTAATCAAAATTAGCCGTTAATTTTCCTTGCCTGTGGCGACAGGTGTGAGGGAACGATTATGATTGAGATCGCGCCTAGCGTTTTACTTAAAGCTCAATCCCGCATTTTATGGATGACCTCGAACTCCTAAAAGCATTTGTCTCCAGTTATCTCTCAGGTTGTTCCGCATTACTCTCCAACGCAGATCTTAGAGTTGAACCGATTAGCGATACGTTACAGCTTTTAGCAAAAACCGAAGGATTAGTCGCAACCGCAAAACTTTCTGGTGGACAGCGTTTTACGTCTATTCGATATAAATCTAGCTTCTGGCCGCAACTGCATGAAGTGATGATTGAACAAAAATGTTTGCCGATTCGACAATCGAAAATAGCTGGTTTTTATGAGTATGAGCCGATTGAAATCCCGGAAAACTATCATGTTCGCTTTACGGATTCTTTAGACTTATTACAAACATGGTGGAGCTATAAAAAAAACGATAAGCAGCACACATTAATGAGCTTGCTCATCTTACATCGGGGGATTTGGTATCCCATTCGGGATGTGAACTGTGAGCACGGCACCTTAACGATTGAAACCTCTGGTTATCAGACCCAGATCTATCCTTTAGATATGCTGGTGTGGCTCCAAAAAGTAGAGCAAGCCGCTTCATCAGCGCCATCTCAGGAACAGCCCCTCTCGTCTAGTGCCCAATCAGAATCAACGGAGCAATATTTATCCATACACCGCCGCGCCGTTGCCTCTCAGTACCCTGGTAGTAAACGCATTGGTGGGTATTTGATGGATGCAGGATTGTTATCTCCTGCTCAGGTCGATGTTGTGCTGTCTGATCAGGAACTGACCGGCATGCGATTTGGAGAAATTTTGGTTTCTCGCGGATGGCTCAAATCACAAACCATTGAGTTTCTGTTTCAGAACGTGATCTTGCCCCGTCGAACGTCAGCCCAACAGGCCGTGGAGGATGCTAGGCAAGATGCCATTGATCATTTGAAACAGGCCAATACAACACATCAGCCGTCTCCACTTTTGCAAGAGACCAATACGACATATCATCCGTCCTCACCCCTGCAAGAGGCCAATACGACACATCATCGGTCGTTTTCACCCCTGCAAGAGATCAATACGACACATCAGTCATTTCCCCCGCCTTTAAACGATCCGCAGCCAGCACCTTCCTCTTCAGACCCGCAGCCATTAGATATCAGTGCCCAAGAGCAGTCTTCAGCACCGTCGTTACCCCAACCCCCATTACCTTCGTTACCGGCTGCTCCTCCTGCCACCAATGGTTCTCAACCCTCCCCCGAGCGGCCTAAGTCTCCTCGTCTAATGTCAATTCATGATCGGGAAACGTTGGCTACTCATGACAAGCTGAATTTAGAAGATTTGCCGGATTGGCTAGATATGGATGTGCCCGATTAGCATCTCCTCACCGGCCTTGGGTTCAAGATGAAGACTCAGAGATTACTGCAAGCGATCGATGGTGCGATACTGGATGGCCTCAGCGACATGGGTTGCTTCTAAACTAGATGCGTTAGCTAAATCTGCAATCGTGCGGGCCACTTTGAGGATGCGATCGGTGGCCCTTGCCGATAGACCTAAGCGAGTAATGGCCGTTTCTAGAAGCTGGCGGGTGGCATCATTGAGAGGACACCAGTGGCGCAGTTGCTGGCTGCTCATTTGAGCGTTGCAGTGTAAGTCGGATTCAGATTGAAAACGCTGGTTAGCGATATCACGAGCGGCTTGGACCCGCTCTCGAATGGGTGCTGACGCTTCTCCTTGAGATTGCTGGGTGATTTCCTCCGGCTTGAGGCGATTGACAGCCACTTGCAAATCAATGCGATCCATCAGTGGACCTGATAATTTTGCCCAATAGGATTCCCGCTGCCGAGGGGAGCAGGTACAGGCTTGAATGGGATCTGCATAGTAGCCACAGGGACAGGGATTGGTGCTGGCCACCAGTGTGAACTGTGCGGGGAATGTCACCGACTGTCTCGCTCTAGAAATACTGACAAATCCATCTTCTAGAGGCTGACGCAAGAACTCCAATACATCTCTTTTAAACTCCGTCAGTTCATCTAGAAATAGGACACCTCTGTGGGCTAAGGAGATTTCACCCGGTTTGGGAAAGCTTCCCCCTCCCACCAAAGCTGGTCCAGAGGCTGAGTGATGCGGAGATCGAAAGGGACGCTGGCGCAGTAAATGGCCT
Organism: Acaryochloris sp. IP29b_bin.148; assembly: GCF_028285565.1. GTDB lineage: Bacteria > Cyanobacteriota > Cyanobacteriia > Thermosynechococcales > Thermosynechococcaceae > Acaryochloris. The sequence continues at coordinate 22,135 of NZ_JANQOY010000105.1, forward strand.
TGATCTTTGAGTAATCCAGCCACGGAATGAATTTTGGTGACCTCCAAGGATTCACCAAAGGCTAAGGGGGGTAAGATCCCCGGTAACCGTCGGGCCAATATGGTTTTGCCACTTCCTGGTGGCCCGACGAAAATCAAGTTATGTCCGCCTGCTGCCGCAATTTCCAGCGCTCGCCTGGCATGGACTTGGCCCTTAACATCTCTTAAATCAAGATAGGTCTGGCGTTGATCACTTGGATGGCCCTCTGCCGGGGTCGGTTTCACTGAGTCAGGATCGTTTAAGAAGTCACTGACCTGCGATACATGTTCAAAGCCATATACCGATAATCCCTTGACTACGGCGGCTTCATTGGCATTGGTTTGGGGCACGACTAAACCGATAAACCCCATTTGCTTAGCCGCAGCCGCAATGGGGAGAACGCCAGTGATAGGACGTAGGGTGCCATCTAAAGACAATTCCCCCAAAAATAGAAAATCCCCTAGTAACTGGGGATTAATCTGCTCTGAGGCCGCTAAAATCCCCATGCTGATGGGTAAGTCAAAACTAGGTCCCTCTTTGCGTAAGTCTGCGGGGGTCAGGTTAATCACAATCCGGCGCATGGGAAAGGTGAATCCAGCGTTTCGTAAGGCTGCTTTGACGCGCTCTTTTGATTCTTGAACGGCAGCGTCTGGCAGTCCCACAATGATGATTCCAGGTAGTCCCCCTGAGACATCCACTTCCACCCCAACCTTGACCGACTCAATCCCAATTAGAGATGCACTCCACACCCGAGCCAACATAGTTTGAATTCCCTTGCTGTTATCAATGCCAACGCGATCTTGAGGCTGCACAAACATAGGATGGTGCGTTGGTACTCTCAATCTTAACGCCATGAAATTGCCGCGATATCGCTGCAAACGCACTTTGGTGTGAGCCAAGTGTTCATACCCACTGCAAGATTTAGGAGAAGCTGCACCATCATGGCCTGTATTGTTGTGTTGCCTTACCCATATTGCGGTCCATTCAGTTCTTTTAAGCACAATTGGCTGTCGATTGCGAACTGTATCAAAATATACGGAATACGGTAATAAGGGTAACAATGGTGATGTAAGTTTTGCGATTAGATGTAGGTCTGTCATGGCTTCAATGAGGACCATCACCGCAGTCATTCGCCCCCACCAGTGGGACGAGGTTAAAACGGCCCTTGTACGGATGGGCATTGTTGATATCACCCTTTCGGATGTAAAAGGCTTTGGTAGGCAGAAAGGTTTACTGCAGCAGTATCGAGGCTCGGATGCGCAGATCCGGTTTCAGCGGAAATTAAAAGTTGAGGTCAAGGTTGACCCAGGCATGGTTGCCCCTGTCTTGGAAAAGATCACCTTAGCGGCTCGAACCGGTCAAGTCGGGGACGGTAAGATATTTGTTTCTCCTCTAGACAAGGTTGTTCAGATTCGCACGGGGGAAGAGAGGGTCGAACTGCCATAACTATTAATCAAAACCGTATCTTTCGTTAGATAACGATGCTCCAGGGGATGATAGGTTTATGTGTTGTCCTCAATTTGCGATCGCATATGCCCCCCACAGCCTTTGACTGGCCTCAACTGCAAAATGGTTCAGATATTCGCGGTGTTGCCCTAGAGGGGGTTGAAGGAGAGGCCGTCAACCTCACGCCAGAAGTCGCCAAAATTTTGGGTATGGCGTTTGTTCATTGGCTGGCCCAAACGCTCAATCAATCCGTCAGCGAGTTGACGGTCGCCGTCGGTCGAGATAGCCGGATTTCTGGCCCGACCTTGATGGATGCGGTTCTGGCTGGCATTACCCAAATGGGCAGTCAGGGGTATAACTTTGGGTTAGCCTCGACCCCAGCCATGTTCAAAAGCACGGTGACAGATGGGTTTAACTGTCATGGTGCGATTATGCTGACCGCCAGCCACTTACCCTTTAATCGCAATGGCCTGAAGTTTTTTACGGCCCAAGGGGGACTCGGTAAAGCTGATATCACCCAAATTCTCAGTCTTGCTGCTGACCATCCGTTTGCCGTGGCTACTCAACCCGGCCCAGTCACCGACCATGATTTTATTGCCGTCTATGCTGCCGAACTGGTGGATCAAATTCGGGCGGCGGTCCATCATCCAGATCACTATCAACAGCCCTTGCAGGGACTGCATATTGTCGTCGATGCGGGCAATGGTGCGGGCGGCTTTTATGCTGAACAGGTTTTGCAACCCCTGGGAGCAGATATCACGGGAAGCCAGTTTCTCGACCCCGATGGCACCTTTCCCAATCACATCCCTAATCCAGAAAATAAGACAGCGATGGCAGCCATTTGCCAAGCAGTGACCGCCCAGCAAGCTGACTTTGGCATTATTTTTGATACGGATGTTGATCGCGCGGCGGCTGTCGATCATTTGGGGCAGGATCTCAACCGCAATCGTTTAATTGCCCTGATTGCTGCCGTGGTTTTGCGCGAACATCCTGGGTCTGCAATTGTGACGGATTCGATTACGTCTGATGGGCTGACCCAATTTATTGAATCCGAATTAGGAGGTGTCCATCATCGGTTTAAGCGGGGCTATAAGAATGTCATCAATGAGTCGATGCGCTTAAACCAGGCCGGACAAGAATCCTGGTTGGCCATTGAAACCTCTGGCCACGGGGCGATGAAGGAAAACTACTTTCTGGATGACGGGGCCTATCTGATCAGTAAGCTATTAGTTGAGTTGGCAAAGTCAAAAATGGCAGGCCAAAACATCACTGACCTGATTGCCAACCTCAAAGAGCCCCAAGAAAGTGAAGAGTATCGGATTAAGATTCAGGCTGAGGATTTCAAAGCGTGTGGCACTGCTGTAATTTCCCAATTAGAAGCTTTTGCTGCTCAACAACCGGGCTGGGAAATAGTGCCGAATAACTATGAAGGCCTTCGGATTGCCTGTACTGCGCCCGCAGAGCAAGGCTGGTTTTTACTGCGCTTGTCGCTCCATGACCCCGTCTTGCCGCTTAATGTTGAGTCAAATGTTTCTGGGGGCGTGGGCAGTATTGTCGCTAAACTTACGCCTTTTCTCCAAACGCTAGATGACTTGACCTTACCCTCAGGATTGGGAGACGCCTAGCCGGATGCTGCTCAGATCGGTTGCAGCTGGCGAATGGGCAGCGTCACATTGTTCGGTTTGGACAGACTCGGTTTTTAATACTTTGATGGGAACGGGTAAGCGACCTGCTTTGATTTGGGAGGCCCAGTTGCGAGCGGTTTCCAGATCAAAGTTGCCACTGATGATGGCAGCACCACCCGTTATACCTGTTTTAGCAAACTGAATGCCTACGCTTGCTTCACTGATAAGTTGATCATCGAGAAAAATACCGATGGCTCCTTGTGTACCCGCTACCTGTTTGGTTATTTCCTGGAACTGTTCTGCGCCTTGGTCATCGAAGCGGAGCGCAATATCCCAGTATTGACCGTTAACGCCTGCTTCATAGGACGCATCCCGAACATTCTGCCCCGTTAAGGCCGTTGGACGGTAGATCTGGCGATGAATCTGGGCTAATTGTTGTTCGAGTTGCTTGGAGTTGGGTGGGTTAGACTTCAACTGGTCTTGGAGCTGAGTTTTTTGCGTCAATAGCGCTTGGAGTTCCGGGGTAGAAGGGCGTTGCAGGCGAAACGTTAAATGCGATCGCTGAGTGATCAGATCAAGGGCTTGGCGTTGATCAACCGTATTCGGTAACTGCACCAGAAATTGGTCGGGCGGCATGGGCACCAGGGCAATTTCTGCGGGTCCTAGTTCAGCTAACCGCTTGTCTAAAATGGTTTGTGCTATTTCAAAGGCTTCAGCACGAGAGGGTTTGGCTGACTCCGTTTTCTCTAATTGCAGGGTTAGCTCAGTTCCTTGAAACGGACAGAGCTTGGTGGCAGCAACCCTTGCCGGAATAGACAGTTGGGATAGGAAATCAGCATCAACACAATGGGTGATGGTTCCCAAAGTGACCAATATGGACGCTATTCCGGACTGCAAGCTATAGGACATGGGCTGAAGCTAAGTCCCTCTGGGTGGTCAAAGTGCGATCGCAGCGCAGGGCGGCCCAGACGTGTGAGCAGTCAGCCGCTTAGGCTATGTTCTGGTTAGATCGAGAGAATAGCGTCAGTGGCAAACGTTGCCTTTATTTACGCCATTTAGAGGTACACAATATTTTGGAGTGATCGCACCGATCTTTGTACTTGGCGGCAATTTCTGTGACTTCTTTCATCAAGCCGACATCTAATTTCGTGGGTTGTAACCCTAAGTCCATAAAGCACTTATTCTCAACAAATAATTCATTTTCTGCAGCTTCTGTTCTGGGGTTTTCGATGTGATCAATCTTGGCACCCGTAATATCTGCAATGATTTTGGCCAAATCCCTAACGCGGTGTGTTTCAGTCATCTGATTAAAGATCTTGACCCGCTCGCCCGCCTCTGGAGGGTTCTCAAGGGCGAGTTGGATACATTTGACGGTGTCTTGAATATGGATAAAGGCGCGGGTCTGTCCCCCAGTGCCATGCACGGTTAAGGGATGACCAATGGCCGCCTGCATCAGGAAGCGGTTAAGCACAGTACCGTAATCACCGTCGTAATCAAATCGGTTAATGAGGCGCTCATCCCGTTTCGTATCTTCTGTATTTGTTCCCCATACCACCCCTTGGTGTAAATCGGTGACCCGGATCTTGTCATTCTTGTTGTAGTAGTAGAAAAACAGCTGATCTTGGGTTTTGGTCATATGGTAGACACTGCCCGGATCGGCGGGATAGAGGATTTGCTTTTCAACCACCTCGCCCGTATCAATCACCACTTGGACATCGAGATAGCCTTCGGGAATTTTCATCCCCGCAGTGCCGTAGCCATATACACCCATCGTGCCTAGGTGAACCACGTGGATATCCAAACCTGACTCAACGATGGCGGCTAAAACGTTATTGGTCGCGTTAAGGTTGTTATTAACCGTATAGCGTTTTTGTCGAGAGGACTTCATAGAGTAGGGCGCGGCGCGCTGTTCAGCAAAATGCACCACCACATCGGGGCGATAGGTACACAGCAGATTTAAGAGCCGATCATATTCCTCGGCAATATTGAAGTTGTAAAACTGGATCTGCTTCCCTGTGAGCTCTTGCCAGGTCTGTAACCGGATCGAAATCGGACTAATAGGAGTCAGCGAGTTGGTTTCTAACTCATTGTCAATGTTGCGCCTGGATAAGTTGTCGACAATAACAATGTCGTGGCCAAGTTTGGATAGATGTAGCGCAGTTGGCCAGCCGCAGAACCCATCACCGCCCAATATTACAATGTTCATGCTTTGTCCCTAAACCGAATGTCTCAATTA
>NZ_JANQOY010000117.1 GCF_028285565.1 Acaryochloris sp. IP29b_bin.148
GGCCGGGCTGGATTTGAACCAGCGTAGGCGTAGCCAGCGGATTTACAGTCCGCCCCCATTAACCACTCGGGCACCGACCCCTACTTTGTCAACAGTTCAGAATTCTAACACATCTGAATTGCGCCAACGCAACCCGTTTTTGAAATTGTTGCCTATTGACGCTACAGACCCACAACTTTACAGGTGCTTGAAAATAGACGTTGCCAAAGCCCCTCTAAGTTAGGTATGATCAAGTGCTTTCACTGAAATTTTATGTATCGACGCACTTAGGGCTATGGGAAAACGCGTTCAGCTCGTTTTAAACGAAGATGTCAGAAAACTGGGTTATTCTGGAGACCTAGTTGAAGTTGCGCCTGGATATGCCCGCAACTATTTAATTCCAAAAGGAATCGCTTATCGAGCCACTCCTGGCGTGCTTAAGCAGATTGAGCATCGCAAAGCCGAAGAACTCAAGCGTCTAGAAGGCATTAAGGACGAGGCTGCGAAACAAAAAGTCGCCCTCCAAACCATTGGCACCTTCCGCATTGAACAAAAGGCAGGCGAAGAAGAGATGCTGTTTGGTCGAGTTACTTCTCCTGACGTTGCCGAACTGATCGCCAACATTAGCGGGTTTGAAATTGACAAACGAGGGATTGACATCCCCGATATTCGCAAGCTGGGAACCTACTCTGTGGATATTAAACTCCACCCAGAGGTCATTGCTACTGTCAAAGTGGAAGTGGTTCCTGAATAAGTGCTCGGGTGCTAGCAACTCCCAAGAAAGATAAACTTCTCACTCAAGGGACTGATACGTATACCTATGGTTTACGAGCTAGACTTTCAACCCGCTAGCGATCGCTTACCCCCACAAAATGTTGAAGCCGAGGAGTCTATCCTTGGGGGAATTTTGCTGGACCCCGAAGCCATTGGCCGGGTTGCCGATCTACTGCGGCCAGAGACCTTTTATCTCAGTGCGCATCAAGAAATTTACCGGGCAGCGCTAAACCTTCACGCTCAGGGCAGCCCCACTGATTTAATGTGCGTCACGGCATGGTTACAAGATCATGATCTGCTAGATAAAGTGGGTGGTCAAGGCAAACTTGCTCAATTGGTGGATCGTACGGTCAGTGCGATCAATATTGACCAGTACGCGGCCCTCATCAAAGATAAGTTTCTGCGGCGACAGTTGATTAAAGGGGCAACAGAGGTGATGCAGCTGGCCTATGACACCTCTAAAACCTTAGAAATAGTGCTGGATGAAGCGGAACAGCAAATTTTTAACGTCACCCAAGATCGGGTTCGGCAAGGACTCGTTGCCACTGAAGACATTTTGGCCAGTACCTTTGCTGATCTAGAGCAGCGATCTTTAGGGCAGGTTCTACCCGGATTATCCTGCAACTTCTACGACTTGGATGCCATGACCCAAGGCTTTCAGCGGTCGGATTTAATTATTGTGGCCGGTCGTCCGGCAATGGGTAAGACAGCGTTAGCCCTACAAATTGCCCGGCAAATTTGTGAAATCCATAACCTGGGCGTTGCCATCTTTAGTTTGGAGATGTCCAAAGAGCAGCTCGTCCAGCGGATGTTAGCTGGAGAAGCGGGGATTGACAGTAACTACCTGCGGGCTGGACGCATTAATCAGACCCAGTGGGAACCGCTGAGCCGGGCCATTGGTAAGCTTTCGCAGCTCTCGATTTATATTGATGATGCCCCTAATCCCAGTATTACCGAGTTGCGATCCAATGCTCGGCGGTTGCAGTCCGAACATCCTGAAGGCTTGGGCATGATTCTTTTAGACTATCTCCAGCTGATGGGCGGAGGCGATGCAACGGATGGCCGGGTGCAGGAAATTTCTAAAATTACCCGTGCCTTAAAGGGACTGGCTCGAGAACTGAATGTGCCGGTAGTGGCCCTCTCTCAGCTCAGCCGGGGTGTAGAATCGCGTACCAATAAACGACCGTTGATGTCGGATTTGCGGGAATCAGGCTCCATTGAGCAGGATGCGGACTTAATTATGTTGCTGTATCGGGATGACTACTACAATCCCGACAGTCCAGAGCGCGGTATCTGCGAACTGAATATTGCTAAACACCGGAATGGCCCAGTGGGTACAGTCAAGCTGCTGTTTGAACCGAAGTTAACCCGCTTTTTTAATCTGGCGAAACCAGAAGGAATGGGTTAATCCTATACCTAAGACACTTCATTAGATCCCGATGTATACTTCGAGTAGACGGGTAGGTTAAGGGATGGAGTATGAGTAATTTAATGGATCGATCTGCGCCCGATAAGCCTGGGCCAACGGATGTTACAACCGTGCGCTTAAGGGTTGAGGATCTGGAGTGGCTGAGAACTTTGCCGAATGGTATCAGTTATCACGTTAGGCAGGCTATCAAACTATATCGAGATAACAGTTGCCTCAATGAGGACGGTGGAAGCGATGAGAAATGAACATTCAGGGGAATTTAATGACACGCTGAACTCTAGCCATGCTTCAGAATCGCAAGCTCACCTCCCCAAAATAAAGGATGGCACTACAATGACTGGAATTGGCGGATATCTCGCAGGCACAAAATCCACATAACACCAGGCTGTTTGCACTTGCTTGCATCATTCAGGCATCGTCTTTCAGACTAGCACTCTAGGTCTTGGCCAATGGGGAGTTTGTCCCCACTCAATTGATACATTTCAGTGTTCAAGTATCGGAACATACAGTTTCGGGTGATCAAGTTGCCAGTAAGATACCCTCAAGCCTTTGCGCGTCAGTGGGGTAGCTGTGCGATTTGATACCTATGATCCTGAACATTTTTATGATGAGCTTTTCCAAAGTTCACAAACCCCTCGTCCCCAAGGACAAGTTCTGATAGACAAAATCCACCGTTTACCGGATGGAGAGCTATTACAACGTCAAAGAGCTGCGCAAGAAGCGTTGTGCAAGCTGGGAGCGACCTTCAACGTTTATGGTGAAACGGAAGGGACAGAGCGGGTTTTCCCTTTTGATGTAATTCCGAGGGTCATTTCGGCCCAAGATTGGAATTTTTTAGAGCAGGGTCTTAAACAGCGTATCCATGCGCTCAATTCATTTATTGATGATATTTACAACGACCAGAAGATTCTGAAGGACAAGATTATTCCCAGGGAGTTGATCCTGTCGGCCAAAGGGTATTTGTTGCCTTGCATCGGTCTAAAACCTGCAAAAGGAGTCTGGTGCCATATTACAGGCACTGACTTGGTGCGTGACAGCAAGGGCCAATGGTACGTACTGGAAGATAACTTGCGCTGTCCCTCTGGGATTTCCTATGTGCTTGAAAATCGGCAGGTGATGAAAAGTACCTTCCCTCAGATTTTTAAGGAAATTCCGATTCAGCCCGTGGATGAGTATCCGAGTCGCTTATTGGCCACTTTAATTCACTTAGCACCCAATACAATTAGTCGCCCGACAGTCGTAGTCCTCACCCCTGGTATTTATAACTCTGCTTACTTTGAACATTCCTATCTGGCTCAACAGATGGGAATTGAATTGGTCGAAGGCCGCGATTTGGTGGTGGTGGATGGCTATCTGCAAATGCAGACAACCAAGGGATTACAGCAGGTTGATGTTATTTACCGCCGCCTGGATGATGATTTTATGGACCCTACGGTCTTTCGGTCTGACTCTCAATTGGGAATCCCTGGATTGATGGAGGTCTATCGGGCGGGACGAGTTGCGATCGCAAATGCCCCCGGTACAGGTATCGCTGACGATAAAGTCATCTATGCCTACGTTCCCGACATGATCAAATACTATTTGGATGAAGATCCCATTTTGGCCAATGTCCCCACCTATCTATGTTGGGAAGACCAACAGCTCCAGCATGTTCTTGCCAATCTCGATCAGCTCGTTGTTAAATCTGCGAACGAGTCTGGGGGGTATGGCATGTTAATTGGTACCCAATCCACTGAGGCCGAACGCCAGGAATTTGCCCAGCGTATTCAAGCAAATCCTCGCAACTATATTGCGCAACCCACCCTTTGCCTCTCCCGCGTCCCGACCATATTGGGAGAGGAATTTTCCGGGTGCCATGTTGATTTGCGCCCCTATATCCTCTACGGTCAGGACATCTATGTCCATCCGGGAGGCTTAACCAGAGTCGCCTTAAAGAAAGGATCCTTAGTGGTCAATTCATCTCAAGGTGGGGGGAGTAAAGATACATGGGTATTGTGCCAGGAATAAAATGCTAAGTCGTGTTGCGGATTCTATCTATTGGCTCAATCGCTACATTGAACGAGCCGAAAATGTTGCTCGTTTCCTAGAGGTCAATCTCAACTTAATTTTGGATCTGCCCACGCGCGTACAGCAGCAGTGGCAGCCCCTCGTGGCGACCACCGGAGATAAGGATTTCTTTGATCAGCACTATGGGGAAGCCAACGCTGAAAATGTGATTCAGTTCCTCACCTTTGATCCTCAGTATCCCAATTCCTTGATGTCCTGCTTACAGAAGGCGAGGGAAAATGCCCGATCGGTACGCGAAGTGATCTCCACCGAAATGTGGCAGCATATCAATGCTTTTTATTGGCTAGTTGCCAATACAGCCAAAGATCTCGCCTTAGCCGATTTGAATCAATTTCTGGAAGATGTGAGGCAGGCTAGTCATCTGTTTGCCGGGATTATGGACGCGACCATTTCCCATAACGAGGGCTGGCATTTTGGCCAAATGGGGCGTTTATTAGAACGCGCAGACAAAACCTCTCGCATCCTTGATGTCAAATATTTTATGCTCCTACCTTCCCTGAAACATGTGGGAATGCCGATCGATGAATTAGGCTGGATTGCCCTCTTAAAATCCACCAGTGCCTATGAAATGTATCGGAAACGCAGCAATCGGCATTTGATTACGCCTGCAGAGGTGGCCGATTTTCTGATTCTTGATCCAGACTTTCCCCGTTCGATTCGATTTTGTGCGGCTCAAGTAGAACGCTCGTTGCATTTAGTTTCCGGGAGTCCTTTAGGATCATGGTGTAACCCGGCAGAGCGCTCCATTGGCCGTTTGCGGTCAGAATTAGAATTTTTAACGGTTGAAGAAATCATTGAAGGCGGCATGCATCAATTTCTGGATCGGTTGCAACAGCAAATTAATCAAGTGGACCAGGAAATCTTTAAAACCTTTTTAGATCGTCGCCCCATTCACACCCATCTTCAAGTTCAATCCCAGTCTTAGTCTTGTGCACTTCACCATTATCCATAACACCACCTATACCTATCCTCAGGTCGTTGTGCTGGGTCCTCACCTATTGCAGCTGTGTCCCCGCAGTATGGGAGACCAGCAGGTCTCCAAGTTTGAACTGAAGATTGCGCCTGAGCCGATGGGACTCAACCAAGCGTTGGATGCGGAAGGGAATACGGTGATGCACTGCTGGTGGCCAGAGACACCAGTGGACACGCTGCAAGTAACGACAACCTCTGAGGTGATCACGACTTGCACGAATCCCTTTCAGTATTTACTGGAACCTTGGGCAACGCACTTTCCCGTTGATTATCCCAGTTCCCTAAAGGCCAGCCTATATCCCTATCTCTACGCTGATTTAGATGCAGTCGCCACACAGCTTGCCCAACAGATTGCGATAGCGGAAGACAGCAATGTGATCCGCTTCCTGACCCAGCTTAATTTACAGATTAATCAATCTTGCCAATACCAAACCCGAGAAACAGGACAACCTCAACCCCCTTGGCTGACGTGGCAACAAAAGCAGGGAACTTGTCGCGACTTTGTCTGGCTATTTATGGCGGCTTGTCGCGGTATGGGGCTAGCAACCCGCTTTGTCAGTGGTTATGAGGCAGGCGATCCAAGTCAGGCGCAAACCCTTCATGCCTGGGCCGAGGTCTATTTGCCAGGGGCAGGCTGGCGAGGGTACGATCCCACCATGGGGTTAGTCGTGTGCGATCGCCATGTTGCCGTCGTTGCCAGTGCTTGGCCCCAACACACTCAACCGATCTCAGGCAGCCTGCGGGGCGGGATCAGTAGCCCTATCCCTGCCTATACCGTCTCTGTCCATAGCCTCGCATCCAGTGAGTTAGCGGCCAAACAGTCCTAATCAAGGCAAGATATCCGTCATCACCAAATGGTTGTCCTGGTCTTGATCTTCTCCATTTTCCCAAGATAGGTTAGGTAGCTTCCTAAAGGCTTGCCTTAAGGACGTTTCCCAAGATTTGCGTAAGCGCAATAAATAGGGATCTCCGCGCTCCAATTTGAGCCGATAGCCAACTTTCAGAGTATCGGCTTCATACATGGCCATATTGATGGGGGGACCTACAGAAATATTGGACTTCATGGTGGAATCGAGGGAGAGTAGGGCACATTTAGCGGCGGCATCCAGGGATGTCTCGTCATAATTGATGATGCGATCGAGAATCGGTTTCCCATACTTGATTTCACCAATTTGTAAAAAGGGTGAATGGCGCGTAGCCCGTAGGAAATTACCTTGGCTATAGACCATATAGAGTTCGGGCAATTCACCTTTAATCTGTCCCCCCACCAAGAAACTGCAGCTGGCGCTGATGTTGTCTTTTTGTAGCCAATCTTGATGCTGATTAAGGACTTGGCGGGTTTTTTCGCCAAAGTAATGGGCAATATCGTACATGGTGGTCAGTTCGTTAATATTGCCCGGAACAGCGGCTTTGCGATCGCGGCGAATTAAGGTCAGTACGCTTTGGGTCATGGATAAGTTCCCAGCGGTACAGACCAGCAACACTCGCTCTCCGGGGCGAGAGAGATCAAACAGTTTCTGGGCAGTTGAAACATAGTCAACCCCTGCATTGGTGCGGGAATCAGCTGCCATAATCAGCCCGTAACGAGTGATAACGCCCAAACAGTAGGTCATGTTTTGCCTTTCGTGAAGGAAGAGTATGCCTTCAGTCTAGGTCTGATTTCTCCGGTTGGACAGGCATGATTTTAATTTGTCCCTGACACAGAATGGCGGCTTCTGTAATTTGTAAAAGGGTGAGTTGCACATCGGTTCCTAAATCAAACCCAAAGTCATTGAGCTGGGTTAACGAAATGGGCTGATGGGCGGGTGGATAGAACCCCTGGGGGGAATCGAGACGCAATTCGTGGGGATTGACGAGCTTTAGGCCTGTATCCAGTACGATAGCTTGCAGCGACTGGGTTGCAGGATGTTGAACTTGGGCATAGATCTGGAGGCGATTGCGATTCAGTTCCATGCGCAACGCTGATAATTGAATCTTGGGTAAAAGCCCAGGCTGCCAGTCCGGGAAGGGCCAGTCCGACGCTCCGCTCAGCTGTTGTTCAATCAGAGGCACTAACCCCAACTGCATCGCTATTTGGAACAGTTCTGAGTCAGTCGATGCCGCCAAATCGGCTGCGGTCAAGGCGGCATCCAGTTGAATGGGCAGAGGTTCTAGTAATCGAATGGCTTTGCCGCGCAGAACCTGCCGGAGATTGGTATTGATATTTTCGGCAATCACCTGAGCCCGACTGAGGTGAATGCCTTGATAGACGGCCTGAGCTGCCGATAGAAACACCTTGGGTATCGATCCAGAGAGAAGTTCACGATTGCCGCTGTCGATCTGAAGCTGGAGATCATCGATGTGATCGAGTTGCGATCGCAACCACAATTTAATCGCAGGGGTCAACACCCGAGAGATCAGGCGACTCTTCCGCTGGGGGGCAAGTTTTTCCTCTGGCTCCACGTTGATCTCCAGTCTTAAGCCTGCTGCCAATAGTTAAGGGCAGCATGGGCCATCGTCATTACCCCTGTGACAATAGCAGATTCTTGAGCTTCAAATTGAGGGTGATGGAGCGGTGGATTGGTCTGATTGGTTTTGCCCACCCCTAAGCGAAACATAGCGCCCGGCGCATGTTCGAGATAGAGAGAAAAATCTTCCGCACCCAAGGACGGCTCCGTCAGAACGCGCACATTTTGGCTACCACAGACCTCTTGAGCCGCCGTTTCAATCAACTGGGTCAAGCTAGCCGTATTGTGAACTGAAGGTACACCCGCCTGGTAATCGACCTGGTATCGAGCCCCATAGGGTTGGCAGACACTGGCCACAATGTCTTCAATCCATTGGGGAAGCTGAGCCCGCGTCTCTGGATGTAGCGATCGCACCGTTCCCTGCATCTGCACCTGATCGGCAATCACATTCGGGGCTCGTCCGCCCTTCATTTGGCCAATGGTCAATACCACCGGGCGTAAGGGATTTTGGGTGCGGCTAATCGCCTGCTGCAAGGTCGTGATCACCTGGGCCGCGATCCAGATTGCATCCACTGCCTCATGGGGACGGGCGCCATGCCCTGCCTCCCCCATAATCGTAATGTCTAAATTGTCGGCGGCAGCCGTCAGCGCTCCGTACCGCACCGCCACGGAACCCGCAGGAATACTGGGAAAGACATGCACCGATAAAATTGCATCCACCTTTTCCATCGCCCCATCTGCGACCATCCATCCCGCCCCTTGGGCAACTTCCTCGGCAGGTTGGAACAGAAAGCGCAGTTTACCTGGAATCTGATCCTGCATCCCTGCTAGAACCATGGCAGTGCCCAAACCGATGGTGGTGTGAATATCATGGCCACAGGCATGCATAATGCCGGGCTTACGAGAAGCGAACTCTAGCTGAGTCATTTCCTGGATGGGTAAGGCATCCATATCTGTACGAATGGCGAGCTGTCGGGCATCATCTCCTTCCCCTTGCAATTCTCCAATCACGCCTGTTTTGCCGACGCCTTCACGCACATGCAAACCGTAGGAAGAGAGGATGCCAGCCACGTAAGCAGAGGTTTGATATTCTTGACCACTTAACTCTGGGTAACTATGCAGATGACGCCGAATCTCAATCAGTCGAGGAGAGAGCGTTTCCGCCAGCTGTTTGATTCGACTCAACATGCAAACCCTTTGATTTCGATATCCATACTTTATGCTAGCGGTTGATACTGATGCCTGGAGATAATGGTCAACGCTGTGATCAATCTTGCGGTATGCCTGACCCGATCTTGCTGTTTTCAAAAGTGCTCGATTTGGGCAATCTAAGGAAAGTAGTTTGATCGCATTCTGAAGGCTAATGTGGGTCTATTCTAGGGTCCCGTTCAACTGCCCCGATCAACAACCTTTCGCTTACCCCCACCCTTGTTATGACTTCGAATCACACGCCAGAAGAAGATTTACAACGCCGGGAACAAGAACTGAAAGAACGAGAAATGAGCGTCCGGTTACGAGAACTGGAAGCAGAAGTCTATGGCAAGTCTGAGGCTGATCGCACAACAGCCCGTGAAGTCGAAGTGGTGACAGACGTTCCCCCCACTAAATCTTCGTTTAAGCGAGGCTTGCGCAAAATTGTCAATATCGGCAAGTTCCTAGCCCTTATGATTATGGTGGTTGTCGCGATTCAAATTGCAGGTAGGTTAGCAATGATCATTATGATCGGAGCGATCGCATACGTTGCCTATGAGCTATTTCTCAAAGACGATCGCACCCACTAATCGCGATAAACAGCTTCATGACACCCTTTAACACTTGCAGGGCGCTTTAATTATTCTCACTTGGTAGAATTAAAAGTAGACTATTCTAATTAACAAGCAATATTCTGAGAACGCTGCATCATCATAGGATGCTGGGGGGGCTAGAGCACTACTGGGCCTGAAAATATCGCAATATTGATAACTGCATCACTTTTTATTCATTTTTTATCGACCGTAACCTCAATTCTCAAGTGACTGCTTTTTTCAGGAGACTTCGCCAACGACTATCCAACAGCCCATTACCTGCTGAACAGAGTTCTGTGGTTGAGGGTGGCTCCTTGGCGAAAATATACCAAGACAACCTGATTAATGCCGATGCCCTGATCAATCGGGCCAATAAACGAGCTACCAACGGCGATTTGGAAGGGGCACTGGACGACTTTAATGAAGCGATTGCTCAAAATCCAGCCAAAGCCACCGCCTACTTTAATCGGGGTTTTCTATACAACGCCTTGGGAAAGTTTGAAGCTGCCATTCATGATTTTGCAGAAGCGATCGCACGCTTACCGGAGTATGATGAGGCCTATTTTCAGCGAGGCAATAGTTATCGTCAGTTAGGCGAGTTTCGGCGGGCCATTCAGGATTACAGTCAGGCGATTCGCATCAATCCTTACTGTATTAAGGCTTATTACAAACGGGCAGATAGCCGCTCTAAATTAGGGGACTATCCGGGTGCTCTGACCGATTACAGTCAAGTCATTCTCCGGGTGCCTAAAGATGCTAATGCCTATTGTCAGCGGGGAATTTTTCTCAGTCAAAGTGGTGAGTTAGAAAAGGCGATTGAGGACTTTTCAACGGCGATTGAACAGAATCCTCGACTAGCAGATGCCTACTTCCATCGCGGCTATTGTCTGGCTCAATTAGGAGAAGCCGAGAAGGCCTCTGAAGATTTTAGCGAAGCGTTACTGCATGACCCCAATCATCAAGCGGCCTACACTCGCGCCTATACGCTGGGAATGCTGAAAGCTGCTCCGCCCCCGCCTCTGCAATCGACGCCTGTGCTGCCCTCTGCCTCTTTGTCAAAGGATATGTCGGAGGACAGTATATCTATCTCAGCTCAGCCCATTGAAGTAGAGTTGGCCGATGTTGAAGATGACTGGGCAGAAGCACACTCAGAAACCGTTTCCCTGGAACCCACCTCTGTAGACGGATTGTTCGAGCGGGCCAACAACCGCAGCCAGCGGGGCGATCTGGAGGGTGCGATCGCAGATTACTCCAAAATTATTGACCATGATCCGCAAAATAGCCGAGCCTATTTCCAACGCAGTCAACGCCTGGAGGCCCTTGGGGAATCTCAAGCGGCCATGGCAGACCTCAATCAGGCCACGTACTGGGCACGGGTCCATTCCTTAAGCCTAATCCGCGATTTTAGTGGGGAGCTGTCCACCACCTTAGACACTTTAAAGCAGGATCTAGACCATCTGTCTTATGCATCTCCAACAGAGGTGGATCAGACACCGCCAGCCTCTTCCCCCAACCGTAATCACACCACTGATCAGGCGAAGCGGTCGACCCTTGATATCCCTAGCGAGCGTCCCGCCAGTCAGCCAAGCATACGTTCTAACGCCAATCTTAATTCTGAATCGGAGTCAAAACCGACTGGACTGAATCGCTCCAACTCAGAGGCTGTGCCTCCATCGCAGGCCGCATCTGTTTCACAAACCTTAGATCGTGCGATCGCAGAATATACCCGTGCAATTGAGCGCAACCCCTTAAACATTGAGGCTTTTTTTAAGCGCGGTCAAAGTCGAGCGTTAGCAGGCGATTTACAGGGAGCTATCGCCGACTATTCCCACACCATTCGACTCGATCCACATAACGGAGAAGCCTATTTAAAACGAGCCCGCTGTCTATCAGCTCTCGGGGATGAAGCAGCGGCCCAGGCCGATTTAAATCATGCGATTCGTTGCAAACCCATCAATGTCCCCCATCGCCCCCACCCCTCCTCGAACAAGACACCCGCTCAACCCGCTCAACAGCCTCCCGTACAACCGAATCATTCTGCCGCTGCTAGATTACCCCTAGCTTCCACCGCCCAGAATGAACCGTTGCAACCCTCCCCAGACCCAAACCGTTGCACTCACGAAGGCAATAGTCCCGGCAATCAGTTTTGCATCCATTGTGGCGAGCCTCTCAATACCCTCTCTCGCTATGATCGTGATGAGTCTACCCCTGCAATGAATGACTTTCGCCCACCCCAGGTGAGGCCCGCAGATAGTAATCATCAGCAACGCCTCCAAACAGCGGAAAGCCATTATGACGAGGGGGTGGCTTTATTTCAACAAGGGGATCGCCAGGGCAGTTTGCAAGCGTTATCCGCTGGGCTCAAAATTTTCTTGGAGCAGCGAGAAATGCAGCGTTACCAACAAACGCTGAACTTAATGCAAGATGTTGCCCATGCCCTCAATGATATAGAGGTAGAGGACGGAGAGGTGGATGAAAATCCGCTCCTCTGAGGGACAACATCTAAGCTAAAATCCAGAAGCTTCCTCATGGGAGGTTGTCTGTTATCTCAGTTGCAATCATGGTCCCTTTGATTTTGTATAGTAAACCTGGATGTCATCTCTGTGAGGGCTTACAAGAAAAACTAGCGCAAATTCAAGATCCCCCCATTGAGTTAGAAATTCGCGACATTACCAGTCGTGAAGACTGGTTTCAGGCGTATCAATATGAGATCCCGGTTCTCTTGAAGCGTGAGGTCCATCCCTCAACGGCCCAGGTGATGGAAACCCCCATTCCACGACCCGCGCCTCGGTTATCAGTTGAGCAATTACAGCGCTTTCTGCAAAAGTATCTTTAGTGTTTTTATCAACATCAACGGATTGGGCATGGTCAAATTACGGACGTTATTAGCTGAATTATCTGCAAACCTATGGGTAACAGCACCCGCTGACCATCCCGCCCTAGAGACCGATATTACCGGATTAACCACCAACTCTCAGGCCATCCAACCTGGATATCTGTTTATTGGCATGCCTGGCACTCGCGTGGATGGCGGCAGCTTCTGGGAAAGTGCCATAGACACAGGTGCTGTTGCCGCTCTGGTCTCCGAGCAAGTGGATTTGACGGACCTCGGTTCTCACTGTGTAATTGCACTCAAAGATATGCCGCAAGCCTGTGCTGAGGTGGCCGCCGCCTACTATGGCCATCCCAGCCAGAAACTCAAACTGGTGGGCATGACCGGGACGAATGGTAAAACCACCACCACCCATCTGATTGAGTATTTATTAACGGCGGCGCAATCTCCGACTGCCTTATTTGGAACCCTGTATGCGCGCTGGCCAGGGCATCAAATGACAGCAACGCACACCACCCCCTTTGCCGTAGACTTACAGCAACAGCTGGCAGCGGCGGCAGCTAACTGCGAGTTTGGCGTCATGGAGGTCAGTTCTCATGCGCTGGCCCAAAAACGAGTGTTGGGCTGCCAATTTGCCGTAGCCGTTTTCTCGAATCTGACTCAAGATCACCTGGACTACCACCAGGATATGGAAGATTACTTTGCAGCGAAAGCGTTACTGTTTTCCCCTGAGTATTTACAAGGGCGAGCGGTGATCAATATTGATGATGCTTACGGTCAGCGACTGGCTAAACTGTTGGGGCCTGATCGCTGTTGGACCTACAGTATCGAAGGACCTGCCGATCTCCATACCAGTGACTTGTGTTACGAAACCGCAGGCGTCAAAGGGAAGCTGCATACGCCTAAAGGCAGCGTTGACTTTTTCTCGCCGCTCGTGGGCCAATTTAATGTCTCCAATCTGTTAGCGGCGGTGGGTGCAGTTCTGGAGTTGGGCCTCAGCTTAGAGCAAATTGTGCCTGCCTTAGCTCAATTCCCTGGCGTTCCGGGCCGTATGCAGCAAATTACCCATTCTCCTGACCAGGATATTAGTGTGATTGTCGATTATGCCCATACACCAGATAGTCTGGAGAATTTATTGAGAGCGGCTCGTCCATTTGTCACAGGCCAAATGGCCTGTGTCTTTGGCTGTGGGGGCGATCGCGATCGCACTAAGAGACCGCTGATGGGTGAAATTGCAGCTCGCCTAGCGGATCAAGCCATTGTGACGTCGGATAATCCCCGGACCGAAGACCCCCAACAGATTTTGCAGGATGTGTTAGCAGGGATTCCTGCCGAGATACAACCCATCGTAGAAGTGGATCGGCGAGTGGCAATCCAAACTGCGATCGCACAAGCAAAACCCGGCGATACCATCCTGATTGCAGGCAAAGGCCACGAGGATTACCAAATTCTGGGTACCGAAAAAATCCACTTTGATGATCGGGAAGAAGCGCTAGCGGCCCTATCTCAGCGCTATGGCTAGCAACAGCCGCAACACGGAGCCCCCTAATGCTGAGGTTATTGAGTTGTTAGGCAACAATAGAGTCTAAAAACGTTATACAGACTGAACTCGCAACTGTTGACAGGGAATGCAATCACACTGAATTGCGGTTGCTTGCTCACTCGAATGGATCTCTAAATGAGCTGATTCAGGAGCATTAAATAAACGTGAGTTCGACGCTAAACAATCGCGGCAGGGAGGGCCTTTAGCTCCTCAGGCGTCAGATCCAGAGCAGGCTTCATCGGGTGATACGAATAGGCAAT
>NZ_JANQOY010000119.1 GCF_028285565.1 Acaryochloris sp. IP29b_bin.148
ATTGCCTATTCGTATCACCCGATGAAGCCTGCTCTGGATCTGACGCCTGAGGAGCTAAAGGCCCTCCCTGCCGCGATTGTTTAGCGTCGAACTCACGTAAATAAAAGGAATTCACCTCAGTTTCAGACAGAACTAAGCTTGAAACCCGCTTCCCAGTGGGCATCATAAGTGAAAGTACTGAAGTTACAAAAGCCTTACGTCCCCTGTGTTTTTTGCAGGGGATTTCTTCATCTTTATTCCAATTCCCCGTATTTGGGACTCCACCACCGTCCTTTACTTTGAAAATAGACGGCATTCTTGTGCTTCTTGTCAGCTCTGGCTTTGGGATCTGAGCATCGAAGCATTTGCTTGACCTGCCCATCCTTGTGATATTGGTAAATCTCCATTTTCTGTTGACAAGCCGGACAAGGATAATCCGTGAGTTCTGGTGGCGACGCAGGTTGATCCGATTTTGCTTGAGGGACTTGCCAATTCTTATCCCGGTCGGACCAGAACATCACTAGACCTCGTCCATCGTCTGCCGTGCAGCCGTTTTCGCATTTGAGAAAATACTTCTTCTTCATCTTTTTACTAGGCACCTTGGACATCGGTTGACTGCAACCTGGGCATTTGGTTCTAGATGTTTGTAAGACCTTGCCCCCATAGTTGCTGGTCGGCTCAGGTAAATCTTTCAGTGCCTTCGCCAATGCCGGGGCAAAATAACTGCGGTTCCAGTCGATCAGATAGTTTTGCCATTCCTGATTCCCTTGTGCGATCGCATCCAAGGAACTCTCCATCTGGGCCGTAAACTCAGCTTCCAACAGCTCCGGTAACGCACCCCCCATAAATTGATCCACCTCCATACCGATCTGGGTGGGCTGGAGTTTACCTTTGATCAGATCAACATAGCCCCGAGTCTTGATGGTCTTAATTGTGGGGGCATAGGTGGACGGTCGACCAATGCCCTTCTTCTCCATCAATTGAACCAGCTTTGGTTCGCTATAACGAGCGGGGGGCTGGGTCTGTTTCTGCTGGGAATCGGCCTGGGCTAGAGAGAGAGTCTGCTGGGGCTGCAGGGTGGGCAGTTCCGTATCAGCTTTAATGTCTTTCCAGTATTTTGAGTAACCCTTGAACTCCACAAGATTGCCCTTAGCTTTCCACTGAACTTCGCCAGACTGACTAATGACGATGGTTTTACGGATTTGGGCGGGTTTGCACTGAGAGGCTAAGGCCCGAGTCCAAATCAGAACATACAGCTTGAACTGATCCTCCGACAGAGATTGCTTCAGTTCTGCGGAGGGTTTAAAAATATCCGTCGGGCGGATGGCCTCATGGCCTTCCTGGGTCTGCTTGCCCCCTTTCTGTTTGGCGACTTTTTTGGGGACATTGTCCGCGTCGTTTTGCGCTAGCCATTTTTTGGCGGCAGCACAGTAGTCTGGCGACAAGATCACTGAATCCGTGCGCATGTAAGTGATCAGACCCGCTTCATAGAGCTTTTGGGCCACCTGCATGGTTTGCTCAGGGCTGAACTTAAGGCGCGACCCAGCAGCTTGTTGGAGAGCAGAGGTGGTAAAGGGGGCGGGGGGCTTTTTGGGGGTAATCTTCCCTTCGATGGAGAGGATCTGGTGAGGATTATTTTGGGCGATTTCAACCAAGGCATCGGCAGCCGCTTGAGAGGTAACTCGGGTGGATTCTTCCGTTTTAGTTTCCGACCCTGCATCCTCAATGGTGGTTTCGTCTAGCTCGTTCCCTGCTGCGCTGCCGTGATAAAACGCTTTGAACCCTTCGGCATACTCCACAAACACCGACCAATAGTCTTGGGGCACAAACACTTGGATCTCGCCTTCGCGCTGGCAAATCAAGTGCAGGGTTGCCGATTGGATTCTGCCGACGGACTTTGCACCATTGTTTAAGCGCCAGACTAACGGCGATCCCCGATAACCCACGAGCTTGTCGAGGCAATCTCGACAGCGACCCGCTTCCACCAAATTCATATCCAAGGACTTGGGATGGGCAATGGCTTGCCGAACGGCTCGTTCCGTAATTTCCTGATAGACCACCCGCTTCGGTTTCTTAATCCCCAGTACCTGGGCAATATGCCACCCAATCACCTCCCCCTCTCGGTCCGGGTCACTGGCAATAAAAATCTCGTTGGCCTGTTTGGCCGCAGTTTTAAGATCGGCGATGGTCTTTTTAGCTCGGTCATCTCGTGGTTCATAACTGCAAGTGATCTGACCGTTCTTGGCCTCAAACCCTAAATTACCCGTGCCCGTGTTAGCAAGCTGCCGAATATGGCCGACGGAGGCCCGCACCTGCCAGCCTGATCCGAGAATCGATCTCAGCTTCTTGATTTTTCCCGGGGATTCGACGATCAGCAGGCGAGACATATTTGATGTTCTGGAATGCTTGAATAACTGTGACCTAGATGGGTGGGGATGGGTTTACTCTCAACTTATGGAGAGATTATAGTACATTTGTTTTCATGAGTGAAATATGCAATGAACTCCGTCCGGCCTATGTCCCCCGGACAGCAAGCAACGGTCATCGCAAATCTAATACCCCATTGACAATGACATCGAGCGTTTAGGCATCCAAACAGCTACTCAACTTTATCAAGAGACAAATTTCACAGGCGAGTGTCACCTATCGCCATGAAATAGCTATTCAACAGGGCGTATCCCGAGGTTAGGGGAGTTCATTTTGAAAACCTCTAAAGGCCCTCACCCAACGGTTAGATACGCCCCCTTCAACAGCTTTATTCTCTGACTCTCTTCTTGAAGTCTGCATTAAAACGCAGATTTGAAGGGTTGATTCTTCTGAGTCAATCTCTTTTTAAAAAGAATTAATATGTAAAAATATATTTCTTTTTGCTGTTGAATAAAAAAACGTTGAAAAATACTCAGAAGCAATTGATATTCATTTGATCTTTCAACGGAAACCAATGTCGTTCTTAAGCAAGATTGTCTATATAGTATTTGCTTTTACGACGTTTGCTTTATCGATATCCATTATTTTGGCTAGATATTTTCTCTTCATAAGTATAGATGAATCGTAATTAATATAAAAGAGCCTGAATAATTCTATCCAAACACTTTTATATAAGACGCTTAGGTTTGGGTTCTCGCTTTGATAAATTGATCGCGTCCTGGCCAGATTCTCAACAGCTAGAGCAATCAGCGGAAATTCAGGAAGTAATCAGTTGAGACTGATAGAGTTCTGCCACAGACCAAATGCACCATTAATTTCAAGTTATACGCCTAATTAAAGTTGTGAGGGGTGAAATTGTGACTGTTCAAATGATGGCAACAACAGACACTACTAATGCCTGGACAAAAGAGCTGGTTCAAAGCCATGCCATAACGGCAGTGTTGATCGAGATGTATACCTTGCCTTTTTATCTCACTGTGATGACATCCATCGTTTTACCGGAACAAGAGGATCAGTCGACGGAGGCAATATTCACCAACAATGTCTACAAAACCATTTTGAGTGTTTGTATTGAAGAAATGCTGCATTTACAATTGGCAGCCAATCTATGTTTAGCCCTGGATATTGATGCGTCCAAGATTTTTCAGAAACCTAGCTATGGTCAGCATATTCCCTATTTAGCCCCTTATGATCCGGCGACAATGGGACCCACCATTCCCAATCAAACCGCTTTATTGGCAGGAGCATTAGGACCATTCAATGAACTGACGCTTAAGACCATGTTGGATATTGAGACGCCTAAAGAATTTGACAGTTCTCTCGATCACACCACCCCTCAATATCCTTACGCCACCATTGGTCAAATGTACGATGCTCTTATGCAGGGAATCTTAGAAGTCGAGAAAGAACGTCCTGTCTTTGGTTGGTCAACTACCCATCAACAAGTATTATTCACCTGCGGTGAAAACTATACCCAGAACGCCCTCAGAATTAATCAGACTATTGCCTCCTTAGGGGATGCCCAACAAGCGATCAACCTGATCTGTGGTCAAGGTGAAGGGATTGCCCAACCGGACTTGCCAGAACCTCCCTATGTCGAAGAACAGTTTCCTGTGGAAGAGTTATATCGGTTTTATCCCACCGTGAAACAAGGCTCTGGCTATAGCGATCCAGAGCCTGATGATCCAGCCGCGCTGAATGGCTACTCTCACTATGGCCGTTTTTTATGGATTAAGAATCGGATTGATCAACGGAATTGGCCGCAGACCTACAGTACATCCACTTCTGAGTCATTAACACCTACGCAATCGGCTGCTCTTCACGACCTTCAGGCAGGATTTGATACCTTTTTCGATACACTGATCGCGATGTGGAGTGGTGGCAGTGCTAAGACGTTTTTCCCCGAAATGCTAAAACTCAAATCATTACCTGAAAATTGCTGGAAAGCAGGTGTTATTCCTCAGTGGTGAAGGTACGATGATTCGAGTGACAGATAAACCACGCATCAACCCATAGCTTGCTCTGTCTTCATCAATGCCTTGACCAGTTGTTGCAAACTAGTGGCGGATAAGTCAGGCAGGTCATAGTTTTGTTGCTGATTGGTGTATTGATGGCGCATTGAGCGACGATAGGCTGGATCGTAATGTTGCTCTAGTAGCGATCGCACCAACTCAGTCCATTTCTCCTGAGTAATACAGTCATACCATTGCTGGAGTTGAGCTTTACTATAGCTGCGTTGAAGCTGACCGAGTTTATCCTTAAGCAGCGTTGGATTCCTGATGAAATGGTCATAGTGCGCTAGCAGCCAGTCCACCCGATGGGAGATCGACGCTCGAACTTCAACACATGGAGCCGTTTTCATCTGTTGCCATAGCGCCTGAGGAACAAAACGTTCGCCAATCTTGCTGCTTTCAGCTTCTATCCACACGGGACGAGTACCGTCAAACCGTTGGAGAGCAGAGAGTAAATCTGACTCAAACTGTTTTTGAGAGGGTTGTGCAGAGGCTTCAGCTGCCCCTAAGAGTGAACCCCGATGATTAGCTAATCCCTCTAAGTCCAGTACCTGGGCCTGAGCTTGTGCCAGAAGCTGCAAAATAGCGGTCTTCGCCGTTCCCGTCAATCCACATAAAATGCGATACGAAAAACGATACGGCACCTGTGCTAATTGCTCCCGGACATAGGTGCGATAGGTCTTGTATCCTCCGCCCAGTAAGGTAGTCCGCCATCCCACCTGAGTTAAGACTAAAGCCATACTGTGAGATCGCTGCCCCCCTCGCCAGCAATAGATCAGGGGATGATAGTCCTTGGGCTTGTCTGCAAAGTGATGGTTGAGGTGATAGGACAGATTGTGGGAAACAAGGGCTGCTCCTCGTTTACGGGCCACAAAGGCGGAGACTTGCTTGTAGATCGTGCCCACCTCAGCCCGCTCTTGGTTACTGAGGACGGGCAAATTGATGGCACCGGGCAGGTGATCCTCCACGTATTCAGCGGGCGATCGCACATCAATAATTTCACTGTAAGGTTGGGGGTCAAGATCCGTTGTGACCTTGGGCGTCAGGAGCATCCAACAAAGAGACGTCTAAGCGGCCGGGAAGGCTTTTTTAAACTCATCAATCAGGTCATCCATTTCTTCTAAGGCCTGATTCACATCTATTCTTAGCGTCCCTAAATCCGGTTGATCTAATAACTGCACTAACAATCCGCGCTTACGCTCTAATAAAGCAATTCGATCTTGCATGGTTTGACTATCCACAGACGTTCCCTCAGAGCACTTTAAGCTTGAACAAGACGTAGCTATTCTAACAACCCAATTGCCCTAGAAACACCCGACCCTTTTCTTTCAGGCTCCGCAGCATAACCCATCGCTTATTTTCCTAAATCGTCCAGTTGAACAGACGTAACGGTTTCCGTCAATCACTTGGAATCTAAGCTAAGCTAACTTATGAACACGTTATATTTGGGCATTTGCTGTGCTTCAACGTTCAACTTTGATCTCGCTTTTCCTTGCTGTTGGTCTTGGGACGATGGCTCAACCGGCGCTTGGGCAAGCTGTCGCACCTAGAACCTTGAAGATCGATTCTCAACAGTTAGAGCAAACGGGATTGGCCTTATTCAAGGAAGCCGTTTATCTCAGTCAATTTCAACAGGTTGAACCTGCCTTAGCTCGTGTCAAATTAGCCACTCAGCTCGCCCCTAAATCGGCGGATGCCTGGGCCTTATTAGGAGGGCTTTACCTTAGTCAAAAACAGGTCGATGAAGGTATCTTGGCCCTCGAACGATCCCGGTCTCTCAATGCCAAAAATCCAGGGGTTCACTTCAGTTTAGGAGCAGCCTATTTTGGCCAAGAAAAATATGAGCAGGCGGCTGAACTTCTCAAGGCAGGACTGAAGATCAAACCTGATGTTCCTGAAGCGCTGTTTGATTTAGGCAATACCTATTACAAAATGGGGAAGTTGAAAGACGCCATTAAGCAATACGAAAAGTCCTTAGACCAAAACGAAAAATTTTGGCCTGCGATTAATAATATTGGCTTAGTGCATTATGAAAAGGGCAATGTCAGTCGCGCTATCAAACAGTGGGAGGCCGCTATCAAGATTGATGGAAAATCGGGGGAACCTCAGCTGGCGCTAGCGGTGGCCACCTATGTTGAAGGTGATAAAGATGCAGGACTTTCCTTGGCTAAGTCGGCCCTCCAGTTGGATGGTCGCTATGGCAAAGTTGCGTTTTTGGAAGAAAACCTGTGGGGGGAAAAGCTGATTGCCGACACTAAGGCGGTTTTTGCCACCCCTGAGATGCAAGCCACGTTAAGTGAATTAGATGTTGAATCCGATGATGGAAGCGCTGCTGATAACGCTCAAGAGGGTTCCGAAAGCCCATAAACAAGTTAGAATGAAAGCCGTTTAGAGTCTGTTCTCAGATTCTCTGCATCCACACTCCAGTCGTTTCATACAGCTTTTTTCATTCATTTGTGGCTGATTTAGGTCTTTTCTCCCCCCAAAACTCAACGATTGATGATGCCTGCTATATCAATCAACATGATGCTCCTTTCCGTCTATGTGCGTTGAAGCACCAGGATTTGTCGAGCGTGGCAACCTTATTAAGTCGCTGTTTTTACCCCCAAGAGGGATGGCGGTCTTGGCTCACGCCCATCCTGAAAATGGGAATTTTTCACGATCTTCAGTCACGCTATGAGGTGCATCGCACTCCTTATACCCGCTTAGTGGGGGCTCAGGTGCTCCATTCTCCTGAGCCTACATTAATCGGTACGGTTGAGGTTGCTCTCAAAACCTTGTCGCCTTGGCTGCCTTTTGCACCTGCCGTTCCTTACATTTCTAATCTAGCCGTTGCCTCGCCATACCGCTGTCAGGGCGTAGGCAAACAGTTGCTATTTGCCTGTGAGGAAATTGTGCGTCAATGGGAGCATCCCTATTTGTATCTGCATGTGTTGGATGACAATACCCCGGCGCGCCGTCTCTATGCCAAGGCCGGTTACCAATTAGTTGACAGTCCCCCTTCTTGGCCTACGCTGTTTAGCCCGTCCTCTAAGCGACTGTTGTTATGTAAACATCTTTAGGTGCTCATGGGACGATGCTGCTGCAACCGCACCAACGTACGAAGTTAGATAACGCGGACGACACGCTTTTTTACGACTACCCCAGATTTGTCACCCATGTTGATGCTGGGTTTATTCAAAAACTCTCAGAGGTCTATCGAGAGTACCTTCAGCCTGGGTTTTGTATTTTAGATTTGATGAGTAGCTGGGTCTCACATCTACCGGAAGAGATCCAGTTTGAAACGGTCATTGGGCATGGGATGAATGCTGAAGAACTGGCGAGGAATCCAAGACTCGATGAGTTCTTTATTCAGAATCTGAACCAGGAGTTGCAACTTCCCCAGTGCGATCGCACCTTTGATGCCGTATTGATTGCCGTATCAGTGCAGTACTTACAGTACCCTGAAGCCATTTTTAGTGAAATTCACCGTGTCCTTAAACCAGACGGCGTGGTGATTGTCAGCTTTTCCAACCGCATGTTCTATCAAAAAGCCATTCAAGTATGGCGAGAAGGAACCGATAACCAGCATCTACAGCTCGTGCAGTCCTATATGCGTGCTGCCGACTTAAGTGATCCTCAAGTGATCGCCAAGCCCGCTCCCTCACCAAGCTTCTTATCCTGGATGGGGTTAGGCGGCGGCGATCCTTTTTTTGCGGTGGTTGCCCAACGCTTACCGGATACCAACGCCAACTGATGCTGGTTGGTTAGGGATGGCGGATCGCCTTAAATCGATAGATTAGATATCCAGCTAACAAAAAGAAGGGAGCCCAAGCTACGAAAAAGAAAAGAAACGCTAGCGAAAAGGGGCCAGGCTGATTGCCCATATAGGGTTCCGTCGATAGATCGTCGCCATTGATCAGGATGAAGATGGCTGGTCCAAATCCTTGCAAAGCCCCTCACCAACTGAATGCAGCCAAGTAGCTGGTTCCCGCGCGATGTCGGACGACCTCTGCTTCGCGGTGATTCCATGCAGGCGAGGGGGTTCGTACCATAACAATCATAATGAGGATAAACGTCCAGATCATCCACAACGCACCGGTCCACGGATTGAGGCGCAAAGTGATGATCGCAGTCAGGGCTAATCCAGTCATAATCAGCAATCGAGGCACAACGGTAGTTTGCGCTCTGGATTGCCGACGGAATACCCGCGGTGGTGTCACCTCGCGTAGTAGGTAAAGAATACAAACCCCCACAAACATAAAACCTAAACGAGCAGGATAGGTGCTGGGCATGGTGTACCCTGCATATTTCGTATGGTTTTCTTCCACGAAAAAACAGAGGCGAACGATGTCGAGGACGATACCCGTTAAGGCCACGATGATCATCGCCCCCGTGAAATAGCGTCCAGAGCGCTGATGCCATAGACTGCCCTTACGGACGGTGAAAGCCATAATCGCGGCAATAGGAGCAATCCCTGCAGGGATAATGTGCAGTAGCAGGAGGATTAAGAAAAGAGCATTTCCAACAGCGCTACCGTAAATAACAGGTTTGTGAAGCAAGAATGTTGATTCCACGCTCTGACTCCCCGTGATTGACCACTCGTCTCGGATTGCGATCAGTTAGGCACTCTAGAATACAGCAAAGTCGCCGCGCTCAGCTTCTTCGCTTCCGTCAACCAGGCGCTGATAATACTCAAATAGTGTGTCTTTACCCGTTTCCGGAGTTGCATCAGCATCATAAAGCCCCGTCTCGGTATTGAGCACCAACATCGATTCCGTTGCATAATAATGTCCGATCCGCGCTAACTCAGCCTTGGCTGCTAAGCCCGGTACAATCTTGGCCACCCCACCCAGCAACATGGCGATTCCATTCAGGAACCCAGGCGGTACGCTTTTGAACTGGGGCGGGCAACCTAGTAGCTCAAACAGATATTCTCCCTGTTCCAAGGGTGTGAGTGCCGGTCCTGGTCCGCCAATTGGCAGAATTTTGTTCTGCAGCGAAACGTCCTCTAGGCAATCCACAATATACGCCGCCAGATCCGGATCGCTGATTGGTTTGCAAGCGGTAAGCTTACCATCGCCAAAAATATAAAAAGGCTTCCCGTTCTGCAGCTTGGCCACCTGCCCAGCCAAGGATTTGAAGTATGCAGTCGGTCGGACAATAGAATAGATTAACCCAGATTCCCTCAGTGCCTTTTCAAAGGCCAGCTTGGCATGCTGAAATGCAAGGCGTGGCTTTTGCACACAAATCGCAGATAACAGTACCATCTGCTTGACTCCAGATTCTTTCGCCAAGGATAAAACATCCAGATGGGCTTGATAGTCAATCGCCCAGGTATCCTTCGGTTCCCCCGTCCGCGATGCTAAGCATGACACCACTGCATAAAACGGTTGATTTTGGAAAACCTGCTCAGCCAGGAATGTAGAATCGGTAACGTCGCCAAAGCAGACCTCAGAGCCTTGTAACAGTTGGGTGGTTCTCTCTTGGGTTAACTGACCGCCGACACCCGCCTGTGGCCGAGCGATGCAAATAACCTCATAACCGCGTTCTACTAAAGCGGCGACGGTAGCGCGCCCAATTGTCCCTGTGCCTCCCAATACCAGAATGCGACGTGTCTCCGAAGTGCTGTCGTCAGTCATGGGTAAAAATGCTGCGTAGACTATATTCGTAGCCTACCAGGTCGTAGCTGCTAACGCTTGGCATTATCGACTCAATCTAAAAACAAAAGGGAAGATAACGGTCTATTTAACGTGATCAAGACACAAGACAGCTTACTCACTGAAATAGCGTTGGACTGCATGGTGGAGCCTTTTTTGAAACCCTTAAACACTACCGATAGCAGGGAAGGGGTGTCCTTTGTAGGCAAGGATCACCCCTTAATCGTGATATAGATTCAGGCCAGTTAAAGTGACCGTGCCTTTCTGTGGCTACTTGCTAAGTCAGCCACAGAGCTGAAGATACGCTTAAATCACGCCATCAAAAACACCATTGGTAATGTCTTTGACATCCTGGGCAAAATTAAAGCTCCCATCATGATTAATCGTGGCTTTCCCCAAGATGTCTAAATCATGGGCACCATTGCCCCGTGAGCCATCTCGACCCTGATCGCTGACTAAGCCAATCACTGCTTGATTTTTATACTCCTCAAGTAAGATAGCCTCAGCCGTATGGCCTCTTAGGATAAACTTGTCACCTTTACCAAAATTTTTAATGACAATATTTCCAGGCCCTTCAACCCAGTGATCATGATAATTATCGTTTTCGCCTGCTACACCTTCCCAGTTTACTGAGCCGTCATCATTGGTATATTTGGCAATGATCTCTGGGGTAGCATTCAGTAAAGCTTCTGCTCGAAATGTATCTGCTTTATCTGTACCTTTAAGGGTTCTAGTTCCTAGCCCATCAGGGTCCACATACTCAGCACCAAAGTCTAGCTTAGCAATATCATCACCATCATTGGTATCTGCAGGAATGTTGGGGTTCTCGATAGGTTCAACACCAAGACTACTAAAGAAAAACTTGTTATTCCCCACATCTTCATTCGGATCGCCAGAGTCACCTCCACCCATCGCTTCAAACTCTTTGGCAGTCTCAGCTACACCATCAAAAACACCGTTGGTAATGTCTTTGACATCTCGCTTAAAGTTGAAGTTTCCATCATGCT
>NZ_JANQOY010000136.1 GCF_028285565.1 Acaryochloris sp. IP29b_bin.148
TTCCCTGGAAGAATGGCTGACAGGACACTACGGTGAACCTGCCCCCACTGCCCCTGCATTAGAGTGATGATCATGACGTCTGATTTAGCCTTATTTGATTCCACCTATTTAGACATTGATGCGGACCTTCAGGCCCAGGCTTGGCAACAAAACGACGGCCCCAGTCGCTGGCAAGCCTATCTGAATCAGGTCTGTTTGGACACGGTGATTCCCTGGCTGCGGGAAGATCATGATCTGCGAGCGATACCCACGCTGAAATTGCCCTCCTTACAAAGTATTTGGGCCGTGGTGACGGGAACACCCATTCAGGTGGGGGCACAAAAATTAGTCCTGATTCCCACGGAAACGATTGATTTAGATGAACTGCGGGTTCCCCAAGAATGGGTGGATATTCCCCACTGGATTGCGGATTATTATGTGGCGGCCCAGGTGAACCCTGATGAAGGTTGGGTGAGAATCGGTGGGTTTGCGAAACACCTACAGCTGAAGGAACAGGGGGCGTATGATTGGTGCGATCGCACCTACACCCTCAACGATACAGATCTGACGTCGGACCTGAATGTGCTCTGGCTCACCCAGCAATTCAATCCCCAAGAGATCACCCAAGCCGCGGTCAATCCCTTGCCGACGCTATCCAAAGTCCAAGCCGATCAACTCATTCAACGCCTCGGCCATTCAGACCTCGTTACTCCTCGCTTAGCCATTCCCTTTGAACAATGGGGCAGCTTAATGGCCCACGGCGGTTGGCGACAGCGGTTAGCAGTACAACGACGCGGCATCACTGAACAGCCCTCAGTGGGGCAATGGCTGCGAACGGGGATGACCAATCTGGCCCAACAAATGGGCTGGCAATCGATGACGTTACAACCCCAACTCTCAGCGGCCCGAGGCGATCAATCCGCAACCCCAATTGCAGCAATTTCGCGCCAGTTACAGATTGAGGGCCAGCCCTATGAGTTGAATATCTATGCAGTGGAAGTGGAGTCAGCGTGGCGGTTTGAACTGCGACCGGTGACCCCTGGTGCCATGATTCCAGCAGGGTTTGTGCTGCGATTACTAACGGAAGACTTAGAATCTTTTGAGGGGAACGAAGATCAAGCTTCTGAGCCTGTAGATCGGCTCTATATTGATGTCGCTTTGGACTCTGGTGAAGGTCTAGTTTGGACGGTTGAACCGCAGCCAGATCAGTACGATCAAGAAATTTTGAACTTTTAAATGATCAGATTGATATCTTAGATTAGTTGCCCAGACAGGTGAATGAAGTAGGCAGACCATTTACACTGCTTTAAGGCATCAGCTCTGAGAAGGGATGGGTCGAGCAGCGGACTTGGTGGTATTAGATGAAAATCGGGTTTGTCTCGCCTAGCAGTGGTGTGGGTAGACCAAGAGTACTCGGTGGAGAACTTTGAGCGAGCGGTACGGCAAGTGTGTGGTGAGCAAGTGCGCGTAGAAGTGATCAAACGGGAGACTCAAGGCTTTCCAGGTATTGCCCAAGCGCTGGGTTGTTGAACGGTGTTTTGGCTGGTTAAATCGCTATCGTCGTTTGGGGAAGGACTACGAATTTTATCCAGAAACGAGTGAAGCCATGATTTATGGCTGTTTTATTCGACTGCTCACACATCGATTAGTAACTTTAGTTTCTGTTGAGAAATCAGCTCTTAGTGGAACTGTCGGTTATATCTGATAGCACCATTTTCGACACAAGCAGAAATCTTGCCCACCCTGCCATTTAATCTTCTAAACGTAGATTTTGTGTATGTTTTAGCGTCTTATTTTAGTAGAAGAAAAATCTGATTTGTCTGAGTTTTTAGATGTCTCCAGTTAAAAATAAATCCAGTCCAGAGTCTTCTTCCCTGCAAGTAATTTAATTTTCAAGTTAGATGCAGATAAAGTTTGGGTAATATTGAGATAGCTAATCTAATAAAAGAGCCATTTTGTTCTACCTGAATACTCAAAAAAATAGAAAACTTACTCTTTTCTAGCAAGAATATTCCACTAAAGAATACTCTGCTAAATCCCAGATTGAATACATCATATTGATCAACTGCTAGGAGTCTCTCATGAGAATGGAATTCAAAGGCTTTCATCCCAAAGATGCCAATAGCGATGTCATTATTACCCTTACAGACAGTGGGATTGAATATTCTAACCCCAGCACCCGGGCTTTCCAATTTATTGCCTATACTCAGGTAGCTGGCTTTTCAGGTTGGTTACCTACCTATGGGTCATTGCATATCTATAGTAGCAACCCTAATCTTACGATTCACCTCAACTTCCCTCAAGAAGTAGCTGAAGATTACCTTCGCCAGATTCAAGATGTTCTCAAAAAAGAAGTTGGCCCCAAAAATGCGAAACATCTAGTTGCTTCCATGGCTTGATTTTTGTCTATTTTTTGAGCAGTCTTCATAAATCCTATTAGTGCTTTTTGTGCTTATTTTGCAGGGCATTTTTGTCCCTGATCCGCTTAATTGCCATCTTTTTTGGGCATCATAAAACTAACAGGTGAAAAGAATCTGAATCATTCTGAAGAAAATGACAACTGGACTGCTCATTGGCCAATTAGCTAGCAAATTTGGTGTTTCTCCGCAAGCCATTCGCTATTATGAGCAGCTTGGCCTCCTCAACCAACCATACCGCAATCGCTCAGGCTACCGCCTATATACTGTGGCAGCCCAGGACCGATTGTACATGATCCGCAGTGCCCAAAATTTCGGTTTATCCCTACATCAAATTAAAGAGATTCTAGATATAGGTGAGCATTCTCAAAACTCACAAATTCTCATGAAACAAATGGTGCAAAGCCATTTAGCAGAACTCGACCAGCAATTAGCAGAACTCGACCAAACCCGTCAGCAATTGAAGCGGCGCTTTGAACAATTCCAACAACTCAGTAGTGTTGGCCCTCAATCACAATCTTTATTAAAGCTACTGAAAACGATTGAAGACCATAATCATCCCGTTGCTGAAGAAGACGATGATATCAGCAACAGGATGCTGGCTCAATATGCTGCTGGAGAACGCTATTTTTCTGGTATCAAACTGATTGGCGCTAAGCTCAGTGGCACCCTTTTAAGTCATGCCAATTTCAATCGTGCTGAATTGATGCTCGCCAGCTTAAATGAAACAGTCCTAGAAAAATGCACCTTTAGAGAGGCCTATCTTAGTGGTGCCGATATGATCGGTGCCTATCTAGAGCAAGCCGATTTATCCCATGCAGTTCTGGTCGGTTCAGATTTAAGCGAAGCGACCTTAGCAGGGGCTAGTTTGATTGGCAGCAATTTAGGGGGGGCTTGTTTATATAAGGCCGATTTGCGGGGCGCGACTTTAAGCGAAGCCATCTTGATGGGAGCCAATTTGCAAGGGGCCGATTTGCGTGGAGTCAATCTGTTTGGCAGTAATTTACTCGATGCCAATCTCGAAGACGTAATTGTGGATGAACCTATCGTCATTGATAACTCAATCATAGGGTACCCACAAACTATTCCTTAACCTAGATTCAGATGATTGAAACCTATCATCAGGACTCCATCAAGTGGTGTAGTCCACAGAGCACTCTACTCATAGAAATTAATTTATATAAGTTTTTTTTATAGCTTTTGCTATTGACACTCAAGCAAACTTTAGCTTTTAGCCTGAAAAGGTATTAGATCCAGGGGGAAACCATGCAAGTATTTGGTACTAACACCAGCGAAGAACTTTTTGGCTCAATTACAGATGATGTTGTAATAGGCAAGGAAGGCGACGATACCATCCTTGGCGGCGAAGGCGATGATGTTTGGCTATCGGGTAACGAAGGCGATGATGTCGTCAAAGGCGGCACCGGCAACGATACGCTCTCTGGCAGCCGAGGCAACGACTGGATGCATGGCGATGAAGGTGGTACCCAAAACTGGCAACAAGATGTAAATGGCAATTACACCTATACCGGTCCCGTGGATGAAAGCGGTGCAGGCTTTGCCGATCCCAACGCCATTCGCAGTGGCACTCAAAATGACGACCTTCTCTTAGGCGGCATTGGTAATGATGTCCTCATCGGTGGCTTAGGTAAAGACGCCATCATCGGCGATCAAGGCGCAGATATGATTATTGGCGGCCAAGGCGATGACTACTGGTTGGCCGGTGAAGCAGGCGATGACACCCTGCATGGAGATGCGGGCGATGATATTCTCAGCGGCGGCGAAGGCAATGACTTCGTGACGGGTGGTGTTGGCAACGACAACCTACTCGGCAATGAAGGTCAAGATACATTATTAGCCGGTTCGGGTTTCGATTATGTGGATGGCGGTACGGGGGATGACTTAGTCGACGGGGGTGAAGGCGCTGACACTCTTAAAGGCGGTCTAGGGGATGACAAAATCCTGGGACAGTCTGGCAATGACATTCTCATAGGAGAAGCCGGTAATGATGAGCTAATCGGGGGTGCCGGTGACGACTACTGGATGTCTGGCGGCGAAGGCAGCGACACCCTCTACGGTGAGCAAGGCCACGACATCATGGATGGTGGCGAAGGCAACGATATCCTCTATGGCGGCGCAGATGATGACACCATGATGGGGGGAGCGGGCGACGATGCTCTCTTTGGTGGTGAACATATCGATCATATGGATGGGGGCACCGGTGCAGATACCCTATCTGGGGGGCACGGAGATGACAATATCCATGGTGGCGAAGGCAATGACCTGATTGCTGGTGAAGGTGACCAGGATGTTCTCTACGGCGATGCTGGGCAAGACACCATCAGCGGTGGTGCGGGTCATGACTTTATCGATGGTGGACTAGGCGATGACCTCCTCTCCGGCGACGAAGGCATGGATGCCATTGAAGGTGGCCAAGGTAATGACACCATCGACGGAGGCGTTGGCAACGATGGCTGGCTCTCGGGTGGTGAAGGCGCTGATTTAATCGATGGCGGTGCGGGTGAAGATGTACTGTCCGGCGGTGAAGGTGAAGATACCCTTCTCGGTAATACCGGTAATGATGTTCTGATGGGCGACGCGGGTAATGATTACCTCAATGCGGGTGAAGGCGACGACTACTGGGTTGACGGTGGCGCCGGTAATGACCTCGTTGAAGGCGGCCTCGGCAATGATGTGGTTGCAGGGGGTGCTGATCAAGACACCGTTAGCGGTGGTGAAGGCAATGATGTCGTCCTTGGAAATACAGGCGATGACCTGCTCACAGGTGATGCGGGTAATGACATCCTTGATGGAGGCGAAGGTGCCGACCAACTCAGTGGTGGACTCGACAGCGACACTCTCAGCGGTGGTGAAGGCAATGACGTTCTCAAAGGCGATGCTGGCAATGACGTCCTCAAAGGCGATGCGGGTGATGACATCCTCAAAGCAGGTGCCGGCGACGATTTCTGGGTTGACGGTGGCGTTGGTAATGACCTCATTGAAGGCGGCAGCGGCAATGACATTGTCTCTGGTGATTTAGGAGATGACACTGTTTCTGGCGGTGAAGATGATGATACGGTCATCGGTGGCGCAGGCAATGATGTTCTGTCTGGAGACGCAGGCAATGATGTTCTCCTCGGAGATGAGGGATTCGATACGCTTGACGGGGGTACTGGTAACGATACTCTAGCTGGTGGTGACAATGCCGACCTTCTCAAAGGGGGTGCAGGTCTAGATATCCTGGAGGGTGGCACCGGCGACGATACCCTCATAGGTGGCGATGATGATGACGTGCTCATGGGAGATGCTGGCGATGATGTATTGTCCGGTGACGCTGGCAATGACATTCTCAACGGCGGTGAAGGTCAAGACCAACTCAGTGGTGGTCTCGGAAGTGATACTCTCAGTGGCGGTGACGGTAATGATGTCTTAGAAGGCGATGCCGGCAATGATGTTCTCCAGGGCGATGCGGGTGATGACATCCTCAAAGGTGGCGAAGGTGATGACTACTGGGTTGATGGTGGCGCTGGTAATGACTTCGTTGAAGGCGGTCTAGGAAGTGACATCGTTTCTGGTGGCGAAGGAGCTGACACCGTTTCCGGTGGCGAAGGAGCTGATACAGTCCTAGGTGGCGCTGGCGAAGACCTACTAACCGGTGATGCTGGGAATGATGTTCTCCAAGGCGATGCCGGACTAGACACCCTATACGGTGGGGCTGGTAACGACACCCTAGGCGGCGGTGACAATGCTGACCTACTGAAGGGTGAAGCTGGCTCAGATGTTTTAGAAGGCGGCGCTGGCAACGATACCCTTTTCGGTGGTGAAGAAAAAGACGTTCTCATGGGCGATGCCGGGGATGACGTCCTCTCTGGTGATGCCGGCAACGACTACTTAAGTGGTGGTGAAGGGGCCGACCAGCTCAGTGGTGGCGAAGGCCAGGATGTCATTGAAGGCGGCGCAGGGGCTGACGTTATTTCTGGTAATACCGGCAATGACGAGTGGCTGTCCGGGAACGCTGGCAATGACATCGTTGATGGCGGCAGCGGCAATGACTTCTTAAGTGGAGGTGAAGGCGCTGATACCCTCCTAGGTGGAGACGGAAACGACGTCGTCTTTATTGACGCTGCCGACACTCAAATCCTCGGTGGTGAAGGTTATGACGTTGCCATTGTAGAGTCTGCAGAAGGCGTCGTCTTTGATGCAGGGGCCAACAGCTTTGATGAAGCCCACGGCAACAGTGGTGATGATGTTTTCTCCCACACAAATGGTGCTGGAGCTCCCGCTTCGACCACAGTGGCGTTGTTCGGTAAAGGCGGTAATGACCAACTATCCGGTGGATCAGCCAATGACTATCTTGAAGGTGGCACGGGCGACGATACCCTAGCGGGTGGGGCGGGTGAAGATACTGCGATCGCAGGTGAAGGCAACGACCTAATTTCCGGTGAAGCAGGCCACGATTACCTCGAAGGCAACGCTGGGGATGACACCCTCGAAGGCGGTACTGAGAACGACATGTTGGTCGGTGGTGAGGGTGCAGATGCCCTATATGGCGGTGACGGCTCTGACACATTGCTATTTGATGCGGATGACATCGTAGTCGATGGTGGCGACGGTTATGACATCGCTCGTGCTCAAGGCAACCAGCCGGTCACCCTAGACCTCGGTGCCAGCCAAATTGAACTCGCCTACGGTTCTGGCGGCGATGATGTCTTTACCAATTCCGGTACCGAGAATGTCGAAATTCATGGTGAAGCTGGCGATGACAGTATCACGGGCGGCACCGGCCATGAGAACCTCGATGGCGGAGCAGGCAATGACATCATTCTTGCCGGGGCAGGCAATGATATCCTCTCTGGCGGTACAGGAGATGACCTGTTAGAAGGGCAAGAGGGCAATGATGTGCTCTCGGGCAATGCTGGAGCCGATACCCTTATGGGCGGTGCAGGCAACGACACCCTTAACTTCGATGGTGATGACACCTTCGATGGTGGCGACGGTACAGACGTTGCCAAACTCCAAAGTAGCGATGGTCTAACCCTCAATATTGATGATGTCAGCATCGAAGAAATCCACGGTAATGCTGGCAACGACCAATTTACCTCTAGCAATGGCACCAACATTAAAATGTATGGCCTAGTTGGCGATGACACCCTTACCAGTGGCAGCGGCAGCGATCGCTTAGAGGGTGGCAGCGGCAACGATGTCTTATCCTCTGGCGGTGGCAACAATGCTCTATTCGGTGGCGACGGTAACGATAGCCTAACGACTGCCGGAGGCAAAGACACCTTAGATGGTGGGTCTGGCAACGATACTCTCAGCGCTGATAACGGCAACGATAGTCTGCTGGGCGGTAGTGGCGATGACCTCTTAGATGCTGGGTCTGGCAACGACATCCTGAAAGGAGATGCAGGTGCAGACCAATTAATCGGGGGTGCCGGTAACGATAAGCTTTACTTCGATGCCGACGATACGGTAGTTGAGGGTGGCACGGGTACTGATACGGCTTACTACCAAAGCACCTCTGATCTAAACATGGATATCGATGCCGCTAGCATCGAAACCCTCTATGCCAATAGCGGTAATGACGAAATTACCTCTACGAATGGTGCCAAAGTGAAGCTCTACGGCCAGGGAGGCAATGACACCCTTTCTAGTGGCAGCGGCAGCGACCGCTTAGATGGCGGTGCTGGGGATGACGTCTTGACCACGACGGGTGGCAACAACACCCTCAAAGGTGGATCAGGAAATGACACCCTTACTAGTGGCAGCGGTAATGACACATTGGATGGCGGCAACAATGACGATATCCTTAATGCGGGTGCTGGTGCAGACATCCTCAAAGGCGGTAGCGGCAATGATGCGCTCGAAGGCGGTAGTGGCAATGACAAACTCTATGGTGGGTCTGGTATTGACACACTCTCCGGGGGAGAGGGTAATGACTCTCTCTATGCCGACAGTGGCAATGACCTTTTAGATGGTGGCGCTGGCAACGACGAGCTATTTGGCAGCACTGGGAACAACCAACTGCTGGGTGGAGACGGTAATGATGCGCTCTATGGAGTCAACGGATCTAATGATCTACAGGGGGGTGCCGGTCAAGACTCCTTATATGGTGGCAGTGGTGCTGATCAGCTCTTTGGCGATGCCGGAAATGACGGCCTTTATGCTGGCATCGGTAATGATGTTCTTGACGGTGGCGCCGGTAATGATACCCTGATGGGTCAAGAAGGCAATGACACCTTGCTAGGTGGTAGTGGTGACGATGTCTTAGTGGGTGCCAACAGCGATACGCTTAAAGGCAGTGGTTCCATTGACTATCTAACCGGGGGTGATGGAGCAGACTACTTTGTTCTCGGAGGGGATATTGCTTACTACAACGATGGAGATGATACCTCAGCAGGTCTGAATGACTTTGCAGTGATTACTGATTTCAATGGTAATCAAGATTTCATCCAGATGAGTGGTTCATCCACAGACTACGTTATGGGAGTTGCGGCACTTGGCATGAGTGGCACAGGAATCTATCTAGACTCAAATGGTGATGGTATTGCTGGAGGTGCAGATGAACTGATTGCTAATGTAATAAGTGACTCTGGTTTCACCCTGACAGATACTACCTTTATCTATATCTAGTTCTAAATACTCAGTCTCTTAGCTCGCTTTTGTCTAATCGTCCAGAACGACACGATGAATCAGTATGCTCAGTTGACGGTGATTATTCCCTTTCGACCAGGGTTCAAACAGGCTCCCTATGCCGTCAATGTAAAGGCATCTTCTGCAAATGGCTTGGACCAGGATCGGTTCCTAGATATAGGCCAAATTCGTGCATTAGATGGCCGCAGAATTCTGGAGTGCCAAGGAATGCTTGAGGACAAATATTGGCAACCCATCCACACCGCCCTCAATATTGTGCTGGGATTTGATGTATAGCTCGACAGATTGCTCCTCGGTGCTTAACTCTCTTGATCATGAAGAGAACGCAAAGTCAGGTCTACCACAGCGGTAGACGGGGCAACGTCAATATTGCGGGTCGCCCTTCTGTGAGGTGGAGGGCTATATATTTATTCTTGACCTTATCTTCCAGAAACACTGCAGATCAGTAAGATAGATAGGATCTGAGTTGGCTGTTCCGGTATGTTGCTGTCCCTCCGCATCGAAAACTTCGCCCTAATCCACTCCTTAGAGCTGACGTTTATCGGCGGATTGAACGTGCTGACCGGAGAAACTGGAGCCGGGAAATCTATCTTGCTAGATGCCATTGACCTGATCTTGGGTGGGAAAGCCCTCAGTTCCATGCTGCGCACGGGCGAATCTCGCACTCTACTGGAAGCCAGCTTTAGCCTGACCCCCGCCCTCAATACCTGGCTAGTGGACACTGATATCGATCCTTTAGAGGACGATGTATTGGTGTGCAGTCGCGAAATTTCGGTCCAAGGTACCTTACGCAGCCGCTTTCGGGTCAATGGCGTGGTCGTCAACAAACAGCAGATTGCCCAACTGCGAGAACAACTGATCGAAGTAACGGCCCAAGGACAAGCTGTCCAACTAGGTCGGGCTGATCGCCAACGACAGTGCTTAGACGGGTTTGGAGGAGAACCGCTCCTGAAGCAACGACAGAAGGTGGCCGCTGCCTTTGCTCGCTGGCAAAAAATCACCACCGAACTCCAAGCCTTTCGCCAAAATGAGCAACAGCGCCTCCAGAATATCGATTTGCTCCGCTATCAGTTGCAAGAGCTGGACGCTGCCCAGCTTTCCGATCCCAACGAGCAAACGGGCTTAGAACAAGAGCTACAGCGGCTCAGTCATAGCGTTGAACTCCAACAGCAAAGTTATCAGGTCTATCAGCTGCTCTACGAGCAAGACCAAGGGGACGCCTGTGGTGATCTCTTGGGCCAAGCGGAATCGATTTTAACGGATATGAGTCAGTATGATTCACAGCTAGCGCCCATTCTAGAACTTGTCCAGCAGGCGCTTACCCAGGTGCAAGAAGCAGGTTCATTGATCAATGCCTATGGCAATACCGTTGAAACAGATCCTGAACAACTGCAGTCAGTGGAAACGCGACTGATGGAGCTGAAGCAAATTTGCCGCAAATATGGACCGAGTTTAGAAGATGCGATCGCACATCACCAAACCATCCAAACCCAATATGCTGACCTTACCGGAGAAGGCCAATCCTTGGACGAACTAGAGCAGGCCGCTGCTGAGTGTGAAGCGAAACTTCAGCAAGCCTGTGCCAAGCTGACGGCCCTGCGCCAAAAAGCAGCCCAACAGTTAGAAGCTCGCCTTTTAGAAGAACTGAAGCCCCTCGCCTTAGACAAGGTGCAATTTCAGGTGGGATTAGAGCCCATCGCTCCCACTCAGCACGGCGCCAACCAAATCCAATTTCTGTTTAGTGCTAATCCGGGTGAAGCCTTGCAACCGTTGTCCGAATCAGCTTCGGGGGGAGAAATGAGTCGGTTCTTGCTGGCCCTCAAAGCCTGTTTTTCCCAAGGAGAAGGCGTGGGCACATTGATCTTCGATGAAATTGACGCGGGGGTGTCGGGGCATGTGGCTCAGGCCATTGCTACGAAGCTGTATCGTCTCAGTCAGAACCATCAGGTCCTCTGCGTTACCCACCAACCGATGATTGCTGCCATGGCCGATGCTCATTTTCAAGTGCAAAAGCAGGTTGTTACTCAAGGCCCAAAATCCAAGTCTGGCAAAAAAGCAACCGAGCGAACCGTGGTGAATGTCGCCTCTTTGGATGACCAACAGCGACGACAGGAATTAGCAGAAATCGCGGGTGGACAAACCACTCAGCAAGCCCTTACCTTTGTGGACTCCCTCTTACAGCAGGCGGGAAAAGTTCGAAAAAGCTATGCCAGTTCCAACGGGAAGAAATAACCTGAGGTTGGGATGCACTCAACCCCGAATTCTTGTATGGGCTGACTAAAATAAGGTGCTGGATCGTCCCAGACCCATTAGACTAGCACTAGGGGATTATTTACATAGACTCATTTCGGAACCACACACATGTCACTTGAGATGAAGCAGGGTATTGCTATTTTTGATTGCCCAGACCACTACGCCTGTCTGGGGCTAGCGATTGGGGCTTCCAAAGGTGAGATTCGCAAACGATACTTCAAAATAGCGCGTGGCTTGCACCCAGATAGTTGTCCAGCCGGTATGGATAAGGAGCAAGCCAGCCGGATGCTCTCCAAAGTGGTCAATCCAGCTTACGAGGCTCTATCTCAAGACAAAGAGCTAGAAGAATACAAGGTGTTATTACGTCTGGTGGGGCAACGCGCGACCCGAGAGATTGATCCGAGTACGCTCCAAGTCGCCAATGCCCAAACCCTATTAACCACCAATGACTTTGAAGCGTTATACAAAGAGCAAGTCAATCAATTGGCTCAAAACCAGTTTGATCAGTTAGAGGCGGTGCTAGGGATTGTTGCTCAGCTCAGCGAGCTAAACTTAGCGTATTTAATCCGGTGTGAGGGGACCCCAAAAGCTAGCCCTTCTAGACCTGCTCCTGTCCAAGCAGCCCAGACCCCCCCTGCAACATCTCCATCATCATCAGACGCAGCTGTCTCTCCTGCTGCACAAAAAACACCGCCGCCTCAAGAAGCACCCACATCACAATTTGTGAATGATTACTGTCGACGGGCTCAAGAACTCATTAATAAAAATCGTTTAAATGAAGCCATTGTAGAGCTCCGGGATGCGCTGAAGCTGGAGCCCAAAAGTAGTCGATGCCATAGCTTAATGGGTTCCATTTATCTGCAAAAAAAATCGCTCAAGATGGCAAAAGTCCATTTTACACAAGCTTTAAAGAGTAATCCCAAAGACTCTGAAGCCATCAAAGGGATGGCAAAAGTGGACAAATTAGAAAAGCGGTCCAATCCTTCTGCTACCAAGCAAACCACTGCTCAACGCTCCGAACGCAAGGGGTTATTCGGATTGTTTGGTGGTAAGAAGTAATTGTGACGATGTATCAA
Organism: Acaryochloris sp. IP29b_bin.148; assembly: GCF_028285565.1. GTDB lineage: Bacteria > Cyanobacteriota > Cyanobacteriia > Thermosynechococcales > Thermosynechococcaceae > Acaryochloris. The sequence continues at coordinate 12,380 of NZ_JANQOY010000136.1, forward strand.
CCTCCTGCTGGTGCCCGAGACTTACTCCCCTTAGATGTTGCTCAAAAGTCCTGGATTGAGCAGCGCTTGCAACAGGTCTTTCAGGGCTGGGGCTATCACCGTATCATTACCCCCACCCTAGAACGATTAGACACATTAATTGCGGGAGGAGCCGTTGAACCCCAAACCGTCATTCAGGTTTGGGATCCGGAAGAGGGTGTACTGGGCCTGAGACCCGAATTGACGGCCTCCATTGCGCGAGCCGCTGTCACTCGTATGGAGGGCGCCGCTCATCCCCAGCGACTCTATTACAATGCCAATATTTTCCGACAGCAACCGGGACATGCCAGCGGTCAGCATGAGTTTTATCAAGCAGGAGTCGAGCTACTGGGTAGTAGTGGGTTATTGGCCGATGCCGAAATCCTGTTACTGCTAGCGGATTGTCTGAGGGTGCTAGGCGTACAGCACTGGCATGTCATTTTAGGGGAAGCAGATTTAACGCGATCGCTGTTACAGCCTTTCCCTGACTCAATCCGAAATGCGGTTCGTCGTGCCATTGCTCAACTAGATCGGGTGGGGTTAGCTAACTTGCCCTTAAGCTCAGAGCTGAGAGACCATGCCCTGTTTTTATTGGATTTGCGAGGTGAACCCGCTCAAGTCTTGCAAAAAGTAGGCCAACTCCCGCTTGAGCCACCCCAACAGGAGGCAGTCAATAACCTCAAATCCTTGGTCGAGGTCTTATCCGCACTGCCGTCTTTGACCTTAGATCTAAGCCTGATTCAAACCTTTGACTACTATACAGGGATTGTCTTTGAGATTATTAGTGATGCCGAATCGGGGCAGCGAGTCCTCGGGCAGGGGGGACGCTACGATAAGCTCTTGGGCCTTTATCATCCTCAGGGCAAGCTGATTCCTGGGATTGGATTCTCCTTCAATGTTGAACCGGTCCATCAAGTGCTGCTTACTCTGGGGAAACTGCCTCAACAAACCCCCGCTTCCCATTGGTTAGTCGTGGCTGAAACCGAAGCTGCGATCGCAGCTACCTTCGCCCATGCTCAGCATCTCCGCCAGCAAAATGCTCAGCTCCCCCTGACCCGAGTGGAAGTTGAACTGTCGCAAAAATCCCCCGATGATATTCGGGCCACTGCGCGCCAACAACGAATTTCCCAAATTGCTTGGGTCAACGCTCAAGGGTCTGTCACAATTGAGTCGCTAGCGTAATCCACTCAGCTGTCTTGACTACAGCATTGATGTCATTGGGATAATATCCATGCTCACCGTTGCCTTACCCAAAGGGGCACTCCTCAAAGAGAGTATCCGTCGCCTGCAAACTGTTGGCTTAGATTTCAGTGCATTTCTAGACGCAGCCAATCGCCAACTGCAAATCCAGGATCCATCGGGAACGGCACAAGGGCTATTGGTGCGTGCCCAAGATGTCCCGGTTTATGTGGAATATGGCCAAGCCCAAATCGGCATTGTCGGGTTTGATGTCTTGCAGGAAAAGAAGCCACAGGTTGCCCAGATTGCGGATTTAGGCTTTGGTCATTGTCGAATGTCTGTAGCCGTGCCCAGTCAAAGCCCCTATCGTTCAGCGATGGAGCTGCCACCCAACTGCCGGGTGGCCTCCAAATTTGTTCACTGCGCCCATGACTTTTTCTGTCAAATCGATTTACCTGTGGAAATTATTCCGCTCTACGGCTCGGTCGAGTTAGGACCGATTACTGGCATGTCCGAAGCCATTGTTGATTTAGTCTCCACTGGCCGAACCCTTAAAGAGAATGGCTTAATCGAACTGGATTGCCTCTATGACAGCACCGCTCGTTTGATTGCCCATCCCCTCAGCTATCGGCTCAACCAATACAACCTTCAGCACTGGCTTGACGAAATTAGCAAAACCAGCCAGCCCTTAACCTCTAGCACTCCATAAGTCCGTGTGGGTTGATGTTTCACTCAGGATTCCGCTCTATGGGATATCGACAGCGGGATCAAATTGGTAGCTGCTTAAAATCTCTTGAAAAGTAGATTCCACTTGCTTGAAATCCGACTGCAACACATAGATACTGACCACGGAAACCGTGTTGCGCCGTTGTTGGGTAAACGTTGCCCCTAATACTTGATCATTGCCGGTAGAAAAGGTCCAACTGAGTTCCACCACACCGTTATTGCGACGTCTGGGGGCATCGGTTCGAAAATTAGGTCGGTCTTCAAAGGCGTTCGTAATCAGTTGCCGTGCTAAGTTGCCCAGTTCTCTCTGGCTAAATCTTTGGCGGGATTGAAAGAGATCCACTACCACACCACTACCGGTATCCCGATCGGTCCATCGTAGAATGACTTCTCCTGCTTTACTGGTATCCGTACGTTCCCAAGTCCGAGGGACATCGATTCGGAACAACCCTGAGGGATGCGTATAGGTGGCGAGGTCCGCCATCTTGTTGCCAAAGGAATCTTCGCTTGAATTGGCATCGGCATTATCTCTACTCTCTGTCTGAGACACACTGGGGTCTTGATTCAGCCCTAGGAACGTGCTGATAAAGGGCCATGCTAAGGCCCCGCCTCCTAACACTAAAACCCCTGCAATAATCCACACCCAAATCTGTGGACCGGAGTCTGCAGTGGGCTGTGATTGATGATACGGTGCAGGACTGGCAGCCGGATAAGGCGGCGGGTTCCCAGGTGGGGGAGCCGTCACTTGGGTAGGGGGAGTAGGGGGAGCGCCACGTTGTGGGCTGACCTCTGTGGGGGGCAGTCCCCCTGAAACGGTGCTGGCTCTGACATTGAAGACCACACGTCCTAGGGTGAGGGTGCTGGCATTGCCTAAGGGAACTTCCCCTTTAGGAATGGGTTGGCCATTGACAATGGGAGGATTGGATTCACGTAGCGATCGCAGGAAAAATACTTGACTCCCCGCATGATAATAAACTTCGGCCTGTAAACCCGAGACACTACTATCCGACAGGACAATATCGCAGCGTTGCGGATCCCGGCCAATCCTGACCGTCCCCGGATGTTTGCTGGGTTGATTGGGTTGAATCTGCTCAGAGCGAGAGACGCCCCCCTCTATCCACTCCAACGTTAGCTCAGTCACATTAAGTCCTTTTCCATATCACTGAACTTCATCGGTCCATTATCGCCATGCCAGATCTACCTCTGGGGCAGATCCATATCTAGTCGTGCATCCAGCATACCTAAGCCGGGTGAACTGTGAAAGAACAGTCTGTTTGCACTCTGCTTTAATGAATCCAGATATTTTCCATTTTTAAGAGTAAAACGGTTAGAGTTGATATAGCAAACCTTCAAAAATCATCTTTTCAACTCACTGCAATGAAAACTGGCAACATCACCAACCATAAACGGCTAGGTACCCCACATGTGTTCGCTGTCGTTTGTTTAGTGGGACTCGTCTCAGCCTGTACCCCCACACTGAATACGGATAAGCTGGAAGACGAGATTCGCCAATGGTTAGAGCGAGAAGAGAATATAGATGTGAAATCTGTCTCTTGCCCTAATCGAATTAAAGTGGAAGCGGGCAATACCGTCGACTGTGAAGCAGAAACTGAAGATGGCACCCAATCGACTATTTTAGTAAAGCTGAATGATGATGAGGGCGATGTTTCATTACAGCTGGATAACGATAATGATTTGAGTTCTTCTGACTCCCTCACCATCTTGAAGGATGAACCCAGCTCAGAACCAGAGCTGACGGATGAAAATGCAACTGAGCCAGAACCCACTGAGCCAGAACCAGCTGATATCGATCCTAATACGCCTGTGATAGAGGCTGACTTTGTCGAAACCACGCTCAAAAAACAGTTTAGGGAGCAGTCTGGTATTCGAGTCCGATCCGTTGCCTGCCCTGGAAATATTCCGGTCAAAGTGAATGATAAATTTAACTGCACAATCACGGCAATCAACGGGAAAACCATTGAAGCGATTGTGACTCAAACGAATACCCAAGGGGGGTTCTCTTGGAACGCCACTAAGGGGCTAATTTCCTACAATAAAGTGGAAGATTTAATCCGGTCCGGTATCAAAGACCAAGAGAACTTGGCTGTTACGCCCAAGTGTGGGACCAGCCAGACACGTTACATCATTGCTTATACGGGCGATACTTTTCGCTGCACTGCTAAAGACTCGCGGGGCCGTAACATTCCCGTTCAGGTCTCCGTTCGAAGTGATGAGGGGCAAGTGCAGGTGAAATGGGAACTGTAATAGACGGTAATAACGGTTACTTTACGAATAGTACTAGCCATTCATCCGAGCCTATACCCCAGTGGTTCACTCCATTGATTGGGGTGTAGCGTGGCATTGTCCTGCTAGCGCTGAACCGAATTTCTCGTCATCAGAGGCCCAGACGATACCACCATTTTGACCGGGGATTAAGGCTAACGCTTCAACCTTATTAAAACCGAATCGATATAGGGGAACTAGGGTTGAAGGGTCAGGCCCTTCAGATGGGGCTGCACGGCGAGACAGGGATGGCAGGAAAGGAAAGCGGCCCAAAACATACATGGCTGACTGGAATGGCCCTTGATCACCCGGGTCACTGGCAGCGGTGATGTAAAGCGTTCCATCGGGAGCAATCTGTAAATCGGATACATGCCGGACCTGATTGAGCGGCCAGGGAACCCGCCAAGATCTGGACCCCTGAACTGCTATTTTGTCGGTTGTTAGATCAACGCTTCCCCAGAAGAGCATTGCCGGATCCTCCTCTTCACCCCGATGAGCCCAAACTGCCATCAGTTGATCCTCCATCTGCTGAAGTGCAAACCCTTCAATATTGATCAGTTTGGAGTGGGGGGGGATTTGCAACGAACGCAAAACCGTTAGGGTGTGAGTGGGGCTATCCAGCCGTACATGATAAATCTGCCCCAAGCTGGTCACCGCCATATATTCGGTGTGTTGGGTACGGGGAACGACTGTCAAGGCTTCCAAATCCACAGGGAGGGGCTGATCCGCAGGCCATGTAAGGGGCTGATACTGGATGGTGCCGTGAGGAGGGACGGTTAATAACGCCAACCGAGGTTGGTCCAGATCACCTTTGTTGTCGTGGACGGCCAGAAACTGGCATGTTCCCCCCTGCTGGTTGACAAAGGCAAGCCCACTCACACCTTTGCGCTTACCGGGTTGTACAGGCCGCCATCTGGGATTAGCCGTAGCGAATCCCCAGGAACTGCTGAGCCAGACTCCGAGTAGCGTTGCGAGTAACCGATGGATTTTCATATTGATGTCCGATGTGCGGTTCTCTTAGGACCGTATGGGAGGGAGGGTTAGGGCATTGCGTCAGGCGTTTTCTCTGGGGTCGTCTCTTGCGGCGTATCCTCAGCTGCAGGCGTATCTGGAGTTGTGGGGGCTTCAGGTGCCTCCTCCTGGGACGGTTGTGCAGGAGCGGTGGGCACCTCTTCTGAGGCATCGGGTGACTGAGCAGGCGTCTCTCCCCCTGGGAACTGTCCGTCCATAAAACCACCGAGCATGGAGCTAGATTTCAAGAGTTTTTGGACGGCAGCTAAATCAATTTTCAACGTCTTAGTGGGATAGGCTTCTAAAAAACTGAGCGCCCCCACCCCTTCCTTAGAGGCAGCCGCACCAATCAATGCACTTCTAAGGGCCAGCTTTTCGGCACCACCGGGGAGAGAGGTGGCTCCTGCAATCTGAGTCAGCAACTGATCCCCTTGGGGTGATCGCAGGAGCTGATCCATCACCACAACATTCAGAGGAACTTTAAATTTCAGCCCCCCTAGCAAAGACTCTCTTTCTTTTTGCCCGACCACACTCAGGGCAGACGCTAAATCTGGTGGCGCACTACCCGTTTCCAAGTACTGTCGTAAATCAGAGACAGAAATGGAACGGCCAAAGGGACCATAGGTGACTGTGATTTTCTCGGCGGCATAACTGGGTAAAGCCTTGCTACTCAGCCCCATTAACATCAAGGTACTGGAGAGCAAAAAGAGTAAACGGCGAGGGTAACTCATAAGACGGCTTCCTTTGAGGTGGGGTGGAATTTATAGGTTAGAACGGGTTAAAAATTGAGGCTCAGGAAATGACGCACGGTCAAGTATGCAGGAAGGCGGCAATTCGGTCAACGGCTGTTGCCAGTGTGGGGGGATCTTGGACCAAGGCAAAACGCACATATCCTTCTCCTGACGGGCCAAAGCCAGCACCGGGTGATGCGGCTACGCCCGTTTGGTGTACCAGTTGCTTACAGAATTGGACTGATTGTTGTTGCCAAGGTTCCGGTAGGGGAGCCCAGATATACATCGTCGCGGTGGGGGAGGGGACGGACCAGCCGATTTTTTGCAGGGCGGATACAAAAACATCTCGCCTTTTTTGAAAGATCGATAGCGTCGCCTGAATATCTGAATCGCAGGTGGATAAGGCGGTAACGGCTCCATTCAAAATCCCTTGGTACTGGTTAAAATCAACGACAGCCTTGATTTTCCGTAAGCTGTGAATTAACTCAGCATTGCCAATGGCATAGCCAATCCGAAACCCTCCCATGCTATAGGACTTAGAACAGGTAAAAAACTCGATGGCGCACTGCCGATCGCGATCGGCCTGCAAAATGGATGGCATCGATTGTGCTGAAAAGACAAAATCAACGTAGGGAAAATCGTGAACCAGCACCAAATCATGAGCCTGACAGAATTGTACGGCCTCCTGAAAGAAGGAGAGAGATGCGATCGCAGTCGTGGGATTGTGAGGATAACTTAACACCATCATCCGCGCTTTCTGGAGAACCGGAGTCGGAATCTCACTAAAAATAGGTAGGAAGTGGTTTTCTGCTAGCAGGGGCATCCCATAGATTTCTCCGCCCGCTAAATAGACGCCCCCAGAGTGGGAGGGGTAGCCTGGATCCTGTAAAAGGGCAATATCCCCTGGGTTGAGAATGGCAAGGGGTAAGTGGGCCGTCCCTTCTTGAGACCCAATTAAGGGCAATACCTCCGTTTCTGGATCCACGGATAACCCAAACCGACGCTCGTACCAGGTGGCAGCAGCCTGCCGAAAGGAGCGGGTGCCGTGAAACAACAGATAGCCATGAGTTGAGGGATCTTGCAAAGACTGGCTAATGGTCTCCAAGATCGGTGCGGCTACGGGCAAGTCCGAAGATCCCAACGACAAATCAATCAGAGATTGACCTGCATCAAGGGCTTGGCGCTTAGCCTGATCCATGTCTGCAAAGACATTGGCTTGAAAATTCTGGATGCGATCGGCAAATTTCATCTACACAAATCATCCTGACCTTTCAGCAAGTGAGGGTCAGCTAGCGACGGTTGGCTTAAACTCTATCCCAGTTTAAGGTGAATTCTCGCTAAAACTTGGATTGCAGCGTGGAGATACAAAAAGCCTCAATATCCACTAGAAATCGTAGACATTGAGGCTTTTTCGCTCTTATTTAGATTTAAATTTGATCTAATTTCGTGCGTAATTCTTCTAGCTCTGCATCAACGGGGGTTTGCTGCTGTGGTGTATCAACAGATTGAGTTTCGGCAGCGGGCAATGCCTCTGGCGTCGCAGGACTCCCTTCCAACGCAGGAGGCTCTGCCAATTGAGCTTTCAGCATCGCCAATTCCGAGTCAACATCGCTGCCCGCTTCCAAACTGGCAAATTGACTCTCTAAGGTATCTCCAGCCAGTTCTGCCACGGCTTCAGATTCGGCTTCCATTTGCATGACTTTTTCTTCCATACGCTCAAAGGCCCCAATGGCGCCAGAGGTATCGACGCGGCCCATGGCTTTATTGATTTGCTCGCTGGCCTTGGCCGCACGGGCTCGGGCCTTCAGCATTTCTTTCTTGGTTTTGGCTTCCGCAATTTTGCTTTCTAAAGCCGTCATGTTCCGCTTAAGCGTCGTCACTTGATTCGTCGACTGGTCTAGCTGTCCCTTAAGGCTATTGGCTGTATCGGTAAAGCTTTGCTTGCGAGATAGGGCTTCACGGGCGAGGTTCTCATCTCCCTTTTGGAGGGCGAGTTGGGCCCGACGATACCATTCGGAGGATTGGGTTTGGGCTTGATTGTATTGCTGTTCTAACCGTTTCTGAGCAGCGATGGATTGGGCCACAGCCTGACGCAGTTGCACTAAGTCTTCGCGCATGTCCTCAACGGTCTGCTCCAGAATTTTTTCTGGATCTTCGGCAGAGCTGACAACTGCATTGAGGTTTGAACGAACAACCCGACTAACGCGGTCAAATAATCCCATGACTCGGTTTTTCCTTAAAACAATAGACTTCTATGACAATCCCTGGTTCTAGACTAGCGAAGCTTGAGGTTTTCAGCGAGATCAATGCCCTGGTTAATACCTAAATGTGGGCCTGAGTGGTCTGCACTTACATGTTACTTGGCTTCCTGACTGATAGTGGTGATATATACAGGCTTTTTAAGATCCAAATTAGGAAATGGTCTGGATAGTCAGTATCAGTTTACCCACTTCAGAACCATGACAAAGCAACGCTGAATAAGAAGCTGGCTTCACCTGGCCTGAGAACTGGCAAAATCGCCAATATTGTGTTGAAGCACTAGTTAGTATTCTAGCAATCTCAATGCTAGTAAGGGATTCTTAGAAGCACTTTAGGCTTTGGAGTTTGGAGGGGCGTCTATAAACGGACGAGTTCGGCCATATGGACACCAAAATACCCCCAAGCTCGATAAACTTGAGGGTAAACTTAGCGGTAGTAGCTAGCCTAGAGCCTATAATTAGTCAACAGTACCTGCTTGCAGACTGAAAGCATCGGTAAAGATTTCTTGGTTAGCACCATTAATGGTGCCAAAGGCAGCTGAACCACCAGGACCAGATGTAGCAGCACCCGTAGAACCGAGCAACTCGGTATCAGATTTGAACGAAGTCGCGTTGATATTCAGAGTCGTAATGGCTCCACCTGCAACTAGCTCTTGCTGTTGATCAGATAATTCAGTAAATAATTCAGACATGATTTAACCTCAAAGGATAGATAAGAAATGTTGTTTCTATAGACAGTAGACCATCAGATTTTGAATCATTCAGTGATGTCGGAGTGCTACTAGAGTGATGGGGAACACACGTCCCAAACGGGGAAGGTGTGCTAATTGCGTATCATCTTGACTACAACCCTAGAATTTCTTTGTAATGCTGATGTCTCAGTCTCTTGAACCCATCGCATATTCAACACAGAACCATTTCGTTGCCTATGGCCAAGTTCTAGATCAGGGCAAAACACAGCGGGTTACGGTGACGTTGCAGGACGACCCGCTAACCTGGGAACAGGCCATTGAGCTGTGGCAACAGGATCCAGAATTCCGCACGTTCACCACTCAAATCCTACGGGAGAGTGCCTACGCTGCCTTCTTTTGGGAAACACCGCCCCTAACGCCGACCAGCCTGAACCAACCGTGGGAATTTGTGCTGGTGCAAGCCCCCATGTTGGCAAAGGTGTCGCCGAACCTTCAACCCTTTGCCGCCTATCTCGATCACGGCAACGAGCCCCTGCGCGTGTTTCCTAACTTAGGGGGAGACGCCGTGCTGATTGTGCCCTGTGCCCTTGGCCCTTTACCCACCTACACTCACTTGGCTAACTTTGTTCGGCAAGGCCCAATCGCACAAGTCGATACACTATGGCAAGTTTTGGGGACGACGCTGCAAGATGTGATGCGATCGCGAACCGCTCCGTTGTGGGTCAGTACTTCCGGTTTAGGCGTTTACTGGCTCCATATTCGCTTGGATGACGCGCCCAAATACTACACCCATGCCCCCTACCGTAACCCGCACTGGCCTGGGTGAACGTTCAACGCCAGAACTATGGCATCAGCTGCTGATAAAGCTGGCTTAACTGTTGCGCTACGCCCTGCCAACTAAAGATCATTTCCACCCGTTGGCGTCCCGCTCTGCCCCACTGTTGACTGAGATGTGGATCGGCCAAAATTCGATCAATGGCTTGGGCAAACCCTGTCACATCCTTGGGGGGCACCAGTAATCCCGTTTCATTGGGTAACACTGTAAATTGCAACCCTCCTACATCACTGACCACTACAGGCGTGCGACTGGCCATTGATTCAATGGCAACGAGTCCAAAGGGTTCATAGTGGCTGGGAACCACACTGACATCAGCAGCCGCATAATAAAAGGGCAATGCTTCGCTACTAATTCGTCCTGGGAAGCTGGTTTGATCATTTAGTCCTAGCGTTTGGACAATCCCTGCAATGCGATCTCGTTCCTGACCATCCTTCTCGCCTGGACGACTGCCGCCGCCAATGATCAGTCGTAAATCATCGCCTTCTCGAAATTGAGATTGAGCGATCGCTCTGATCAAGGTTTCAATTCCTTTGCGAGGGTCAAAACGACCAATATAAAATACGACTTTGGCTTCTAAAGGAATCCCCAAGTGCTGGCGAGCCTCTGCTTGAGAGATAGCGCCGTATCGTTCAATATCAGTTCCACAGGGAATGACTTGGATATTGCCCGAAGTAGAAAGGTGCGATCGCATATGCACCTTTTCCTGGGGGCTAGTGGAAACGATACAATCTGCAGATTCCAAACATTTTTTTTCAACGGCCAGCCGGGTCGCTGCAATATCAGGAATATGAGGAACATTGGCATACTTCACCGCTCCCAGAGAATGATAGGTATGCACTTGTGTCATGGGTTGGTGTTGCTTGAGCTTCATCCCTACCCAACCAGACAGCCAATAGTTGGTATGAACCAAGGAATAGTGAATCCCTTCCTGAGTTTGAAACGTTAAAAGTTGTTCTAAAAATTGGGGGAGACAATCAAAAATCTCATCCCGACTGACAAATTTAGGCGGCCCTGCAGGCAGACGAATCGTTTGACAACCCGGCCGATGCTTCACACGCTCAGGCTTTTGTGCATCCGACTTGCGGGTGAACATATCGACTTGCCAACCCAGTCGAGATAAGGCTTCCCCCACTTGCCGAACATAGACATTTTGGCCGCCAGCCTCTTCAGCTCCAATTTCAACAGCGGGATCGCCATGGACAGAAATCAAGGCAATTCTTGCCGACCTCTTATTCTCAGAGGATATGCTTTGTGAATTCATGACTCCAGACAGAACGAAGCAATTCTTAGCAAGAAGACTTCTAAACGATGGGAAAAGAATTAATACAAAGCATATCCTAAAACCCATCGCTCAGCCGTTACCAGACTATCTGGACCATATTAGAGGTGTTACAGAGACCAATTAATGATCTGGCGTTGGATATTCAGTATGCATTCAATCCATTCTGGAGGGGGATACAGCCTACAGAGCGAAGAAAATGCGGTCCAGCCATCAACAGCCATTTGGCAAATGCAGGAGTACCCTTATGAAAAAGTGGCTTTGGCCTTCGCTGAAAAATATGGTGAAGTCACCTCTGAGAAAATTACAAAAAGATTGTAACTTGGGTCAGGCCTAAGTTTGCGAACATCCTGGATGAGCCGGGCGTTCGCAAATTTGAGGGATATGAATTTGAAATTATTATCCCCAAACCTTAATGAAGTGAGGTGCCACTCACAGATTGTAATTAAAGTCTGACTCTCCTGTTGGAGAAGCCAGAGAGATTCTCAAAAGACTAATCCGTTGATGCAGAATCCATGCCAGAAACTGGAGGCGATGACAAAAGCTTATGATAGTGCCCTAACTAAATCTATTCTTTATGAGAGAAAAAATGCTGTATGAATTTAGATTGCATTAGGTTTTAAGTCTCAAAAAAATAGGTCTTAAATATAACTGCATGTATGCACTTTAATTCTGCCTGAAAGTTAATTTTATGTTAATGTAATCTATGCCTTGCCTAAAAAAAATAGCAGTTAACCCTATTCAAGAACTGGCCATCACTCATTAAAATGTGATGAAGTGTCTGGCCCCTAATGTCTTAGTGCTGGCATCTTTTAGCAACTTTCGCTACAGCATTATTCTAGGTCTTCCACTACATGAATATAAACTCTACGTAGAAACACGCAGGTCACTTGTTGATAGCTAGCAATTTAACCGGATGCTTTCACAGTTTGGAATAAAGAAAGGAAATCCTTACGTAGAAATACGCAGGTAACTCGATATTTCGATAGTTAGAATGATTGCTAGTAGGGGGAAATAGTTAACCCATGTTTAGGGTTAGCACATGGTCATCTCAAAATAAATCTATCGTCTTTTTTTAGCTAAAACTCGTCATTTACCTGCTTTTTACTGACTTTTTAAATTGCTAATCTATGTTGGCTCAGCCGCGACCTGTCCTATCTTCACCACAATTTATGATTAATCCCCGTGGATTTGAATTGTGGTACCAACCTGTCTATGATGTCTCCTCCGGCCACGTTGTCCAAAATGAAGTTCTCTTGCGGTGGCGCGATACTCAAGGTTCATTACATCGACCCAAAACATTTATGCCCGTCGTCAGCAATGCTGAAGCGGAACCCTGGCTAGATCGCTATGTGACGAGCCAAGCCATTGCTCAATTAAAAGCGTATCCCCATCTAAAACTTTCGATTAATTTATCCAAACGGATTGTTGAAGATCGGTCGATTGCTGAAGATATTTATAATCTGTTGACCCAGCAGAATGTCCAGCCTCATCAGCTCCATTTTGAAATTTCTGAAGCGAGTCTGGCTCAAAACTTTCAGGATTCAGTTGCATTAGTCCATGATCTGAAAGCGTTGGGTTGCTCTGTCATCCTAGATAATTTTGCAAATCAACATCTCACTTTTCTGCAATGGGAAAAGCTAGGCGTTGATGCGGTCAAGTTAGATGCCTCATTGATTCGTGATCTCAAACAAGATTCACTGCAAACCCGACTTGCTAGAGCGATCATCGATACCAGCGTTTCTCTGGAACAATCTGCGATCGCAAAATCCGTAGATGCTTACGCCACCTCTCGGCACCTGCATAACTTCAGCGTTGGTTCAGCCCAGGGATACCATTTCAAACCACCTAGTAACCGTCCGTGGCTTACCAGTAAAGTGGAAGTTTTGGGTGTCCCCATCGATAACATGACCCAAGCAGATCTGTTGAACGATCTGAAATCGGGGGTTGTATTTACCGCCAACCTGGATCGCCTGACACATCTCAACCAGGATCAAGAGCTGCGTGCGGCCTACAACATCGCTGATTACAAAATTTGCGATAGCCAAATCCTCTATTTTGCCTCTCGATTGTTAGGATCACCCATTCAAGAGCAGATCTCTGGGGCTGACCTATTTGCAGCCTTCTACACCCACCACCAAAATAATCCAGATATCACCGTTTTCTTGTTAGGGGGGGCCCCTGGAGTGGCCGCTCAGACTCAACAAACGATTAATACCCGCGTGGGTCGCGATATGGTTGTGGGGGCTTACTCTCCCTCCGCTAGTTTTGATGGGAACTCACAAGAATGTACAGACATTATTGAGCATATCAATCGATCGGGAGCCACAGTATTAGCCATTGGTGTGGGTTCACCCATCCAAGAGCGCTGGATTTACCGTCACCGAGAACGGCTGGCTGACTCGATTAAAATTATTTTTGCCATCGATGCCATCTTGGATCTGGACACAAGCCGCCAACAGCGCGGCCCACTTGCCAGTCTCTTTGGTGCTAAGCAGTTACTTCGTTTGATCAGTCAGCCAAAGTGATCATGAAAACGCTGCCTCCATTCATCGGGACTATCAACTGCTAAGCATGCCCTTCTCAGCCGTGATTCAGTGGTCTAGGGTAGAGAATCGATGAATCCCAGTTTGGGGATTGTGCTTCTTTGAAGCGGAGCGTTTTTTGCGAAAAACTCAGAGTCTCAGCCTTCCTAAAATTCAGGGTTTCAGCTTATCCTGAAATTGGCTGATTACCTTCTTGAACAAAAAATGTCGTGTTTCTGCTGGGTAATGGGTTGTATTGTCAGGTCGCTCAGGCCATGATGAAAGCAGTTTTAATTCACGCTCAATGGATACTGAACAGCAACGTCTAACCCTGCAAATCTTGATCGGTTCTGCATGGGTTGACCATCACCTTAGCGAACCTGAGGTCACCTACCTACAGCAAGTTTTAGAGCGGTACCACCTGAGTCAGGACGCTGACTTACAGGCTCTACTGCAACAACCCGTCCCCCTTCAGCAAACCGAACGTTGGATCGTGCAGTTTCTTAAACACACGGATCAAGAAGAGCGGCTTAAGTTGCTAGCGGCCATTGGTAATCTTCTGATTGCAGATGATGTTGTCTCAGATATAGAGCATGATCTACTGGATGAGTACCATGATTTGATGGCAAAGATCTCCAATGAGCCCAATTACATTGCCACCTTAGTCAAAAATATTGGCCACTATGTGAACAAAGCCTTAAACACGCTAGCTGCCTGAACTGAGCAGGTTATTTTGACTGGGCTATTGCAGGTTGTGTTGCCTTGGAAAACATATAGGGCTTAGGATCAACCGCTTTTTCCTTGCGATAAATAGAGTAATGCAGATGCGTTCCGGTCGAGCGCCCTGTACTCCCCATATAGCCAATCAACTGTCCGCGCTTGACCGAGGCCTTGGGGCGAGTGGCTAATTTGGAAAGATGGGCATATAGCGTTTGGTAGCCGTATCCGTGTTGAATCACAACATGGTAACCGTACCCGCCTGAATACTCAGCCCGTTCAACCTTGCCATTCGCAGTGGCATAAATAGGAGCACCATAATCGCCCAACAGATCAATGCCATCGTGGAGTTCAGCGCTGCCACCAAACGGTCCTGGGCGTAGGCCAAAGTCTGATGAAATAGGGCTGTTCGTCTTGGTGGGTTTCCCTTGGGGCAACGCAGCATTGCGAGCTTCTTCTGCTTGCAATGTCTTTTCTAAAGCGGGTTGCACCTGCTGCTTGAGACGAGAGGCCAAAATGGGCAGACGTGCTCTGGCAATCTGGAGTTGCTGTTTCGTGTTGAGTACAACAGAAACGCCTCCTTTACCCCCTTTGGCTTCAATCTTTAATTTCTGACGTTCTGCTTTAGATAATCCAGCTCGTTGACGTAGCTTTTCAACTTCTTGGTCTAATACCTCTAGCTCTTCCATGACTTCTGCCGCAGAGACTGACAGCTGATCGTGGCTTTGCTGGAGTGCGTAAAAGGTTTTGCCAGCCCAGGCAAGCGGTACAGCCGCAATAGACAAACCTAGAAGAATCGGAAATGGACTAAGCGAAAATTTAAGGGAGCGTTGTCCTGTTAGAGAGATCAAAATCCGAAAGCGCTTCGGAACCGGAAGAAGAGAACGCATAGAGACCCAATTCAAAGGATTCGAGATGCATCATATCAAAATATGTACCCAATATTAAATATTTATTAAAAAACTAGCAATTAATACACCTATGGGGGTTGAGGGAGAAAGGGTATCTTTGTGAAATTATTGGCTGGCTGGTGCAGTCCAACGATCCAGATTAACGGTCTTTTACTTACAGTTCAGAGCTTTCAAGTTTTTCAGGTTTTTCAGGTTCTGGGTCATCTATAACCTGAGTTAAAAGGGGAGCATTAAAGCGTGACTAGCGAATGGGTACGATAGAAGTATCGGTGACTTGACGCACTGCGGCTTTCATTATTCAAGTCTCTATGTCGCCGTTTAATATATCCTAAAGTTAGCCCTTCTCGTTTAAATCCCAGTCTATTGCTGTCATGGATCTCAAAACTATCCTGGTGGGTTTAACCCCCGTATTTATTGTGCTCTGCTTATTTTTTGGAACTCGCAATGGGTTCTATGACTCTGATGATTATCATGGCAATGGCTCAGCCCACTAATGCTGCCCCGCCACAGAATAGCCACAAACGTTAGCCCAATCTATGACAGAAAAAGATCCTGTCCACAGCGGTGGTGAAACTTTAGCAGGGACCACCCCTGTAGATAATGCGAATTTGCAAAAAACTGTTCAGGCTTTGGGACTAGCCCATATCCAGCGTCATATTTTTATTTGTGCAGACCAAACGGTTGATAAATGCTGTGACAAAGCTTCTAGTATAGAAGCGTGGGCTTATCTGAAGCAACGCCTGCGCGAACTACAATTGGACCAACCGACGGATGCAGGCTGTGTTTTTAGAACCAAAGCAAACTGTTTGAGGGTTTGTCAGAAAGGCCCAATTATGGTGATTTATCCAGACGGGGTCTGGTATCACTCCGCAACGCCTGAGGTCATTGAGCGGATTTTGCAGGAGCATGTGTTAGGCAATCAGATTGTCTCTGAATTTATGCTGCTCCAGCATCCGTTGCCAGAGGCTAATCTTTAAGAACTTATTGATTCTGGGTCGTTGGTTCAGGCGATGGCTGGGAGCTATTTTGAGTCACAAAGTACCATCCCCCCCAGCCGACCAGGGCAAGGAACAACATGGATCCTAATAGCATCCATAATCGAGGTTGTTTTCTAACGATCAAAGTCTGCTTTTGATCACCCATGTTGACGTTGCTCTGACTGGAGCCGACTGAGGATGCTTCAGAGAGCGTATCAGATGGTCCGGGGCCAGATTCTGCTTGTGATAGCAAGGTGGCTGGATCTCTGCCCATTTGGGTTCGAGCTGTGGAAGAGGCTGCTAATCCTATCTCCGATGCCACCACAGTTGCCTTGGGGTTAACCGCATCAGATTTAAGGCTTTGAAAATCGGTGGATTCAAGATACCGAATAAATTCGGCTTCCCCCATCGATACAATCAGGTAGGAGGCTTTAATTTTTCGACCTAGGCCAATCCGATCGCCATCCGCTAGTTCCTGGGAACTACAGCGCTTGTCATTGACAAATACCCCGTTGGCACTGCGATTCCCCTCAGAGTCTCCGTCAATCAGGCGGTAGCGATAGGCGTTTTGGCCAGGGGTCGGTAAGCGCAATAGGATGGCATGCTTACGGGAGATCGTGGGTGAGTCCAGGACAATGGCGTTAGATTCATCTCGGCCAATGGAATAAGCTGCAGAATCTAGTGCGATCGCACGACGTTTACCATCATTGATAACAAGAACGTGTCGTTCAGGAGAATCGTGTTTGGAATCGTGCATGTTGAGGGAGTTCCGTGCTGCTTGAATGGAAATACCGTCTCTGAAGAGTCTGCCTATTCTCACAATGGAGATGTATATTTCTCTCAATGGAGATGTATATCTTTAGGATTCCCAATCTCTTCCTATTTTTAAGCGTTCAGCTCGTGGTTAAGGGAAAGAATATGAAACAATAGAGGCTAACTGATCAACGCCGACCTAAACATTGCAACTTCTGATTCGATGGCACAGACTTATTCCGTAGAGATCCACCATCAAGATACCGTCCACACGGTTAGCGTCCCTGACGATACCACCATCCTCCAAGCGGCCCATGATGCTGGCATTGATTTACCCAGTTCTTGCTGTGCAGGAGTGTGTACTACTTGCGCCTCTTTGATCTTGGAAGGCAAAGTGGAACAGGAAGATGCCATGGGACTGGGACCTGATTTGTTAGATCAAGGCTATGCGCTGTTGTGTGTTGCTTATCCTCGATCGGATATCAAGTTGGAGTCCAACAAAGAAGAACTGGTTTATAAGCTGCAATTTGGGCAAGATCAGTGATCAAGGACCTGCAGCCGATTAAGGATTTTTTGCGATGACCACTCATTTTATTACTGCTGAAGTCGATTTAGAAGCCTCTGCTACTGACTTGCAGGCCAGCATTGAAGCCAAACTACAGGAACAGGGTGAACCGCTGCGCTGGGCGGTAACGGACGTCAAAGCTGATACGGCTACAGTGGAAGCCGTGGTGGTTCAATCTGAGGCCACTGCTTCCTCCTCTTGAACCCTCGTCCATTTACAGCTGTTTTACTCGTACCCACGGGGATTGGGGCAGCTATCGGCGGCTATGCAGGGGATGCCATTCCAATTGCTCGGATGATGGCAACGGTCTGCGATCGCATGATTACTCATCCCAACGTATTGAATGGGGCTCAGCTCTACTGGCCACTCCCCAACGCTTGGTATGTAGAAGGCTATGCTCTGGATCGATTTGCGGCAGGCGACTGGGGGTTGCGTCCGGTCCATCGTAATCGGATCGGCCTAGTCCTGGATCGGGCCATCGAACCGGACCTTCGCCTGCGCCACTTACAGGCGGTGGATGCGGCCCGAGCAACCTTGGGCATCTCGGTATCAGAGGTGTTGGTGACTGACAGACCGTTAGGCGTTACCCTGAAAACCGCTGATTCAGGGGCTACATGGGGCACCCTGGCGCAGCCAGACAGCTTATTACGGGCGGTTGAGCGATTGGTGAAGACGGGGAAAGTTAGTGCGATCGCCGTTGTGGCCCGTTTCCCTGATGATATGGAGAGTGACGCCCTCGCCCATTACCGCCAAGGGCAAGGTGTGGATGCGTTAGCGGGGGCGGAGGCTGTGATTAGCCATCTGGTGGTGCAGCAATTTCAACTTCCCTGTGCCCATGCCCCAGCCCTGTCTCCGTTACCGCTAACGCCTGATCTGAACCCACGAGCAGCAGCGGAGGAACTGGGATACACCTTTCTCCCCTCCGTTTTAGTCGGACTATCTCAAGCCCCTCAATTGACTCGTGAGCGGGGACCGTATTCGGACCTCTGGTGTGATCAGGTCGATGCTGTGATCGTGCCCGCAACCGCCTGTGGTAGTAGCACACTCTTCAGCTTTAGTCGTAGTCAGACGCCAATCATCACCGTGGCGGAAAATACAACCACCATGAATACCACGGCCGATGCCCTCCATATCAGCTGTATTCCTGCTCAATCCTACTTAGAAGCTGCGGGGATGTTAGCAGCGATAAAAGCCGGCCTCGACATCACCACCCTTCGTCCCTCTATTCTTCCCATTGAATGCCAAGAAATGGCCTAGCCTGTCGATGGGACCTTGTGCGGTCTTTCGGATTAACTGATAGGTTATAGAAGTATTTACAATCATCGATATCCCTGTGGTTGATCGCCCTAATCAGCAGCCTGAACTAGAGTCTCTTACTCGCACACAAGTCTTGATTGCCATGGGGGTAACAGCCTTACTGTTACTATTTGTGGCCAAGGTTTGGCAATATTTTGATTCTTTCCCCTCCCTAGTGATGATCTGGCAGTTTAAGCATGCGCTATGGGGAATGGGGTTAGGTTTAGGGATCACAGCGGCGAGTGCGGTTATTTATCAGCTATGGCCACAATATCGGCTCTCCGCCTCCCTTTATCTCCAGTTAGTGATCAAACCGCTCGTATGGACCGATCTGATTTGGCTAGGGTTGCTGCCTGGCCTCAGTGAGGAGCTTTTATTTCGGGGGGTAATGTTGCCAGCATTGGGCTTGAATTGGGTCGGTTTAGGTCTATCGAGCCTGTGTTTTGGTGTTCTCCACCTCAACAGCCTCAAACAGTGGTCCTACGTGGTGTGGGTGAGTTGTGTCGGTTTTATCCTGGGCTATAGTGCCTGGAGTACGGGCAATTTATTGGTGCCCGTGATGGCTCATATCACCACCAATATCATTACGGGCGTGTCTTGGAAAATCACTCATCCGCCGCGTCATTCCCAAGAAAAACCTGAATGAATGGCTCCAGGTTAAACGGTTTGCGTGATTGCCCTTTTCCCGTCCTATGCCTCAAAAAGGAGGCAATAAGATAGACGAGGAGTCTGGCTCGGGACGAGAATTCAAATAAATATCTTGAATATCCTCAGGCAACGCTGCTTGCAGAGATTGGTAAGCCTCCTGGAGATGTTGAGCAATTTCATCCGGGGTGATCTCTTCACCTTCTGCCTGTAATACGGCCATAATTCGATGGTCCTGCCAATGAAAGGTCTGTGATAAGACCAAAATTAGCCTAGGCAACGGGGAGAGTTGATCCAAGGCATTTTGGAGATAACACCACAACGGCGGTGGGGCCGTCGTTAACGTGTATTGAATTGTTTCAATGGCTGGGAGCTGATCTTGCGTAATACAGGCAGCCACTTTATTTAAAACCCACGCTTGCATTGAAAAACTAGGGCCGCCTGTCTCTGTGGCGAGGTGATTGAGTTCATAGAAAATATTGCGCCATACTCTAGCAAACAAATAATCCACTTGTAAGGGCGATCGCGCCATGTTACGCAGCAGGGAATAGGACATGGCCCCAAATCGGCAAAACAAAGCTGTAAAGTACTTGCCTTCATCAGGATGCTGTTGGAAACGGTGTATCAATTCTGGGTCGCTGTATTCCTGTAGCGATCGCACCAAGGGATGATGGGATTCAGGGAAGTCTGGCAGTTTCATAACCGTTACTCTATCGCTCCTTCACATTGAGATAGGGAACCATCCCAGAACTGTTAGTGAGCGACGCATACCAACTTACTTTTTTGCGGCATGAAGTCGCGCACCTGAATAAACATTGACTGAAAATATCAGAATCTAGTCTAGAGAACCCCACTGTCAAGAGTGAGATCTGTTATGATCAGTTTTGCTCACTCGGAGAGGTGGCTGAGTGGTCGAAAGCGGCAGATTGCTAATCTGTTGTACGGTGAACTCCGTACCGAGGGTTCGAATCCCTCTCTCTCCGTTTTTTTGCAACCCGTTGTTGGAGTACGTTTCATGGGCAAAAAATGCCAACTTACTGGCAAAAAAGCCAATAATGCTTTTGCCGTTTCTCACTCGCATCGTCGTACTAAGAAATTGCAAGAAGCCAATTTACAGTGGAAACGAGTGTGGTGGCCGCAAGAAAAGCGCTGGGTCAAATTAAGACTCTCTACTAAGGCCATCAAAACCCTAGAGAAGAAGGGACTCGCTGCCTTTGCCCGAGAAGCTGGGATTAATCTCAACCAGGTATAGTGCCCCGGTATTTTTTAGCCCTTTTGCCTCCTGAAGATCTTCAGGAGGTTATTAATGGTGTTAAGCAACAGTTTGCAGAGCAATATCAAAGTCGTAAAGCCTTGAATGCTCCCCCTCATATCACCCTGCAAGCCCCCTTTGAGTGGCCCACCTCACCCGCTCAAGACAATCCGTCAATTACAGCTTTAGTACAAGGACTAACGGAGTTTTCGAACTGCCGAGCATCCGTTCCGGTCCAACTTTCGGGGTTTGGGGCATTTCCCCCTGGCGTGATCTATGTTCAGGTACAACCCACCCCTGAACTCCTCACCTTACACACTCAATTGCACGCCTATTGTGCGCAGGCCTGGCATATTAGCGACCCTCGGACTCAGCATCGAGCCTTTACTCCCCATATCACTGTGGCTTTTCGAGATTTAACCCGAGCGAATTTTCGGGCGAGTTGGCCTCTCTTTCAAGACCGAGTATTTGACGATTCGTTTGTGGCCTCAGCTTTGACGATCCTGCAACACAACGGCCAACAGTGGGAGGCGTTTGCTCAGACTCCCTTCAGTTCCTAACAAAGTCCAATCCCGACTTAAAATCCCTTGGTATCCTTAAAGGTAGCGATTCTAGAACCTCCGTTAAGGGTAATTCCATGACTGACAGCCAGCCAACCATTTGTATTTTAGGGGGCGGTTTTGGGGGCCTATACACCGCTTTACGCCTGAGCCAGTTGCCCTGGGAAGCGCACAAGCCCCTGATTTATCTGGTGGATCAAAATGACCATTTTCTGTTCTCGCCCCTGCTCTATGAGTTAGTGACGGGAGAACTCCAGTCTTGGGAAATTGCCCCACCCTATAGCGAACTGCTGGCCAATACCGATGTGCGGTTTCTCCAAAGTGCCGTGCAGCAAATTGATGTGCAACAGCAGCAAGTTACTCTCTCTGACCAATCCCTCTCCTACGATCGACTGGTGTTAGCCCTAGGTGGTGAAACCCCGCTCCAGCAAGTACCCGGATCAGCCGAATACGCTTTACCTTTTCGGACCGTGAAAGATGCCTATCGTCTAGAGGAACGGTTACGGGCTTTAGAAACCTCGACTGCGTCTAAAATTCGAGTTGCAGTAGTCGGGGCTGGACCCAGTGGGGTGGAATTAGCCTGTAAATTGGCGGATCGTTTGGGCGATCGCGGTCGGATTCGTCTGATTGAGCGCAATACTCAAATTCTCAAATCTGCCCCGGAATTTAATCAAGCCTCAGCTCAAAAAGCCCTAGAGAAACGACAAATCTGGATCGACCTAGACACCAGCGTGCAGTCCCTCAGCGAAAAGGAAATGACGCTACGCTACAAGGAGCAAGTTGATACGCTCCCCGTTGATTTAGTGCTGTGGACCGTGGGAACTGCTATCGCCCAACCTATTCAAGCCTTACCCCTCCCCCATAATGAACTCGGTCAATTGGCAACAGAACCAACCCTACAAGTCCAACATTCACCCCATACCTTTGCCCTAGGAGATTTAGCTGATTATCGCGACTCGCAAGGCAAGCCAACCCCTAAAACCGCACAGGTTGCCATTCAACAAGCTGATTGCGTGGGTTGGAATATTTGGGCTTCCCTGACCCAGCGGCCCCTGTTGCCCTTTCACTACACCCACTTGGGAGAAATGCTGACCTTGGGAGAAGATACCGCTGCTCTATCTGGACTGGGGGTGCAGCTCGATGGTCCCTTGGCCTTTATGGCTCGGAGAATGATCTATCTCTACCGTATGCCGACCCTTGAGCATCAGCTTAAAGTTGGGGTTAACTGGATGTTTAAACCGCTGGTTGCAGCGCTGTCTGCCAACCGCTGAACGGAGATTTTCGAGGGGGACTCAAGTCGAGTCGCAAGCTAACTCAGTATCGTTATGAGTCTGCGGTATAGTGATTGGGGTGTCACTGGTTTGTATCAGTATCCCCCTCATAATGGGGCGTGTCTGCGATGATGCATTTACCGTGCCCCACTCAGCAACATCGATATCTCAAGGAGTCCTTTGGTTATGTCGCAACACGAAGTCCATGAATGTTTACGGGTCGGTCAGGCCGCACCTGACTTCACGGCAACGGCTGTTTACGACCAAGAATTTAGTGAAGTCAAACTGTCTAACTATCGGGGAAAATACGTTGTTATTTTCTTTTACCCTCTAGATTTCACCTTCGTGTGCCCTACAGAAATTACAGCCTTTAGCGATCGCTACGATGCCTTTAAGGCCCTCAACACTGAAGTTCTGGGTATTTCCGTCGATAGTGAATTTTCACACCTAGCCTGGACCCAAACTGATCGTAAATCGGGTGGCGTGGGTGAACTTAACTATCCCCTTGTGTCAGACATCAAAAAAGAAATTAGTAGTGCCTACAACGTCCTTGATCCTGACGCAGGTATTGCGTTGAGAGGTCTATTTATCATTGATAAAGAAGGCATTATTCAACATGCCACCATCAATAACCTAGCCTTTGGGCGCAATGTTGATGAAACCTTGCGGACCCTGCAAGCCATTCAACATGTTCAATCGCATCCCGATGAAGTCTGTCCTGCAGGTTGGCAACCTGGGGATAAGACCATGAATCCCGATCCCGTGAAGTCTAAGGCTTATTTTGAATCTGTTTAACTGAGCGAGAAGTTCTTATACTTGCGCCATTGGCACTTAAACTGAATTCCCCAGAGACGTAGGCGAAATGCTCTGGGGATTGCTTTTATCTAGGGATATAAAGCTGAGCAGGATGGATTGAACATCAGTGGAGTCTGGGCTGCTAGGGGCAACTTTTGCTAGAAAACGCAGTTAAGAATCTCCGCTGGATAAACTCTTTAAATCCCTAGCATGGTTGGCAGATTACATCATCAGTGGCAAGGAACTGATATTTTTACTAGGAAATTGCCTTGTTGTAAATGAACTTTACTCTAAGGTTAATGTCTTGCTGCTATCAAAGGGAAAGAAAATGTTCCGCCACTTCACTCAAACGTATTCGTCAACTCAGCGACTTCTCGGGGTGTGCGTCGCAATAGTGGCAATATCCGGGCTGTATGGCTGTAATACCCAGGCCAAAACAGAAAATAGAGGGAATCCAACGACCTCTTCAGGCGCCACCTCTCAACAACCAGCATCCTCGGGCCTGAGCTTAACGGAGCCGTCCCTGACCAGCGAACCGGACGTAGACGCCAAGCAAAAGATTGAGGCAGAGGGCGGGATTTCTTCACCTCAATCCACTCAAAACAACAATAATGCGTCAGGCGGGAGCACAAAGTCTCCGAAAGTATCCCCCAACACCATTAAACTTCCCCCTAGTATTACTCAACCGGATTCTCCAGCTGGAGTACCTGCTAAAGTTCCCAATGCAGCATCAGCCGACCCGGCTCCAAGTTCTGCTCCCTCAGCATCGGCTCAACCCGCTCCACCGACCCAGCCGGTCCAACCTGCTCCACCGGCTCAACCCAATGCTTCTGCTGCTAAGGCCCTCTCCGATTCATCCTCTGGGTCTCCACCTGCCGCATCACCGCAGGCAGCCCAGGGAATTAATCAACCCATTGATCCCGATCTGCAGCTGCCGCCTTCGTCATCGAGTACCCCCCAGACAACCCAGCAAACCTCTCTTTCTGAGAATACTCGGTCTACAGGAACGGGCAGTGCTTCTAGTAACTCTCGCTCCAACGCTTCTGGCGCACGTCAGTTGGAGTATAAATACAACCCATCAACGGGTGCTTACACCACAGACCCTGTTGAGTAAATATCATCAATTTTTCGCGCCTGAGCTTAAGAGGCAGGTGGGGCCAACTCTTCAGCCTCTACTGGACGAACAATGGCTTCAGCCTCTTGACCATCGGCCTGAAAGATCCCTGCCAACCCTTGTTCTAGGGTTTTGGCCATCACAATTTTGTTTTCATAGACGACGATCACCCTCGCTAGAATCGGTACACTATTGGCTTCTGCTTCTAGATACAGCGGTTCCACATAGAGCAGCGAGTCTTCAATGGGGATAATCAGCAAATTGCCTTGAATCACCCGTGACCCCTGGCGGTTCCACAAGGAAATGCGTTGAGAAATCACGGGATCTTGGTTAATCAGCGCTTCAATTTGTTCAGGACCAAAAATGAGTTCTCGTTTAGGAAACTGATAGAGCAACCGCTTGCCATAGTTTTCACCATCAGAACGGGCTGCTAACCAGGCAATCAAGTTATTACGGCGAACGGGGGTAAAGGGATAGAGCAGAATAAATTCTTCTTTATCCGCCTCTGGTAGCTTCATCGTTAGGTAATAGGGCTTCACCAGCTGACTTTTCTCGCCATAAATTTCGTTGGGGACTCGCCATTGATCTTCCCGGTTGTAGAACACCTGAGGGTCGGTCATATGATAGGTGAGCAGGCTTTGGGATTGAGCCCGAAAGAGATCTGTGGGGTAGCGGGTATGGCTGCGCAGGCTAGGAGGCATTGCTGCTAGAGGCTGAAACATCTGGGGGAAAATTCCCCGCCAAGTTTTCAGAATGGGATCGTTAAGATTGACACTATAGAAGGTCACCGAGCCATTGTAAGCATCCACTACTACTTTGACGGAATTTCGGATGTAATTAAAGTTCTCTTGACCTGGATCGGAATAGGGGTAATGATTGCTAACGGTATAGGCATCAATCACCCAAAACAGGGTGCCGGGAACGGCTGGTTTGTTAGTGCGATTAAAGGCTTCTACATCAACATTGGCCGTCACTAGATAGGGATTGCTATCAAATCTGAGAAAAGGAGCCAGTTCCTCTACTCGTTCCTTAATCTGGCGGCGGTACAAAACTTCGGTTTGAGGGGTGAAGTTTTGAGTAAACAGCATCTGCCAATCCCTTAGGTAGAGAGAAAACAGTCCCCGTCGCCACCAAGCCCCTATGGCCACGCCTCCGGTGCCGTCATAGGTGTTGTAGCGGTTGTCGTTACCGCTGGGATAGTCCAGTTCCTGCACTTTGGTGCGGGTCATTACATAGGTATTGGTCAGTTCCCCAAAATAGATTCGAGGCACATTGATGGGGATACTGGCAGCAATCTCTGGCGTGGCTGTTTGCAGGGTACCCTCGTTGTTCCCAGCCCCAATATCTTTAATAAAGTAGGTGGGCAAACCACTGGTCTCAGCGGTGTTGACGGGGCTAAGGGTAAAGCCATAGCCGTGGGTATAGATCAGGCGCTGGTTAATCCAGGTTTGGGCTTCGGGAGGGACATTGCCATAATCCAGTTCACGAGCGGCCACCAGCACCTGGCGTTTTTCGGTACTGGTGGTGGCATTTTTCTCGGCTGAGTCAGTGGGTTGGGACGTTCTGAGGGTATAGCGATCCACATCTGCACTGGGAAACTCATAGTAGAGACGAATGCGCTGAAGTTGGCGGTTAGCTTCTAGCAGTGGGCGGGTATCCCAAAGGCGGATATTGCGCAGTGTAGAGTCATTAGCCTTTAGTTTTGCAGGGGTTAAATCGGCTTTGGGCTGGAAGGTTTTGGTTTCAATATTGTTGAGATCAAAGGCAGCTCTGGTGAGTTGAATACTTTTTTCGATATAGGATTCTTCTCGGGCTAGCTCATTGGGTTGGACTACGAGGGCCTGAACGCCTCGGGGCAAAACTAAGCCTGCCACGACGGCGATTCCGATATAAGCGCTGAGAATCCAGGATAATTTCGCTGGACGTCGAGCAGGATAAGGAAACACCGCTCGTCCAAAAAAGACCACGGCAATGGTGGCCGCCCCCAAACAGAGCAATGTTTTAGTGGGTAAATCCACCGTAACGTCGGTATAACCAGCGCCATAGAGAATGCCTTGGGTGGAATAGAGCAGGGAATAGCGGTCTAGCCAAAAGCCCCAGGCCAGGGTTAAGGCAAGGGCTCCCCCTAGTCCATAGAGATGTCGCTTTTGAGGCAGGGTAAACCCTGGGAAACGACCTTGACTAACACTGTCCCCGGCCAAGAGATAGATTAAGGCCACACTGACAAATCCGGTGAGGGTCACTCCCATCAGCCAAAATCTCAGCAGTTCCCACAGGGGTAGGACAAAGACATAAAAGCCAATATCGTGCCCAAACAGCGGATCGGTGTTGTTGAAAGGTGTAGCGTGCATAAAGGCCAGAATCGTGGTCCAGTGATTGGACACCACTAAGCCTAGACCGAGGCTGAGACATAGTGCGATCGCACCCAGTACAAACCCCGGATGCCAAAGCAAAAATACTGTAAACCCAGCCACTAACAGCAGTTTCCAGGGCATCTGTAGCCAATGTTTGAGTAGATTGGCTGTCGCTGAAAAAGTAAACTGCTGCAAAATCTGGGAGCTGGAGGTGGCAATTTCGGTAGGAGGATACCAAAACTGAATAATTACCTGACCAATATGGGTCAGCAGACTCGCCAACAACAGGCTTAGCCCCACCAATACCAGCAGCAATTGTGTCAGTTTGAGCGCGCCAGGTTCAGTTTTATCGATATCAACGGGTTGACGATAGCGCCAGCGATGAGCCAAGACTAAATTGCCAACCAGATAACCACCCGTACTTGCCAGTGCTAGGATCCATAGCCCTATCCTGACCACTAGTTGAGTTTGAAAAACCGTTAAATAGCCTAGATTTTTAAACCAGGCAAACTCGGCAATAAAATGAGCCAGTAGATCTAAACCAAATACCACTCCTAACAAGAGGAGCACGGATTTAACCAACCAACCAACAACCTTAGAGGACATCACAAGGAACCGCTCTTGGCATGTAACTTTCAAATCATAGAGGATCTGTTCTGGATCAACGCATTAGGAGAGAGACGTAACTTAACCCAATCATTCGCAATATTGTGGGCGAGCGACAGTTGTCATAGTGGGTTCTGGTCAATGGAGCATTAAATGGTGATGCAAAAACAGGCATCGAACGCCCATTCAATGAGGTTTTATATTTCTAGATTTACACACTCAATCCTATCAAACGGCTTGGAGGTAACCCCCAAGGAAGTGGGAGCTACAGAATATGCAGTTGCCTCCTCTGTACCTGAAATAATTCGGGTAAGCTGGCCGTCAATAAAATGGGCTGCTGCACCATCATCAATGGCGATACCGGGGGGTAACGATTCTGTTTCAATCAGGTGTTCAAAGGTCTGTTGTCTTTCAATTTCTGATGAATAGTGAGGACAACAGCTCCCTGATAAAAAATTCAGACACTGAAGCGGACCAAATCCATCGGCTTTAGCATCGGTTAAACAGGACTCAAACCAGCAATTTGCACCTGCACTGATTCCTGATAGGACGGTTCCCTGAGCTGCGGCAGCCTTCAGCAAAGGGGCGATTTCCCAAGCCTGCCACACGGCCAGCATACTAAACGTATTGCCACCACCAACGAAAATGACATCTTGAGACATAATCCAATCGCGTAGGTTGGGGGTCCGTCGAAACAAGGTCAGATGAGACGGGGTACAGTTGAGTTGGGAAAATCGAGAGTAGAACTTCAGTAGATAGCTTTCTGCATCACCACTGGCCGTGCCAATAAAACCAACTTTAGGAATGTTGGCCACACTTTGCTCTAGCACATAGGCATCAAGGCCAGGTTCAGACCCTTCAGAAAAACCACCACCACCAATCGCAATAATCTGTCCCTTGATCATCCAGAGCACCATCCTTTGCAATCACTTGCTGGACATATCTACGCCTACCAATAGGCTGAGTAAACCTTAGCAAGGACCATTTTTGGTCTGTAACTCTCAAATCATAGAGGATCCGTTCCAGAAGGTCTTGCTTTGGATACTATATTGTCTTAAATCTGTTGAACATCATCTAAAAAGATCCCAGCTTCAACCTCACCAACAGCTAACCCTAGACTTACAGAGACGATGGTGGATCCCGACCTGGGGCCGATTGCGGCTTAGGTCATCCGATTATTTGTCGTTTCTAATAACTGGGCTTCAACCTGTTGTTGCCAGTGCGTTAATAAAGCTCGGACATCTACGGTGTAGAGGGTTGCTGAAGTATCTGACTCAGTGCCGATCATAAATCCTGGCTGGGTACGGGCCATTGCTGTAATTTTTTCGGTTGTTGCCATCGGTAACCTAAATTGACTAATGGGTCGTCCATCCAGCCCCAAAAGCAAGACCTGGCTCGCGGCGATCAACACATATCCCCAAGCCGTCGCTAGGATATGTTCCGGCTGGATAGCGAAGGTAATCCGGGTCAATCGCCACGGCATTAGATCAATCAGGAAACCCACTTGCGGAAAATCAGTGGCCATCGCTAGCAGGTGATAGGGATTAGGAACACTTTGAACGATCTGCTGAAAGCTCAGCGGAACTGAAAACGGCTGCAAACAGGTGCCGCGACGGGTAAAGCCTTGGAATTGGCTTTGGTTTGAGCCAGAGGAGATAGCAACGCCATACCGTTGGTCAAGCAAAAATAACCAATCGGGTGGATGAATGGGGACAGGTGAACCCATCGGCTGCATCTGTTGCGATCGCAACAGGTACAACAACGCTTGCTCGTGCTGTTCTGAGGTCTCGCCCGTCTTAAAGGTAGATTGATTAACGGACATTGCTAACCACTTCTGTGCTGGTAGCCTACCTATTTTGATAGCCTCCTTACTCAGCTCAGCGGCCGTGAGGTTAAAGGGAGAGGGGTAAGGAACGGGATCCAAAGCATCCCCAAACGAGTAGAAGCAAGGGGAATCCGCTGGGTTCGATAGTGTGCAAGCCCAAGTTTGTCCCCCTGCCCCAAATAAGTCGATCACCGGTTGGGGAAATTGCCACTGTTGCTCCGTCACTCGATTGGGTTCCAGATCCGGAGTAGGGTAGGTCCGACCGATCACTTGGCGATGGCTACCCACATACACCTGATTGCCTTGGATGAACAAACAAGAGAGTGGGCTTGTCCATGCCTCCTGCTCAATCACGGGTGAGTGAGTCACTGTGAGCATTTGGTGGCAAGAGGTAAGGGTAAAGGCCGTCGGATCCTCCGTTGATAAAACGCTAGCAGCGAGTTCAACCGCTCTCAGCATCTCTTCTGTATGTTTGAATCGTCTTTGCGGTAATTTCTGAAGAGCTGTTTTAAGGACAGAACGAAGCAAAAATGGCACTTCTTTGGGAATCTGTGCCATTTCATTGATATGGGCGGCCATTAATTCCCCCGGCAACCCCATAAAGGGTCGTTTTCCCACCAATAGCTCAAATAAAATAACGCCAATGGCGTACAGATCTGAAGCAAAGGAGTATTGGCCATAAAACCGTTCTGGAGCCATATAGGCAGGTGACCCTGTATCTCCTTGACCGATGACACCTGCTTCTTCAGCTAACCGAGCAATCCCAAAGTCGGAGATTCTAGCGGACCACCCCTCAGCCGTATGAGTCAATAGAATATTTTCAGGCTTGAGATCACAATGGACAACATCACGTTGATGGGCATACGCCAATCCTTTCAGCACATCAATCATGATGCGTAGTCGCTGCTCTAAACTGAGGTGTATGGGATGCAAGAGCAGATCTCGCAATGTGCCGCCCTCGCAGTAGTCCATCACGAGGTATCGCTCCATGGCGGTATAGGCGATCGTTTGGACTGACACAATATTGGGATGTTGCAAGCCCGCTAAGAGCCTCAACTCTCGCAGAAACAAGCGGGTTGGCAGATCTTTTTTATTCAGTACCTTCAGTGCAACCAGTGAGCCAGTGCGACGATCGCTGGCACAGAGCACCTTCCCAAATTGGCCTTGACCAACCTTCCCTAAAATTCGGTATCGAGAGGAAGACATGCCGGATTGTGCTACTTTCCCAAGGCGTTCATTGTATCTATTGAACCCAGATAGCGAGCCAATATTGAACTCAGTTTATAGGGGCATGCCATGATGGAGAGGGGAAATCGTGACTTGCGACGTATCAATCAGGGTTGAGGAGTGGGTTGATACCCTCCCATCACTCGCCCCGCTCCACGAATTTGATGATAATAGGTTTGGGTGACCTTATCCCCATTAGGGGATAGCCCATCAATACCAATGCCATTGCGTCCTTGATCTGTGCCTGAACTATGGATGTACTGCCCTTTTCCTAGATATAAGGCTACATGGTTTGCCTTTGTGGGCGGACCAAAAAAAATCAAATCCCCAGGTTGAAGGACCGCAACTAAGGCTTCAGCAGTCTCTCCAGGATTAACCAGGGCCTTAGTAAACGCCTCCTGCTGATAGGCATCTCTGGGCAACCAAATCCCTTGCTCAGCAAAGGCATGTTGCATCAGTCCTGAACAATCAAAATTCGGCCCCAGCGTTCCGCCCCATAGATACTGATTGGGCTGTTGAAAGGCGGTTTGCATAAATGCAATCACGTAGGGTAAACGCGCCACAATTTGCACACGAGTGACGGATGGTGCTTGATAAGGCTGCTGGGCAGCTGCCAAACCTAATAGCGCTTTCACTTCAATCCAGCCAGGATAGTCGTCTTCGCAGAGGCAAACGGGCAGTGCACCGTTTAGATGGCAATCCTTTGGGAGACAAAATCTGAGATGCCGCCCCGGCCAGGCTTGAGTCGCCAAGGTTTGGCATTCAGCGGTATCAAATAAGTCGAGGGGTTCACTCAGCCGATACTCTACAGCGGTGAGAGTGCCAGCTTGTTGCTGTGCCCTTAAAGCATCAAGGGAAACCATGTCAACTCACAACGTTGCGATCGCAAAGCGCATCTCCACGGGTTAAGGGGTGAGACGATTGACTATTTTTTGCGTAATCGATAGGTAATCCGCCCCTTCGTTAAATCATAGGGGGTCAACTCTACCTTGACGCGATCTCCAGGCAATATCTTGATATAGTTTCGCCGAATCTTGCCAGAGATATGAGCTAGCACATTAAACCCATTATCTAAATCCACCCGAAACATGGCATTCGGTAACGATTCCGTTACGGTGCCTTCCATCTCAATCGCATCTTGCTTAGCCAAAAAGTTGATCCTCCTCAGGATGAGTCGTTCGTTGTTCTACCAAAAATACTGTCAAACAAGGTTTCCACACAGAGAGTATAGAGAATTACGTGAGATCTGCCAAAGCCGCTTTGATTCGATCCGTGACGGCCTCGACGGCGGTATCCCCATCGATATCGACTAGGCAGTTGCGTTCCCGATAGAAATCTAGGATAGGAGCCGTTTCCCGATGGTAGACCTGAAGGCGATCCTGGATGACAGTTTCGTTATCATCCTTGCGGCCTCGGCTCAGCATCCGAGTGATTAAAATCTGTTCGGGGACTTGGAGGTTAATGACGCGATCGCAGCTTTGATTCATCTCCGTTAGGAGCTTGTCCAAGGTTTCGGCTTGGGGAATCGTGCGCGGGAAGCCATCCAATAACCACCCACCATCTGTATCTGACTGGGCCAAACGCTCCTGCACCATATCAATCACTACTTGATCTGGGACTAACTGTCCTTGATCTAAGTAGGATTGGACCTTCAAGCCCAAAGGCGTTTTACCCGAAATGGCGGCCCGAAACAGATCTCCGGTGGAGATATGCGGAATATTAAAGTCAGCTGCCAGAGAGACGGCTTGTGTGCCCTTGCCAGCGCCAGGTGGCCCAAACAGAATTAGACGTGCCACTACTGCTTCACCATCCCTTCATAACGCTGGGAAATCACATAGGTTTGAATTTGCTTGGCCGTATCAATGGCCACACCCACCAAAATCAGCAGAGATGTTGCCCCAAAGCCAGAGAAAATACCGCCACCCACGGCTCTTTCTGCCGCGACGGGAATCAACACCACAGCACCCAGGAAGAATGCCCCCAACAACGTCAAACGATTTAACACCCGCTCAACATATTCTGTGGTGGCTCGACCAGGTCGAATACCAGGAATACTGGCCCCCATCTTCTTCAAATTCTGAGACATATCGATAGGATTCACCACCAAGGATGCATAGAAATAGCTGAAGAAAACAATCATCGACAGATAGAAAATCACATAGACCCAAGGCAACGAACTATTGGGGCTAAGATAGCCAGCAAATTCGATTAAGGTTTGGTTATTGGTCAGTCCTGCTAGCGTTCCAGGCAAGATCAACATGGCAGAGGCAAAGATAATGGGCATAACGCCACCAGAATTCAATCGCAGCGGCAGATAGCTCTTTTGCTCTTGATAGGTTCTGCGGCCCACTTGGCGGCGAGCATAGACAATGGGAATTCTGCGAGTGCCTTCCTGGACAAACACAATGCCAACAATCATCAAGATAAACACAGAAATCAAGATGATCACCTTGGAGACCTCGCCCTGTTCAGCAATCTGCAAAGCGTTTCCTAAGGTGCTGGGTAAGCCAGACACAATACTCAGGAAAATCAGTAAGGATGCGCCGTTACCAACCCCTCTTTCTGTGATTAACTCGCCCACCCACATCACAAACATAGAGCCAGCCGTTAATGCCACAATCATTTGGGCAATAAACACAGGCCCAGGATTAGCAACTACAGGAACAACACTGCCTGGATATCTGGCCTCCGCACCATTGACCAAGATGGAAAATCCTGTGCTTTGAATAATGGCCCATCCCAAAGCGACGTAGCGAGTAATTTGGGAAATCTTGCGGCGACCGGCCTCGCCTTCATCTTTTTGTAAACGCTCTAGCGAAGGCAGTGCAGCCGTCAGCAATTGTAGAATAATGGATGCATTAATAAAGGGGATAATCCCTAAGGCAAAAATCCCTAAGGCAGAGAAACCACCTCCAGAGAAGAAGTCCAAGAAACCAAACACAGGGTTTCCTGCAAATGCGGTCTTAAAGGCATCGCGGTTAATACCAGGCACTGGCAAGTAAATGCCTAAGCGCACCAAAATCAACAACCCAAGGGTAATAAAGATGCGACCTCTTAGCCCAGCTGCCTGGGCCATTTGCATAAAGGTCTCTTGGGCGGATGGTGTTTTACCTCTGCTGACAACCATGTCAGGGATACCTCTCTAAAAGCCGATT
>NZ_JANQOY010000140.1 GCF_028285565.1 Acaryochloris sp. IP29b_bin.148
GTGAACCAGCGATTGCTGGGGGGAGGGGTGGCGGCGAATTCAACTCCTTTAGCTTCCAGTAGTTTGGGGAGTTCTAGGTCGAAGATAGGCGTGGTTTCTAAGATTTGAGGCTTCTCACCTTCCGCTGTTTCCAATTGGTATCGAATCAAATCTTGGCCAACCGAAACCCTCGCCACCTGCTCATCCTGGACTTGCTCAATAAAGAAACTGTAAGGAACTCGTGGCACTTTTGGTCCCAATACAAAGGGAAGGACGAGATTCGCTATCAGCAAGATTGCAGGTAGAAATAACAGCAGACTAGTGATGAGGTTAGGACGGGGACGTTGAGGCTTATCTTTGATGGGCATGGTTCTCTTCCTAATCTTGAAGGGTCACTAAAATGTTTAGGCTGCTGAGGTCGATTCGCTCTCAGAGCGAACGGCAAGCTGCTCTAGCCACTCGAAAACTTGGTTCAGTTGCGATAGCGAGATAAAACCGAACTGCCAGAGAATGATGGGCAGTTGGCTGGCAAGCGTATGATGCTGTTTGACGGCGATTGCGATCGCATCATCAGCAATCTGTAGCTCCTTTTTTAAATATTGGATCAGCTTGGCTTGAGCAGAATAGTTCATGGCGGGGAGTCGTCAATGAGGATAGCGAGAAATCGAATTGCTGATAGCGATTGTTGGCTAGACAGTCATCTTCTTTATCGTATCTATCTCAGCAGAGATTTATCGGGAACTGTACTTAGAGTGGAACGAAGTGGATGAAGTGGATGAAGTGGATCGTCCAAGACAGCTGTTTTAGGCGAGCAGCCCTAGGCGTTTGCCATTGTCACGAGCAAGACGAATCCAATTTTGCCGCTGAGTGCGTTCAATACCCACTTGATTACAGAAGTTAGTAATGGCTTTGGAGTGCAGGGCAATAGCCTGACCTCTGAGCTTAGTGAATTTGGGTTGACCCACGGCGTTGCGCGTCAAGATGACAATAGGGGCAAACATAATAGACTCCGTTTGTAACTTTATGTTAACTATATTAACATAAAGTTACAAAACAGCAAGGTTTAAGCTAAATCTCGATTAAACTGATTTGAATGATTATATCGGCTGATATTCAGCAATGAATATATATTCAGATGCCATTTTTGATTCTTTTTATCTTTATATTAGCTATTCTCTTCAATTATTTATCTATATATAAGTGCTTTTAGAGGCTTTGTCTGTGAGATGTATCTGAGCATTTGTAAAATTTAGCAAAATAGTCTTTACAAAAAAAATGTCTGTCAATGATATTGCTTTACACAAATTTCACCTGGTCCATGCCATCAAGCTGAAGCAGTTGCCTGGATCGGTAGAAAATATGTTTGATGTGGATTGAGGGAGCCTTTGCAGATCAAGGGTTTTATAAGGCTCCATTACTTGAATGGCAATTTGTTTTAGCGCGTCGACTGTATAACAAAAGTTAATCTGCATAAGGCTGAGAATGGGAGTGACCCATCCATACAAAAAGCCCCAGCACAAGGCTAGGGCTAGAAGACAAGGAAGAAGAGAACATTTGAGGATAGCAGTTGTTTCGTATACTATCCGAGCTGAATCTTAGAAATGCAGTAGAGCTGCAACCTGGCCGACAATACCTTGTCCAGTCAGGATTTCGGTAATTAGGGCGAGGGAAAATCCCATCATTGCTAAACGACCACCAAAGGTCTCTGCAAAGTCAGTAAAGCCCCAGATTGGATTTTGTGTGCTCATGGTGTGACTCCGTAATTTGTATCTTTATATGAATAAATGTAACTTATAACGTAACGTTTTGTCAAGGAGAAAATAAAAAGCGATTTCTACGGTGCTCATCAATGAATGGGCCAAAACGGAAGTGTCTAGGCTGGCTTCAGCCCATTTATGGCAAAAAAAACTCCAGCTAAAGGGCTGGAGTGTAGAAAGGGTGACATATGTACTGAACTTTTGATAGTTTGTAGAATTTTCGAGTTAATTCTACGAGAAGGGTACAGCAGCATCGTAAAACTGCTGTTAGCTAGACGAGAGGAGAGAATAACGTCTAATCTTTACAGGCTAAACCAGGCGATGAGTTGACCAATAATGCCTTTACCTGTGAGTGCCTCAGTAATAATGGCCAGAGTAAACCCAAGCATGGCCAGACGGCCATTCCAAGTTTCTGCAAATGGGTTAAATCCAGTAAAAGAGGGTTGGTTATTCATAGGGATCGGATCTCCTAAAGTAGTAGGCATTGTGAATGCTCAGGTATTGAGAAGGGTGAACCCTTACATCACACCCCAGAAGTGGAGTAAGCCCTTGCCAGTGACCAGTTCAATCACAACAGCAAGATACAAGCCAACCATGGCCAGACGACCACTCCAAGCTTCAGCAAAAGGAGTAAATCCGAAGAAGTTATTAGAGGTATTATTCATGTCTGTAGACTCCGTAGACTCATGTGTGTTGTTATCTATGTGAATTAATGTAACAAAGATGTAAAGATATGTCAAGTCCGACGGCTATTTTTTGGGTGATGCTTGCTTGAATATGCTGTAATCTCCTGCCAGTCAAGGATGTAACGATAGCTTGCCGAGCTGTAATCAGCGTGAACCTGGCCGAAACAGATGTTGGTGGTGAGGGTGATACAGGCGCGAGCGGGCGTGGGAATGGTCTGTTGTTAAGGCGGGGCTGATCAGATAAAGCGTTGTCCGCACAAACTGATGTTCCTCAGTGGCGTGCGCCATCTCCGTGAGAGGAACAACCCATATTTGTTCATCCGGCCATCCCAAACGAAAACAGATGGCCACTGGCGTATCGGGGGCGTAGTGAGCCAGCAATCGCTGTTGGGCCTGGCTAACGTGGCGAGCACTGAGATATAAACAAAGGCTGGCTTGGTGAGCGGCTAAGCTGGCCAGTTCTTCAGCTTCGGGGACTTGGGTGCGACCACTGATTCGCGTCAAAATAATGGTCTGAACTAATTCTGGTACGGTCAGCTCTACCTGCAATTTAGCAGCCGCCAGTTGAAATGCACTGATACCAGGGATAATTTCAAAGGGAATGTCTGCCGTTGCTAGGGCCTGCATCTGTTCATGAACGGCACCATATAAACAAGGATCTCCCGAGTGCAATCGAACGACTGAAAGGTGCGATCGCACCTTCTCAATCATCATCGGCACGATATCTTCTAGCGTCTGGGTTGCAGTGGGAATCAATTCTGCACTGTCCTGGCATAGGCTCAGAACCGCTTTAGGAACCAAAGAATTCGCATACACCACCACATCTGCCTGTTGGAGGATCCGTTGCGCCTTAACCGTCAGCAAATCAGGGTCGCCCGGTCCTGCACCCACAATATAAACCGCTGGCAATAGCGATGTTTTGGACACAGGCTGCTCAAGCAGATCAGGAGAAGGGAGCGTCATAAGGTTTCAATTCAAGCTAAACATGAATAAAAAGAACAAGGCTACACAATGCGATTAAGAGGCCTGCTTGGTATCCGGTAAACTCCGCTTCAGCAAATACAACCAACTCAACCCCAAGAGACCAACGCCAATGCCGATCAAACTCACCACTTGAGCAATGCGTAAGGGGCCTAACATTAAACTATCTGTCCGTAATCCCTCTATCCACAGGCGACCCAGGCTGTATGTGAGTGCATAGGCCAGAAAGAGAGTGCCTTTTTTGGCCCGTGGAAACCGAAAGAACAAGGCCAACAGGAGCCCCAGCACCATCAGATTCCATAAGGATTCATATAAGAAGGTGGGATGAAAGTAAGCCGAGCTTTTATAGCCGAGTGGGCGGCGCTCGGAGGGGATAAAGAGTTTCCAAGGGAGATCAGTGGGATCACCAAAGGCTTCCGAATTAAAGAAATTTCCCCACCGACCGATAGCTTGCCCCAACACTAATGAGGGAGCCACTAAGTCAGCTAATTGCCAAAACGAAACCTTGTTCAGACGACTAAAAATCACTGCCGCCAGCATTCCACCTAGGATGGCACCATGGATTGCAATTCCCCCCCGCCAAATCGTGGCAACTTGGTCTAAATGTTGGCTGTAATAATCCCACTGGAAAAGCACATAGTAAATTCGGGCACAGGGAATTGCCCCCACAACGAGCCAAATGGCCAAATCACTAATCAGTTCTGGTTTGATCCGGCGATGCTTTGCTAGTCGCTGAGAGAGTTGTAGCCCTAAAACAATGGCAGCTGCAATGAGAACGCCGTACCAGCGAATGACCAAAGGACCCACTCTAAAAATCTCGGGTCCAGGAGACTGAAAAGCAGCTAAAGACACTGGCGAAAGATCAACGAACATGGTGACTACACTGGCATGGGTTCATTCGGAGGTTTAGCCCCAGTGCATAGTATCGCACCCCATGATTAAGAACCATCGTCTTGAACATAGATTTGCGGTTCTATGAGATACAAAGCGAGTCAAGGATAAACCCCCTCACTTCAGCGCCTGGGCTTGCTCCAGTAACGACTGCCAGCCAGGTTTCCATAGCCCTCGATTCTTTAGGGCTTGGGCATTCACCCAAAATCGGATCGTGTTATCACAAGCAGCAACCAACTCAGCAAACACGAGTGAGCCTTCATTTTTGCGATTAATCACCTGAAAGTGTCGCCAACCAAACGTTGAGGACTGGGCTGTCCATTTAGAGCCCACTAAGTGGGGTAATTTCTGCTTTTTCACACTCAAATTAACCGTTCAAAGGTAAATGATGGGCAACAACCCAGGAATTTTATTGAGGAACTGGAGATGTTAATCCCAGGGTCGCCAGAAGACGATCAATATCGCAGTGCTGATCGATCATTTCTCGCATACATTCAACCTTAATGCGTTCGTGGACTTGGGCACGCTGAAACGCTTGTTCAACCACTTCAACAGTGGTTAGAGTATCTGAATCCACTAGCAAGACGGGAATTTCCAGATCTTTTGCTCGATTGAGGACCAACTCATTGGGGGGGAAATGCCCCGTTAAAATCAAGCAGTGAGTTGAAGACTCCAAGGCAGCCAGCTGGAGATCGGTGCGATCGCCTCCCGTTACCACAGCCATATTCCGACCTTGTCGGAAATATTTCAAAGCAGAATTGACATTCATGGCACCGATCGTCAGCTCTTCCACCATCAGGTGGAGATATTCTTCCCCATAG
Source organism: Acaryochloris sp. IP29b_bin.148 (assembly GCF_028285565.1). Lineage (GTDB taxonomy): Bacteria > Cyanobacteriota > Cyanobacteriia > Thermosynechococcales > Thermosynechococcaceae > Acaryochloris. The sequence continues at coordinate 5,116 of NZ_JANQOY010000140.1, forward strand.
AGCACCTCAGCTTTGAGTTGTTGAACCAGCTCAGAGACGCTCACGCTACGCAACAAAGCATTACTAGGCAATACGCCTAAAACAGGAATTTGCTGTCCTTCCAAGAACGATTGCACCGTAGTTTGAAGGAGATGGTGTTGCTCAGGATTGACATCATTAAACACAACACCAATCAGACGATCACCCAGACGCACTTTGGCATTCAGCAGTGCATCAATGATGCTTAGATTATGGAAGCGGCTGACTAAAACAATTTCAGCTTCTAAGGCATTCGAGATTTGTAGCAAGGAGAGGTCAAACAAGTACCCTTCCGTTAATGAACCTGGGCCTTCTAACATCACCAAATCGACATCATTACGTTTTTTAACTTGATGCAGCTGCTCAGTATAAGAAGTTGGATCATTCCCCTGTATTTTTTGCTGGATACGGTGAGCACTGATGGATAAGAGAGTCGGATACACTTGATCTGAGGCCAGTCCAAGGGCATCAGTAATAAACTGAACGTCGATATCCAAATCTTCTTCAGACTGTCCTTCGGTACAGGTTCCTACCGGTTTGGCATAGGCTAATCGATAGCCTTTTCCCATCAGGGATTGAGCGAGGCCCAAAATCGCAGCTGATTTACCACTGAAAGCCTCAATGGAACCAATCAGCAGATGTTTTGATGCCTGTTGCACTCCAAAAACTCCTCACAGATTCGATATTAATCATCTAGCTTTAACAGCTTACGATAGAAAGTCTTGGGAAAATCAGCAACTTTTGTGCGTCGATAGTTGGTAATGACTTCGATCAAAAACCCAATAAACTCAAAATTGGTAATCGTCAGCTCGTAATTCAAATCCCCATCATTATCAAACTGAATTCGGCACCGAGTTAAGTCCGCAGGTAATTTGGAGACATTCCATGTCGCCACAAAGGGAATATTATTTCCCCCCTCAATCCCCCGTTGTCCCTCCAAGTTGCTGTTTTGGTAAAGCGAGATAGCCAATGGGAGTAAGTCCCTTTTTCCACCTTGGTAGTAGGGAAGGTAAACATTAACGTCTTTTGGGGGGGCTGGCTGAATGGCATTTAAAACTTGGGTCATATCATAACGTCCTCATTGACCGATCAATCGATAAACCTCATGTATGCAGTATGGGCAAGTCAGCAATGAATTTTACTGTATAACCTGATTTTTCCTTGCTAGCCCCAAGGATTTGAACGCCCTATTACAATGGCATAATGTCAAGTACAACAAATATATATAAAGATATATATACAGTTTATGGTATAGGTGGTGGGTAGTACCAATCAATGTCTGCTGGTGAGATTCCCTAGCTGGAACACAAGATTATGGCTCCTTTAGTTGCAAATTACTATCTGACTTACCGTTGCAATGCACGATGTCATTTTTGTGACATCTGGGCATTAGACCCGGGGAAAGAAGCGGACTTCAACACCATTGAACATAATCTTAAGGACTTAAAGCGCCTGGGAGTCAAATATGTGGACTTTACGGGAGGTGAGCCGCTGTTAAGGTCAGATGTTGGCGAAATTTATCAGACTGCTAAGCAGCTTGGTTTTTATACCAGCATGACCACCAACACCATTCTCTATTTGCAAAAAGCACATGAAATTAAAGGGTTAGTAGATTTTCTGAATTTTTCCCTAGATGGTCCTGATGCTGAAACCCATGATCACTCCAGAGGCGTCAGAATTTTTGATAATTTGGTTGAGTCTGTAAAACTAGCACTTGATCTCGGAGAATATCCCGTTCTTAACCATACTGTTACGGCTCAAAACTATGAACGAATTCATGAGGTTGCAGAGCTGGGATCACGTTTGAGTGTTAGGGTTTGGTTAAATCCTGCTTTTACAGCTCACTCCAATTACAATGACAAAAAAAATCCCACCCCTGCAATTGTTGATGCTATTGAATCAAGCGCTAAACAGTATCGGAATTTAGGGTATAACAAGGCAGCATTAGAATTTATTAAAGCGGGCGGTAACGATACTCAAAATCCGAGATGTAAGGCTGTAGATGCCGTCATTGCCATCTCTCCCAATGATGAGTTGCTGTTGCCCTGCTACCATTTTGCCCAGACAGGCGTTCCGATTGAAGGTCGATTATACGAGCTTTATCGAGAGGCTGAGATTGTTGAGGAGTATCGTCAGTCCCAGGGTAAGCTGTCTGTCTGTGAAGGTTGTACCGTTTGGTGTTACCTCATCCCCAGCTTTTTCCAAGGTGTTGATAAGTATTGGGTTTTAAATCAAGTCAGTTATGTCGGAGAATTCCTGGCCAGAAAACGATTCTTGCAACATGTCTGAAGTAAAACCCCCTTGGCCCAAAGACGCACAATTCTCAGCACTCCCTGAGCTGGAATTAGATTATCCAGAAGGTGAAGGTCGTCGCCGGAAAGCGGCTTTGATGTTGACGCTGATCTGGAGTTGTACGATCGCATTGCATCTATTTTCAGTGGGATTTTGGGCCGTTTGCTGCCTGACCACTATTATCAGCATGCATTGGTTACGGATGATTCGGGCACCTGAACTTCCCAGTACCGAACCCTTGAGTCTAGACCAACCGACAACCGAATATCCATTTGTCTCTCTCCTGGTGTCTGCCAAAAATGAAGAAGCGGTGTTGGCCTCTTTGGTTAAGACCCTCTGCAAGCTCGACTACCCATCTGAGCGCTACGAAGTTTGGATTGTTGATGATGACAGTACTGATAAGACTCCAGAGGTTTTGACACAATTGTCAGAGGTGTATCCCCAGCTTCATGTCCTGAGACGGACGACAGGTGCAGGAGGCGGTAAATCTGGGGCACTGAATCAGGTCTTGCCTTTAACCCAAGGTGATTTTATTGGCGTTTTTGATGCGGATGCTCAAGTCTCATCCGATCTACTCTGCCATGTTTTACCTCTCTTTGATGATCCACAGATAGGAGCCGTTCAGGTTCGTAAGCAGATTGCCAACACGGATACCAATTTTTGGACCCGTGGTCAATCGGCTGAAATGGGCTTAGACCTTTACCTCCAGCAGCAACGGATTGCAGTTGGAGGAGTGGGTGAGTTACGAGGCAATGGTCAGTTCGTTCGTCGACAAGCATTGATCAGCTGTGGTGGATGGAATGAAGCGACGATTACCGATGATTTGGATTTAACGTTCCGACTTCATCTGAACCATTGGGATATCGGTGTTTTGCCTATGCCGGCAGTACAGGAAGAAGGGGTCACCCGAGCCGTAGCTCTTTGGCATCAACGTAATCGTTGGGCAGAAGGTGGGTATCAGAGATATCTAGATTATTGGCCATTGATTTTCCGAAATCGGTTAGGGCCTCGAAAAACCTTTGATTTAGTCGTATTTTGGTTTGCCCAGTATGTTTTACCAACTGCAGCTGTTCCTGATTTAGTGATGGCAACGGCACGCAATCAACTCCCACTGCTTATGCCGATGACAAGTGTTACCATGCTGCTGTCGTTGGTCGGAATGTGGAATGGCCTCGATCGGATTCGCAGGGCTGAGCGCGTTTCTCCTTCCATATTCTTGATGTTTTTGCAGACCTTAAGGGGAACTCTGTACACCTGCCATTGGTTCTTGGTTATGGCTTGTGTAACGGCACGAATGTCTATTCGACCGAAACGATTGAAGTGGGTGAAAACACTCCGGCAAGATGATTATCAGGTTTGTTTGCCTGATTAGATTATCAGAGGCGCTGAGAATACCCAGTTGGATTAAAGCCCATTTGGGAGATCTTTTGCGGATATATGTGTCAGCCTACGCGAAATTTAGAGCTTTAGCATATCCCAAACGACTTAAGAACCAGAATATAAACCAGATTCTGTCGAAAAGACATGGTTAAGCATTAGCCTGTAAAATTCGAGATTTAGTAAATCGGTTCATCCAATCTTCTAAATATTTGCGATTGGCTTTTTGTTCTTCCAAATCAGTAGTGGTTAGCGGGTGTGGTGCTAGTCCCTGAAGGGCAGCAGTGGTCACGCAAAACATCGATTTCTGAAAGGTCTGACAAATTTGAATTCTCAAGTCTTCTTCTTTCCGCAGACTTTTTTGATAAACCTCTGTCAAGTAGTCAGGCAGGTAGTGGCGCATATCTTGCATCAAAAGCGTCGGCGGAATCCCCGAACAGCCAATGGGCAGCGGATCCGCATAGAGCGCTCCATAGGCAAAGTCACTTTGGAACATGGGGATTTGGTACGCCTGGGCATTATAAGAAACCGTGCCGAGGAAAGGCGTTCCCCTAAAGAAAACTGCCTCAACATATGGAACAGCCGTATCCATCAAGAAGGTCAAGTTAGCAGACTTGGGAATAATGTCATAATCTGTACTGCCGATATTGACGGTATAGGTAATGGGCCGACTAGCATCTGCGACTAGCCCTTGCAAAATATGGTCCACCACTTCCGGGATGGTTTTGATTTCACCGGCATCATACCGATCCGAGAGATCAATAAAGATATCACTCATCACCCGCCAAAATTGTCCCAAACCGCTATAGTATGCCATTTGTCGGATTTGTTCAGGCAGAAAATCAGGGAAAGCCCGATCTAATCCCAACATAACTGGATTGAGTTTGAACTTAGCTTTAATAACTGGCTTAATTCCCTCTAAGAACTCGGGAGAGTCTAAGTAAGTATCTAACCCACCTCCCCCATGCCAAAACATGCTTTTCATGCAATATTCAGCATATTCATAGTTGATCCGGTCATGCCAGAGAAACTTTAAAATCTTGCCAGGATTGATCTCCCCATTAAAGTACTTAAACAGCGGAAAAAGTAATAAAAATTGGTGATCGGCAATATAGATTAGGTTGTTGGAATAAGCATCCAAAATAATTCCATAGCTTTTAAGAATTCCCACCACTTCCAAGACATGTTCTGGGGAATCTCTCAGCAGGGCTTCACCCGCTTCCAAGCGATGAATGAATTCTGCCAGTTGGTGTTTAGAGGGCTCTATTTGAGGCGTGCTTACCATAGCTGATGAGGGGTATAAGGAGGAACAAGTTGCAGAAACTAATGCAAAGCTAATCCGTAATTTCTATCTGAGGGCTAGAGGCCACAATAGAGCTAGAGACACTTGCCATCGATTGATCGGGGATATTGGTGATCATAATTTGTGGCGGTCTAGGATTGTAAGGAATCAAAGCAGCGATCTGAGTTTCACTCCAACGAACAATATAGTTGGGCTGAATCCCTAGTAAGAAAATGAGTGCCACTAAAATCGCGGCCGGGAGGCGATCAGACCATGTAACGGTAGGAATACGGTCTAACTCATCCGGTAAACGGCCAAAAAAGACCCGATTAATCATTAATAGGAAGTAAACTGCCGTCAATCCAGTAGCTATCATACAAACTAGCGTTTGCACAGGGAAAATGGGGTAGCTTCCTCTAAAGGTGAGAAATTCAGAGATAAAACCAACCATGCCGGGAATTCCAGCACTTGCCATGACGCCTAGGATCATCATGCTACCAATCAGGGGTAAGCCTCGCTCAGGATTGAGTAAGCCCCTGAGGAAAAACATATCTCGGCTGCCTGTCTTTTTATAAACGACCCCAACGAGCAAGAACAGTAAAGCAGAAATCAAACCGTGACTGACCATCTGGCAGACAGCGGCAATCATACTCAGTTCAGTGGAAGCTGCTGCCGCTAGCAAGATAAAGGCCATGTGGGCAATGGAAGCATAGGCCACCACCTTTTTCATATCCTGTTGTGAGATGGCACAAGAGGTCCCGTAAAGAGCACTCACCGCAGCCCAGATGGCCAGCCAGGGGCCTAAATATACCCAGGCATCAGGCAAAAGACCCACACCATAACGAAGTAGGCCGTAAGTTCCTAACTTCAGCAGCACGCCAGCCAAAAGGACGGAAACAGGCGTTGAAGCTTCTACGTGGGCGTCAGGCAACCAAGTATGTAACGGGAAGAAAGGAATCTTGATGCCAAATCCCAGCAGGATCCCCACCATCAAGATCAGCTGAAGTTTTAAGGTCAAGCCACTCGGGGTATCTGAGGCCCCCACAATAATGGCTCTTAAAGGTTCATAGGCAAAGCTAGAGGCCCCTGACAACCAGACGATCCCTAGGAATGTGGCCAGCAGAACAATACCAGAGAAGGCTGTGTAGAGCAGAAATTTAGTGGCGGCGTAGGATCGACGGGCTCCTCCCCAAATCGCAATTAAGAAGTAAAGAGGAATAATTTCCAACTCATAGAACAAGAAAAAGAGGAGAACATCTTGCGCTAGGAATGCCCCTGCCACACTGGAGTTAAGGAGAAGCATCAGGGCGTAATAGAATCTGGGCCGTTCGACTTCTGGGTCGGTACTCCAAATAGCGATAAAGGTCAGGAGACTATTGAGACCAAGCAAGGGCAGAGACAATCCATCTACTGCTAGGTGATAGTTAAGACCAATGGCTTTAATCCAGGGAACAAATTCCCCAAATTGCATGGTCACTTGCTTGGGATTGAACAGAATCGCAATATAGACTGTCCAAATAAATACAAGACCTGCCACCACTAAGGCTACAGATCGAGCATATTTATTGGCATCAATGCTTTTGGGCAAAAGTGCCAATAGCAAAACTCCAAATAGGGGGAACCATACGAGGACACTGAGCATTGGGTTAAGACAAACTCCTAACTAAAGCGAAGAAATTAGATGGTGGGGCTATTGACTAAGGAGTTCAGACCAATACCCAACAATGGCAGACCAATCATCTCTGAGCAGTAGCCATAAAATGGCACTGATGCCGACCATGATCGTGAGCAAATAGGATTGTGATTGGCCGGAGACCCCGTACTTGAGACCTTGTCCACTCAGCAAGGTGGCTTTACCTACGAAATTAACGATTCCATCAACAACATATTTATCTAGATAAGTTGTGAATTCGGAAGACAGGCGAACAATGGCAACTACAGTGAACTCATACACACGCTCGATGTAGAAGTCATAGGCCAACAGATCTTGAAAAAAGCGGAGATAAAACGTGGTCGGTCGGGAGAGAGAGCGTCTCAGTTCAAACACAGAACCCAATATCACACCGATCACGCCTGATGCGACCAAAATAGGGAGGCCGTAAGGGATGGAATATTCACTAAAGACGACATCAGATGGAAGAGGATGGAGCCACAGGGACCATTTCAATGGCATAAGCGGGAAAGCCAACACAGCCACAGTCATGGTCACCATCGGCAGTGCCATCAGCCAGGGCACTTCAGGTACCCGTCGAGTCTTAGGTTGGCGTTGCCCCAGAAAGATTAACCGAAAAATCCGAGTGAGACTGATGGCGCTGGTGGTATTCACAAAGACAAGTAAAACAAACAGCCAAACCGGCATATTCCACCCGCCCGTCAGCCATTGCTGCATCATGCGGAAAAAGCCCATGGGCAGAATCACCACTAAGCTGGCAGCCCCTACGACAAAGGCAGTGGTTGTCGCCGGCAGCCGCGACCACAGCCCACCCATTTCGGTCATGTCTTGACTGTTGGTACCTAGAATGACGGAACTAATACTGAAAAATAGGAGCGCTTTTGCGATCGCATGGGTGAGCAGCAAGGACAGGGCAATGTTCACTTGCCCTAAGCCCACGGCAATAAACACCAACCCCAAATAGGCACTGGTGGAATGGGACAAGGCTCGTTTAATATCCACCTGAGCGATGGAAATCAAGGAAGCGCCGACCGCGGTGACCCCCCCAATAATCAATAAGGTGTCGGAGGCAATCAACGACAAACTAAAAATCGGCTGTAGCTTAATCAGGAAGTAAGCGCCGATGGAGACCACCGCAGTATTCCGCATTACCCCTGCAGGATTGGGGCCTTCCATCGCTTCATCCAACCAGAGGTTTAACGGGAATTGAGCACAATTTCCCGTAGGTCCCGCAATTAAGGCCAGCCCCAGCAAAGCATCCGTTAGGGGAGGTAAAGCAGTAGATTCACTCCATGCTCTTAGGTCTGAAAAGGTCAATCCAGCCCCATAGCTAGTTAAGGCCACTAAACCCATCAATAGGATAATGTCACCAACTCGCTTAGTCAGGAAGGCATCCCGAGCTGCTGTCACCACCAGTGGTTGGGCATACCAAAACCCCACCAATAGGTAGCTAGAGAACGTTAGCATTTCTAACAAAGCATAGCTAAGAATCAGCGAGTCGCTAATGGCGATGCCTGCAAGCGCCCCTTCGAAAAAGCCCATCAGTCCAAAAAAGCGAGCGACGGACCAGTCCTTATCCATATAGCCAATCGCAAAGACCTGGGTCAGCAAGCTCAGAAAAGTAACTAGCTCTAAAGCACCAATACTGACAGGAGAAATTTCTATTGCAAAAGTTAAATTTAGATCTGCCACTTGCAGCCATTCATAGACCAGTTGTTGAGAGGGTTGGCCTAGAACTTGCTTGAAAACAATCGTGCCATGCAAGCAACTTAACAACGTCATCAAAATATTGAAATAAGCGACTGGGCGGGGCCCACTTCGCCGGATGAATCCTAATGACCAGGGGAGAGAAAATAGAGCCCCTAACAAGCCAAAAAAGGGAATCCACCAGATATGTTCAAAAAGAAATTGCGACAGCACGATTCAGTCAACTAGGGTTTGCAATGATTGGTGATACACTCACACCTTACTTAAAACTGTAAATCTTTATCTGCCCTATACAGCCAGGAATCTCAGATAAAAATAGTATCGAGGTTCATGAATTTTTCTCTGAATTGGAAGTAGAGAAATAAACAGAAAAAAATTCTTTATAATATTTGTTTTTATTTTATGACTATTATTGATTTATTTTTCATATGAGAATCATCGTAGCAAAATATGGTAAACATTAATAAATATATTTTATTCAATGGTGTTTATTGATAAAAATAAATTAGCCTCATCGCTTTTTAACGATAAAAGAAAGCTGATCCTGGAAATGTGTGCGGTTGATTTGTACGATTTCCACATTGCGATAAAAGATTCATCTATAACCTCTCGATTGAGTTGCTATGGGCTTTTACAGGTTTGAAGATCATGTATTGATTTTCTTCAATACCCTACGATATAGATCCCTAATACTTTGATGCTTTGAACGGGATGAGTTAGTTGAAGCATCTGCAAGGCCTGATTTATTATTAAATTTACTTATTGATTTAATTTGAATAAATAATCTACGTTTATATTGACAAAGCTGATCCCGGGTCTATATGCTGAGTTCTGCAAGCTTGAAAGTGCTTCCAAATAAAGCTGTTTAATAGCTTTCATGTAAGAATTTTTGGGTAGCAAAATTACCTATTAGTATTAGTGTTCAATAACAGGAGATGTGGCAATGCCAATTGCGGTTGGGATGATTGAGACGAAAGGCTTTCCTGCTGTGGTAGAAGCTGCAGATGCGATGGTTAAGGCAGCTCGCGTAACGCTGGTGGGCTACGAGAAGATTGGTAGCGGCCGCGTCACAGTAATTGTTAGAGGAGATGTTTCTGAGGTTCAGGCTTCGGTTGCAGCCGGAACGGAATCCGTCAGAAGAGTGAATGGGGGAGAAGTTCTTTCGACTCATATCATTGCTCGTCCTCATGAAAACCTCGAATATGTGCTGCCGATGAGTTACACGGAAGAAGTCGAACAATTCCGAACGTGACCGGTCTAACGCTATAGGTGTAACAGTTCACCTTGGATAAGTATTCAGCGGTCTTGTTCCTTACGCGAAAAGACAGCATTCATTAAGTGAGAGAATGGAGTTATAAACTATGTCGATAGCAGTTGGGATGGTAGAAACCCTCGGCTTCCCGGCAGTGGTCGAAGCTGCAGACGCCATGGTCAAAGCAGCTCGGGTCACCTTAGTCGGTTACGAAAAAATCGGAAGTGGCCGGGTTACGGTTATTGTGCGGGGAGATGTTTCCGAAGTCCAAGCGTCGGTTGCTGCTGGGACTGAATCTGTAAAGCGGGTAAACGGTGGACAGGTCTTGTCTACTCATATCATTGCTCGTCCCCATGAAAATCTTGAGTATGTGTTGCCGATGCGCTACACCGAAGAGGTTGAGCAATTCCGCGAAAGCATTAGTGGCCCTCGGGCACTCCCGATCCGTAAATCCTAGACACAAATTTTGAGTGAGAATTGCAAAAGTTCTAGGTACTGTAGTCAGTACCCAAAAAGCAGATAGCCTTCAGGGTACTAAGTTCTTGTTGGTACAGCGCGTTGATCAGGAAGGTCAGTTGCTACCTGAATATGATGTGGCTGCCGATTGTGTGGGAGCAGGTGTTGATGAGTGGGTACTGATTACTCAAGGCAGTGGTGCTAGGCAAATGCCTGGCTATGAGCGGCGGCCCTTGGATGCTCTGGTCATTGCCATCATCGATACTGTCTCGGTCGCCGGGGGCCGTATCTACAGTAAGTAATCTTGTTTGGAATGAGTTTCCGTTGATTCGGATCAGTTTCTTTGCTAACCCTCTAGGAGGTGTGGTTGCGTTAAGCCGGCTGTCGGTATCGACTCTGACTTATCCGCTGGGTGAATGTTGCTCAGACAACATCCTGGGTTAATTCCCCAGCCCAGTTAGCCTCCTCTGCTTTATGTCACTACTCACTCGCGATCGCGTTTTGTGTAGGAGAGATCATCATCATGGTAATCCACAGCCAATCAACATCAGCGCCCACTCGGGTAAGCGATGTGAATCCACAAGTGCATTCATCTGCCTATGTTCACTCGTTTGCGAACGTGGTGGGTGAGGTCTATGTGGGTACAAATGCGCTGATTGCGCCTGGGTGCACGATTCAGGCGGATCAAGGATCTCCCTTTTATATCGGCGACAACGTTAATATCCAAGATGGAGCAGTTATTCACGCCATTGAACCGGGTCGGGTTCGGGGGAAGGATGGTCAGAAGTACGCGGTTTGGATTGGTCATCATAGCTGTGTCACCCACATGGCCCTGGTCCATGGTCCTGCGTTTATCGGCGACAACTGTTTTATTGGCTTCCGCTCTACGATTTTTAATGCCAAAGTGGGTGATGGCTGCGTGATCATGATGCATGCCCTGATTCAGGGGGTAGAAATTCCCCCGGGTAAGTATGTGCCTTCGGGGGCCGTGATCACAAAACAGGAGCAGGCCAATCTCTTACCTGATGTATTGGACAGCGATCGCAAATTCACACAGCAAATTATTCATGTTAACGAAGCCCTGAGAGATGATGTCTCCGGGGTAAACGCGCAGACCTCTATTCGACCGGTCCGATCCACCCTCGGTCATTCTCAATCACACCGTTTTACTACTGATACCAAGCCAATGAACCATACCACCTTAGATGCAGCAATTGTGAGTCAAGTTCGGTCACTCCTTGCGCAAGGATATCGAATTGGTAGTGAGCATGCGGACAAACGCCGCTTCCAAACCAGCTCATGGCAAAGTTGTCCCCCCATTACGGGCAGCAACGAATCACAAGTGTTGGCAGGGATTGAATCTTGCCTGCAAGAGCATCAAGGGGAATATGTTCGGCTGATTGGTATCGACACCCAAGCCAAACAGCGGGTTTTAGAAACAATTATTCAGCGCCCGGATGGTCCGGTGAAGTCAGCTTCTATCAGCTCTGTCACCAAAACCATCAAAAATTACACCACCAGCCACATCACCACCAGTGGAAACCTGGATGCAGAGACGATTGCCCATGTGCGCTCCCTCCTGGGTCAAGGGTATCGAATTGGCACCGAACATGCCGATGCTCGCCGCTTCCAAACCAGCTCTTGGCAAAGCTGCTCCCCAATTGCCTCCCAGCAAGAATCTCAGGTCATTGCAGCCCTGGAAGCTTGTATTGCTGAACATCAAGGGGAATATGTCCGGATGCTGGGCATCGATACCCAAGCCAAGCGACGGGTGTTTGAAGCCATTATTCAACGCCCAGGGGATAAGCCCAAGGCCCCCTCTAAAGCGCCCCGATCTCCGTCCTCCTACTCCACCAGTTCAGGCAGCTATGCTAGCGCCAGTGCAGGCTCCAGCTCCAGTAAAGGTTTAGGTGCAGAGGCCATCGCTCAGGTCCGCTCATTGTTAGCTCAAGGCTACCGAGTGGGTTCTGAATATGCGGACAAGCGGCGCTTCCAAACTAGCTCCTGGCAAAGCTGCACGCCCATCAATTCCCAGCAAGAATCTCAAGTCATTGCTGCTTTGGAAAGCTGTCTAGCAGAACATCCTGGAGATTACGTCCGCTTAATTGGCATCGACCCGAAGGCCAAACGACGAGTCCTTGAAGCCATTATTCAGCGTCCTAGCAGCAACGGCAAATCCAGCGCTGCACCCGCGCCAGCTCCCCGCTCAAGTTCATCCAATTCCAGCGCGAGTCGTTCCAGCTATGCCAAGGTCGAAAGCAATGGTTCTAACTATCGTCCGGCTGGCGGCTTAGATGGAGCCGTGGTCAATCAAATTCGCTCCCTGTTAGCCCAGGGCTATCGGATTGGGACAGAGTATGCGGACAAGCGACGCTTCCAAACCAGTTCTTGGCAAAGTTGTACGCCCGTCAATTCTCAGCAAGAGTCTCAAGTGATTGCTGGCGTCGAGGCCTGCTTAGCTGAGCACCCCAATGACTATGTTCGTCTGATTGGTATTGATAAGCGCGCCAAGCGACGCGTATCCGAAACCATCATTCAACGTCCCGGTGGCTCTGGATCGGCCCAGAAATCGGCTGCAGCTCCCAGCTCTCGCTCCTATCAGGCACCGTCTGCCCCCAGTACTCGGGGACGGGGATTTAGCCCCAGAAGCAACAGCGGCGGGTTAGATGCGGATACCGTAGCCCAAGTGCGATCGCTCCTCGCCCAGGGCTATCGAATTGGCACTGAACATGCTGACAAACGTCGCTTCCAAACTAGTTCATGGCAAAGCTGTCCCCCGATTCAAGCGCAGCAAGAGTCCCAAGTGATCGCAGCCTTGGAAACCTGTCTGGCGGATCACCAAAAAGAATACGTTCGCCTGATCGGTATCGATACCAAGGCCAAGCGTCGGGTCTTAGAATCTGTGATCCAGAAACCTGTGGCAGCCCGCTAGATGCCATTTCACCCAGGTCTTAGTCTGAACGATCTTTCCATTCCTAGCCTAAGCGCCTAAGGTTCATCGCTAATGCAACTTTCACCCCCGCAACCGGTTAGCACCTCACATTTTTGTGTGATTGGGGATGTCACGATCCATCCCCACGCCAAAATTGCGTCTGGTGTAATCTTGCAGGCGGCTCCCCAAAGCAAAATCGTGATTGCATCAGGGGCCTGTATCGGCATCGGAGCGGTTATCCAAGCCTTTGAAGGGACGATTACCGTCGATAGTAATGCCGTTCTAGGGGCAGGGGTATTAGTTCTTGGTCAGGTAACCATTGGTATGAATGCCTGCATTGGTGATTGCACCACTATTATCAATACCGATATTGTGGCCCAACAGGTGATTCCAGAGGGCTCACTCATGGGTGATTCCAGCCGATCTACCCTTGATGAGTCTCCCAATGGTTCACCGTTGAATGATGCGCTACCCTCTAATCCGGTCAATCCGGATTGGCCCAGTCCTTCACCCATACCAAGTCCTGCGCCTGTGAGTAGTCCACAGAGGCAATCCCCAGTCATTGGACGAGCCTATGTGACCCAAATGCTACAGGTCTTGTTTGCTCGGAATTCATCCCCGTAGCCCCTAAGCCAATCAACCATTGCGGTTATTGCTAAACTGAACGAGACTTACTAGAGGATGTCTGGGTCCATTGTCTCCGTCTAGGTATTGCCTACCAATATGATTCCTGCCTCAAAGTTAAAACGGAAACGCAGACCCGATAGTGCTTTGGGTTTGTTGTCTACTCCCAGCTTTCCGGCAATTGTAGGAACAGCAGATGCCATGCTCAAAGCCGCCGAAGTGACCTTGGTGGGCTACGAGAAAATTGGGAGTGGGCTGTGCACCGTGATTGTCCGAGGCAATATTGCGGATGTGCGTTTAGCCGTGGAAGAAGGCAGTCGCCTAGCGGAAAAGCTGGGGCAAACGGTTTCCAAACTGGTGATTGCCAGACCCATGCCCAATTTGGAGGCGGTGTTTCCCATTGGTAGCCATCTGGTCGAAATTGCTCAGCAACAACGGGGCTACTCTCGCTTAAGTAACCAATCGATTGGCCTGCTGGAGACCCGGGGTTTTCCTGCGATGGTGGGGGCTGCAGATGCCATGCTCAAATCCGCTAATGTTCAGCTCTCTGCCTATGAAACCATTGGAGCAGGATTATGTACCGCCATGGTTCGCGGCTCCGTTGCCAATGTTGCGGTCGCCATCGAAGCAGGCATGTTTGAGGCCGAACGAATTGGAGAGTTAAATTCAGTGATGGTGATTCCTCGGGTTCTGGATGATCTAGAAGCCATGTTACCCGTGGCCAGCTGTTGGATCGAGAAACCCTTGCCCCTCCTCTTCTCCAATAGGGTGAAAGAGAAGGAAAAAGAGTTGGTGCCCTTAGAGAATCTAGAACAGCTCTCTCGCACCATTGAGCAAGAACCCGATACTTGAACTCGTATTTGAGGTATCAATGTCTCTGAATGTTGGGCAACATAATCCTGTTACCACAAGCAATTTCGGCATCAAGGGAATAGGAGCGTTCCTGACAGTAAGATTGACAGAAGTCTCCCCCACTGACGATAATTGTGGTTTGTTAAATCGTTGTTTTTAAAATAATCCCTTGGCTAACGTAGTTGTAATTGGTGCTCAGTGGGGCGATGAAGGAAAGGGCAAAATAACCGATTTGCTGAGCCGTTCAGCAGATGTGGTGGTTCGGTATCAGGGCGGAGTAAATGCTGGCCATACCGTCGTCGTTGATGACCAGACCTTTAAGTTACATTTGATTCCTTCCGGCATTCTCTACCCCAACACCGATTGCATCATCGGCTCTGGAACCGTGATCGATCCGAAAGTACTGATCGAAGAGCTAGATATGTTGGATACGCTGGGGGTGAGTACCAGCCATCTCTTTATTTCCGAATCGGCCCATGTCACCATGCCTTATCATCGGATGATTGATCAGGCTTCTGAGGAACGCCGGGGTGACCATAAAATCGGCACAACGGGCAGAGGAATTGGTCCCACCTATACGGATAAATCAGAGCGAACGGGGATCCGCATCCTGGATCTGATGGATTCCAAGGGAATGAAAAAACAATTGCGGTGGACGGTTAATTATAAAAACGTCATTTTGGAAAAACTCTACAATCTGCCTCCCCTGGATCCAGAAGAGGTGATTGCTGAGTATCAAGTCTATGCCGACCGTCTACGTCCTTTTGTGGCTGACTGTTCCTTAAAAATCTACGATGCCTATCAACAGCATCGCAATATTTTGTTCGAAGGGGCTCAGGGTACGTTACTCGATTTAGATCATGGCACCTATCCCTACGTCACCTCTTCCAACCCCGTAGCTGGCGGAGCTTGTGTAGGGACGGGGGTTGGCCCCACTATGATTGACCGAGTTATTGGCGTAGCCAAAGCTTATACCACCCGGGTAGGTGAAGGTCCCTTCCCCACAGAATTGCATGATGAGATGGGGGTGGCTCTCTGTGAACGGGGGGCTGAATTTGGTACTACCACCGGACGTCGGCGCCGTTGTGGCTGGTTTGATGCCGTGATTGGTCGCTATGCGGTCCGCATTAACGGTTTAGACTGCCTAGCGGTGACCAAGCTCGATATTCTCGACGAGGTGGATGAGATTAAGGTTTGTGTGGCCTATGAAATTGACGGCCATGAATCGAAGGACTTTCCCACGAATGCTCGTCAATTCTCTCGTTGTAAACCCGTTTATAAAACCCTCCCGGGCTGGAAACAATCTACTATTCATTGTCGGACCTTAGAAGACTTACCCCCCAAGGCATTAGATTATCTGAAGTTTCTAGCAGGTGTAGTAGAAGTCCCCATTGCTATTGTGTCTCTTGGGGCTGAGCGGGACGAAACCATCATCGTGGAGGATCCCATTCACGGACCCAAGCGAGCTTTGCTTTATTCCAACGGGGAAGCCCAAGCCATGTCTGCCTAGACAGTGATGAGATATTTAACGGGCTGGATTATAGAGCCATGCTTTCCTCATCTTTCTCCAGCCTTTAAACGAGCTAATGACGCTTCCATAACATCGGTCGTTTGCCCAAATACTGAGAAGGCTAAGGCTTCCCGGTAAACCCGCTGAGCAGGGTGATCCAGTAGATTGGCTCCACCTCGCCCACTTATCACAGCTGCATGGGCACAGCGATTTGCCAACTCAATGGCCCAGGCTCGAAGTCCAAGACGCTTTGGCAACGCTAACTCAGGGGATTGTTGTTCTTGATAAATAGCCTGGCGGCATGATTGCAACTCTCGGTCTAAGGCTTGTCGAGTAGAGTGCACAAAGTCTGGCCGCTTCCCACTAGCGAGAATGTCTAGCCCTGCTTGAGCACATCCTAAAGCAAAGAAGCTATGGTGCAAGCTGTTTTTCTGGTCATTGGTATGGATCCAGCCTGGTGGACGGATGACGACCACTGCTTCTTGTGGGAGTTGCCAACGGTTTAACCGCACCTTCACCGTCCGTGTCGACCCCATCGATGCTAAAGACAATGGAGGGCTGCAACCAATCAATCCTGCTGCTGGTTGGGAGACCGTTGCCAAGGGTACCAGCCCAAATATCGCCCGTCCATCTGCCAGTTGTGCCCCGAGAATAAAGTGTTGAAAACAGCCCTGTCCGGTTACCCAAGGAACCTCACCTGTAATTTCATAACCCGATTCTGTAGGCACTGCCTGAACTGGAGGCGGGTTTTGACGACGCAGATGAGAAAAGCCAATGCCAATCAACACCTTACCGCTACTCAAATAGGGAAGATATTTTTCCTTCAGAGCCGTATTGGGACTGCGAGCAATCAAAGCAGCAGCACTTTGATGTTGGGTTTGCAAAAACGCTAAGGCCCCCGAATAGCGACTCACCTGTTCTTGAAACTGGCGAAAGGTCAGTTCATCCAGATCGTGCCCACCCCATTCCTGAGGGACTCTTAGCCCCAGCCACTTCCGATGCCCCAACTGATGCAACGCTTGAAAAAGAGACTCAGCACTTTGGTCAATCTGCATGGCTTGCGGTGCAATCTCGTCTTGCAGATACGTTTCGGTTTGAATTAAGAATGTCATTGCTTATGGCCAAGAACGCCTCTCGGAGGGAATGGTGAAGCTCAACTGGCTGGTATGGTGCTGGTGTTGCTAATGCACACCATTGTAGGACGAGTTGAGGGGAGCGATGGGAAGTGCTGTTATTCTGTACCTTTCTCCTAGCAAGCGATATCCCCCTATGAGGGTTTCCCTACCTTTACAAATGCCACATCTTTTCTGAGCATAGATAAGGATGTAAACCCTGAAGGGAGTATTGATTCTGTGGAACGAACATTTTTGGCCGTAAAACCAGACGGTGTCCAGCGCGGTCTGGTGGGGGAAATTATCAGCCGTTATGAAGCCAAAGGGTTTACGTTAGTGGGTCTAAAACTGATGGTGGTCAGCCGCGAGCTAGCAGAACAACATTACGGCGAGCATAAAGAAAAGCCTTTCTTTGGTGGCCTGGTCGATTTTATTACCTCTGGTCCCGTAGTAGCCATGGTTTGGGAAGGCAAAGGCGTTGTGGCTGCGGCCCGTAAGATTATTGGTGCCACCAATCCCCTCAGTTCTGAGCCCGGAACCATTCGCGGCGATTTTGGTATCGATATTGGCCGCAATATCATTCATGGATCGGACGCCGTCGAAACGGCCCAGCGAGAAATTAGTCTGTGGTTTAAGGCAGAAGAACTCGCCGATTGGTCTCCCACCCTCACCTCCTGGATTTACGAATAAATCTGCCTTGCACTCATCTCTGCGCTAGAGGTGAGTGTTCGGTCTAGCTCAAACATTGTGGTATTTGCATGGCAACCCTTGCAGATGTTTTAATTCGCCTCTTTAAAGCCCAAAATATTCCCTGTGCCGTGGTCGAGGGTTGGGTGTTGCCCTATGGTCAAGCCCCAGGCATTCGCGGCATTTGGCATCCCCCAAAAAAAGGCGGAGCCGGATGCCTAGATATCGAAGTCTTACTGCCCGATGGCCGCTTACTGATTGACCGCTGTGCTGGCCTAGGCGAAGACAACAACGCCATCATGGATGGGGTGCAAAATTTTCTGCTGGGTTCTTTTCCGGTGCTATTGGCGAGCTTTTATGGCAAAAACGATCCAGAGCAAGTCACCACTAAGCGATGGTCTCTAGCTGGCAGCACCTGGACCGCCTATATCGGTGACTTTTCGCGACGGGCTTCCCAAGGTATTGATATGCCTGTTCCCAAGTCAGCCTTTACCGCCATCGAATCTGCCATTGAGCAGTCTCCTCTGTCTGCAGATGTCCATTGGTTCCGCACATTCTATTGTCATATCAGTGCCCAGCAAGTCTTCGAGGCTTTAATGGATAACCAGCCCTGGCCCCAGGGTGAAGCGGCCTTAAAGGGTATCCCTTGGGAAAAATGCGATGGCTATTACAGTGTTAGGAATTTTTTGATCCTGCAAAAAGAGGTTTCCCATAACACCTATGCCTTACCCACAAGTCTTTAAATGAAGCGCTGGAAAGCATACACACATCTCCTGTGGATCTCGTACCATTCTGCATTCGCCCCCCCAGCCCCCCAACCTTGGGGGGAGAAACCCACAATCCAGCTTATTTCCCCCCCAGAATATAGCCTTCGGCATTCAAGAAAGGGGGGTAGGGGGGCCAGTGCAATATTTTTGACGTTCTCTCTAATTTTTATGTGCATCCTAGCTTTTTTAAAAGCATAGAACCTAACAACTATAAGGTTTACAGGAGTTGTGGGTAAAGCATAGCCCATAACACAGGCTAACCGTTATCTTCGCGGCAACTGGGTTGTATTCCCCTGGGCATCCTAGAGATCAAGCAAGAGGTCTATTCTGCAAAAAGTCTGATGTTGTGATCGTTTAGCACAAGCTGCATCCATCGTTTCAGCCAGAAGCTGTTTGAGAATGTATCGGTACAAAAATATCAGGGCATAGAGGGCTCAATTTTGGGTTGAGGCAGAAACTCAGAAGGGCTTCAACTTCGAGTTCAGCCATTACTTTGGGATGACGTTTGTTGTGGCAGAGAATAAAGCGTCGGATCCACTGCACATAGTTTGTTCGGGGCTTGCTTGGTTCGCACTACATCACGGACTTGTCAAGGAGTTTACGGGGTAGCATAGAGTGCCTGTTAATAACCAATATTGAAACTTATACGGTTATTTTGCCTGTTAACGTTCCTCCTTACTGCATGACGGATCTGCTGAAAATGCTTTTCTTATCTTATATGTAGACATTCAGATTCAAGTTTGCATATCGGTAAATCTCCGTAAGGTTTGGTTTTTGATTAGAGATGCTAATGTATAGACAGCTTGGCTTTAAGACATAAACTACTTCTCAATTTATTTCGTGTTAGGAGGCAATTTGCCTCCTAAATATAGTTAGACTTCGAACTCTGAAACATTTCAAGAATGTATGAACACTTAGATCCCTTAAAAAAGAAACTGTTGTCCCTAAGTGTTGAAACGGTTCCTGTTCCATGGAAATGTGTTGGGACAATCTCTGTCGGGGGATTACGTTCAGTAGGTTTTGATAAAGAATCTGAACATTTATTAATTGTCTCTTCACAAGGACGATGTGTTATCGATTGTCGTACAGGTGAGAAGGTGGCAAGAGATTATGATGACTTTGATGACGATGAAATAAGTCTAGAAATTCAAGGAATTGGTATTTTAGCCAGTCAAAGAATTAGAGTGGCTGGACTTTTTGGTGGTGGTTTACCAAACACAACTGAAGATGGTTGGAGACTTGAGAGCGTTACAATCAATTGGCCAGAGCAAATGATAATGTTATTGCCGCCCGATTCCGGCCTGTATGGCAGTCTAATGAAACGTCCAGATATCATGACGAAAGTTGTTGAGGATTCTTGCCTCAGGGCATATGGTTTTTCTTATACAGGTCAGTCATTTATATTTGCTACGACCAGTGACGTGACTGTCTTTTCGAGATAGTTACTATGCTAAATTGGTCTAACCAGCCCATGCAAGAGGACGCTTAATCTTAAGTTGCTGTATGGCGCTTTAAATTTCTGTTCGCGCCCCTGATGGGGTGGCCGTTAGCAATCCGCAACCCTAGTACAGCTTCGTGTTGAAGTACACAAGTTTTTGAATGGTTGTATTATGTTTGCTCAGCAGCCTACTTGTTAGAAAACGACATGACTTTAAATCGTCCATATAAACGAATCGCTCGACCGTTCAACATGCCAAATGGCTCATATGTTGGTGGGACGATTGATGAGTCATACCTTGCTGATCACAATTTTGCGCCAGATCGGACGACTGCTATTAGGGGGTATCATGCCATCGAAAATGATCTGCGTCGCGTCTTCGAATTCGTCGAACCACATCAACAGAATTTAGATACGTTTTCTACTCGGTTATACGAAATATTTCTTCGCGCTTCAACCGAATTTGAAAGCAATTGCAAATCAATTCTCGCCGCTAACGGATATTCTCGTGCTGGAGATTGGAATATGGGCGACTATAAAAAGATTGAAGCCGCAACTCGCTTGTCAGAATATCAAATTCGATTAACCATTTGGGCTGATACTCCTCGCGTTCTTCAACCGCTAGCACCTTGGTCAACTGGCGGCAGTCTGCCATGGTATCAAGACTACAACACCGTCAAACACAACCGTAGCGATAAATTCAAACTTGCAAACCTGAAAAATACAGTTGATGCCGTTGCAGCTTTGTTTGTCATTCTTTTTGCACAGTTTAACATTCTCGCTTTTAGTGCACATGAATTAGTTTCTTCGCACGGAGATTGGAATGGTTGGCTTGCCTATCACAATTCAATCTTTTGGATTAAGCTACCGACTGGCTGGACTACAAGCGAATGCTATGGGTTTGCATCACTTACACCGACTTTCGGTGCATTCTCGTTCTAAACAATCTAAATCCAGTTAGAGCTCAGCCCCTAATATCACATTTCAGTCTTAATCATACTTTTTACTGTGTTTGTTTCTGTGGCTTATTGGGATTGCTGTGGCTATACTTTGGTAGTGCCTTTTGCGTTGTTTGAGCGATCGCCTCTAGCGTAAAAGTTTTGCCATCTTATAGGTGTTGCCTAACACGCCAATGCAGGTGGATACTCGAAGCACTCTACTAGTAAACGCTTTAAATTAATTTTCGCACCCCTGATTGCCCATCCGTAAGACTTCAAAGGATAGAATCCGCCGAGCGCCTATCGCTTTCGCGACAGGCGCAAAACTGCGTTTGTCGGCACCGCTTCGATTAAGAATACATGCGAGAACCCCGTTTCACGATTGGCATCGCCCTTACGATCGGTTGGATAGCGATCGCGGGCTATCTTTTGCTGAAGGATCCAGCAGTGCTGGCGAAGATGACACCCAGCGACTGGGGGAGCTTCCTGTCCGGCGCATCTGCACCGCTCGCGTTCTTATGGCTTGTCCTTGGCTACATTCAGCAAGGCGAAGAGCTTAAGCTCAGTACAGAGGCCCTTCGCCTTCAAGCCGAAGAGTTAAAGAACTCGGTGCAGCAGCAGCGAGACTTGGTTGAAGTCTCTCGCCAGCAAGTCGAAAGCGAGCGAGAAGCACTCGCCTACGAACATAGAGTACGCGAAGAGACCTCCCTTCCAAGGCTAACGCCAAGCGCCGCCGGAGGGTCCTTTCGAGGTGACGGCGAATCTACCTACAGCTTCTCAATCACGAACTATGGTCACGCTGCCACAGGCGTCATGGCTGACCTGAGCCTCCCGGATCAAGCATTACACCGAGTTGTCGATCTGCCGCTATTGGAGACTGGCGCAAGCCAGCGCGTCTCGTTCAACATCCAGGGCCCGCTACAAGGAGCTGACGCCCGCCTGTGGCTTCGCTGCACTGATGGCCTCGGTCGTCCACAATCGGTGCTCTACTCAGTGGAGCGGGTGGATGACTCGCCCCACGCTGTACTCTTAGTAACATAAAAAATGAACTAGAATCGGCAATTGAAGCTGTAGACTCTCTTCAAAATGAGGCTCAGCAAAACAAGGAAGAAGTCGGTAAACTCCAAGAGCGTATCCAAGAATTAGAGGAAGACAAAAGTACTGCTGAAAATTTTTTACAGCTTCCTCAGGATTCGGTTATTCGCCTAATTGACCGTGCTACATCAAAAGGCAAGAATAAGGGGCGAATTGAAGGTCTGATCATTGGCATAATTACCGGGGTGATTTCTAGTTTGGCAGTTTGGATTTTAACTGAAAAGGTTCTCATCACAACCCCTGAAGCCTTTAGGACTGAAGTGAAACCCTCAATTTCTATACCTGCGCAGTCCGACAAAGATGTCAGATGAGCTATGGTTTTACTCACATTTATTACTCTTTTGCCTAACCAGGCCATCCAAGGGATGCTCGCAATACAATACCAGTTAAGATCTTTATCTTTCTGCTCGCATCCTTGATGGCTGAACCGTTAAGCCAGACAGAATGTGCTCTCTCTCCAGGCGAAGAAGAACAGAGGTGCCCGTGTTTGACCATATCAAGTTCGGCGTTCGCGACTTTGCAGTGAGCAAAACCTTCTACTTGAAGGCGCTCAAACCCATTGGAGTGACTGTTGTCACCGATTGGCCTCCAAACGGTGCTGAATTTAGTCAGCCAACAGGCAAAAGTTCACTGTGCCTGTACCAAACAGACGAGGAGCCCGCGCATCTACACATAGCATTCATCGCCGAAAGACGGCACCAGGTTGACGCGTTCTACTACGCCGCTCTGAGCGCAGGCGGGCAGGACAACGGGCCGCCAGGATTACGTCCTCAGTACAGCGGTCAGTACTATGCGGCATTCATTCTTGACCCCGACGGGCATAATATCGAGGTGGTCTGCCATGAGACGGAGGCCTAGCATCTAGTTGCAAGCGACTCTGAACCCCAGACTGAAGATTTTCAAAATTCTGTCCGAGCGCTATCGCAATCATCGCCGTCGCTACTCCCTTTGGTGTAACTTGATTGCAGCCCTCTATAACGACGAGTTATCTCTTGCAGCTTAAGGGGTGGAAGTCAGCATTAGCACATTGTGAAATGAATATTGCCCCTCTGGCACTGTGCAGCCCGCCGCCAGTTTTGTCCGCTCAGTCGATTATGTTGGAACCCGCACGATCTTGATCAACCTAGAAGTCTCTTTCGATCGCAACCCCTATTTCCATGAAGTCAATTGTGGGTACAGCGGAAGAGATTCTTCCCGCGCTACTGCAATGAGAATTCCAAAATGGATACCGAAAAATCGGCCTTTAAGGGTGATATGGGTGTGTAGTTGGGGGTTGATCGGCCTGATGGCGTTTTGTATCGCCCAAGTGATGCTGATTCAGCGCACACCCCTCACTCAGCCTGCTCCATTGGTGGGGGCATCTGCGATCGCACTCCCCAATACCGACGACCCAGAGCAACTGTATGTGTTCTCTCAAATGTTAGGGCGCATCCAAGTCTTCGATACCAACGGCACTTTTCAAACTAGCATTGCCACGCCCACTGTTAAAGGAGAGCTGACGCTTTGCGGTGGGGGAGAGCATCCGATTCTTTTAGTCACACCCTATTTCAGAAAACCTTACTACGAGCTAAAGCAAAAGCAATTTATCTGGGTTGAGGATCAACCCCTACCTGGGTTTTGCCAGACGTCTAAGCCACAAACCACTGCCATTGGCCAATATCGCTACAGGCTCAAGGACTGGCCAAAGCGGGTCACCTATCGTTCGATGGGCCAACATCAGGAGGATATCCTAATCCCAGGCAATTGGTGGATAGCTTTTTCAGGTTCATTACCCTTTATTTTGGGGTATGGCCTATTGGGAGGAGGGTTACAAATTCTGGGATTGATACTTCTCTACTCCCATAGGCATCAAGAGCAGTCTTAGATCTGCCAAGTGTGAAGTTGAATGGGGGCAGCAATACGCTGAATCAGGTAGGAACATAACTCGTTTGCTGTATAACCTCTCTAAAAGAGACTTTTATGGCAGTAACAATATTCACCGTTAAGCATTTCGGAGCCTTCAACTTCCGCCTATACTGCTGGATGACGACCAACATATCTTTGATATTCTTCAGATCACCCAACTTTTCTATGACATAGCGTATGCCGTCAAATTCCCCTTCAGACAGCCTCCAGCACCAGAATTCCGTTGATGCTGCCATTTTGAAACTCCGTCAACTGACTCAGCGAGATGTTCAAACCGATTGGCAACGATGGTCTGGCGATCTTCCCGTCGAGAAGGGTACAGATCCACAAACTTGGCAAGCATGGTCATCAGGTCCCTTAAACGAACGCGCGCATATCGACTGGCCCCAGGGACAGCTTGTGTTGTGGTTAGGACAAGTAATCTCGGTACCGACGGATCAGTATCACTATCCGCTAGCAGACTGTAAGCTCCGGTTGGCGTTGACCTGGTGGGCCGAACAGGCCGAAATCTTTATTAATGGCGAGCTAGTCCAAGCTGGAGACTTGTATGACTGCACGGCTCGCATCCTTTTGAGCACTGCGGCTCAACCGGGCGATCAAATTGCTGTTGCCCTTCGACTGGTTAGTCCGGGACATGATCCAGGGGCGTTGGTGCGATCGCAACTGATCTACGAACCCTCTCCCCCTCTGCTTGATCCAGGCAAAGTGGCCGACGAACTCGCCGTTTTACAGGGCTATCTGGCAACATTTTCACCCACTGACCAGGCTAGTTTGGAGACCGCCGTCGCTACCATCGACTGGTCTCAGGTGAGTCATCCTCAGGCGTTTAGCGATAGTCTGGCGCAGCTCCATCAGCGACTGGCCCCCTGGAAAGCCTGGTTGCAACAACGCCAAATCAACTGGATCGGCCATGCCCATCTAGATCTGGCTTGGCTATGGCCCGTGGCTGAAACCTGGGAAGCGGCAGAACGGACCTTCCAATCGGTGCTCAATTTGCAGGCCGAGTTTCCTGAACTGATTTTTTGCCATTCCTCCCCCGCCCTATATGCCTGGATGGAACAGAATCGACCGGACTTGTTTGCTGAGATTCAAGGCCAAGTGAACAAAGGGACCTGGGAAGTAGCGGCGGGACTATGGGTAGAGCCAGAACTGAATTTGGTGAGTGGTGAATCCTTGGTGCGCCAGGTCCTCTATGGTCAACGCTATACCCAAGCAAAATTTGGCTGCATCAGTAAGACGGCCTGGTTACCCGATAGTTTTGGGTTTTGCTGGCAGCTTCCTCAAATTTTGAAGCAGGGCGGTATTGACTATTTCTTGACTCAGAAACTGCGCTGGAACGATACGACGGAATTTCCCCACGAGGTCTTTCGGTGGCGATCCCCCGACGGCACCGAGATTTTGAGCATCATGCTACCGCCCATCGGCGAACAGATTTACCCGGTCAAAATGGGCACCTATGCTCAGGAGTGGGAAGCTTCAACCGGGGTGCAAGAGTGTCTATGGCTGCCTGGCGTCGGGGATCACGGGGGCGGTCCCACGCGCGATATGTTGGAAGTGGCCCGTCAATGGCAGCAATCCCCGTTATTCCCCAAACTGCAGCCCACCACGGCAGAACACTTTTGCCAGCAGGTGGCGGCTCAAATTAAAGCGGTCCCCGTTTGGGGAGATGAGCTTTATCTAGAGCTGCATCGGGGTTGCTATACCAGCCATGCCGACCAGAAACGCTACAACCGAGAGTGCGAAGGGTTGCTGTATGAAGCGGAACTGTGGAATGCGATCGCAACCCGTATCCTCGACCATCCTTATCCCCAAGCAGACCTAGAACAGGCCTGGAAAAAAGTCTTGTTTAACCAGTTTCACGATATCTTGCCCGGCTCATCAATCCCTCAAGTGTTTGTCGATGCCAACCGCGACTGGGAAGCGGCTCAGCAGTCTGCCTCCCAGCATTTGCAGCGGGGGTTAACTGCGATCGCAGCTGCCGTTGACTGTCCTCCTCCTCCCACATCAGGGAGTCAGCCTGTGGTGGTGTTTAATTCTCTCAACTGGCAGCGCTCAGAATTAGCATGGGTTCAACTGCCTGATCCGCAGCAACAGTGGCAGATTACCACTGCCAAGGGAGAAATACTGCCTGGGCAGCGTCATCCCGATCAGCCTGCACTGTGTTTCAAAGCCGATATCCCGGCCATCGGCTATCAGCTTTATTGGTTAACACCTGTTGTCCAACCGGAGCCATCCAACCCTCCCCCTCATCATTGGACCTTAGAAAATGACTATTTACAGGTGCAGGTTAACGAGCAAACGGGAGCGCTAACTCAAATCTGGGACAAAGTGGCTCAGCGACAGGTACTGTCTGGCCCAGGCAATCACCTCCAGTTTTTTACCGATAAGGGTCAGTATTGGGATGCTTGGAATATTGATCCGGACTACGAAAATAAAGCCTTGCCAGATGCCAAACTGCAATCCATTGAATGGTTAAGTCAAGGCCCCCTTCAGCAGCGGGTGCGAGTCAAACACCAGTTTGGCCAATCACACTTTTGCCAAGATTATGTCCTGGATATCGATTCCCCCCTGCTGAGAATTGAAGCCACGGTGGATTGGCAGGAAAACCAGGTGCTCGTCAAAACCGCTTTTCCACTGACGATTGCGGCGGACCAGGCCACCTATGAAATCCCTTGTGGAGCCATCCAACGCCCCACTTTGCCGAATCCCGAATTAGACCCCAGAGAACAGGCGAAATGGGAAGTGCCAGCCTTGCAGTGGGCCGATTTAACCGATATCCACCAACACTATGGGGTCAGTCTGCTGAATAACTGTAAATATGGCTATGATGCCCAACCCAATCAACTGCGATTAACGCTGCTGAAAAGTCCGAATTGGCCGGATCCAGGCTGCGATCGCGGCCATCACCAATTTACCTATGCGCTTTACCCCCATGCCCAGACCTGGCAGGTCGCCCAAACCACCCATAAAGGGTATGAGCTAAATCGACCGCTCCATACACTTGTTGTATCCTCTGAAGATCAAAGCAAGCTTGGGTTACCGCCACAGCAGCAATTCTTAAATCTTGGAGCTGAGAACCTAATCCTGATGGCGTTTAAGGCAGCAGAGGACGATCCTCAACAATGGGTGATGCGCTGCTATGAAAGCCATGGAGAGCGTGTTATCCCCACCTTTGAAAATCGCTTAAACCTCCAAGTTCAGCAGCCGATCGACGTGCTTGAACACCCCAAGAACATCCAACTGGATCAAATCTCATCTTGGCAAATTACCTCTTATCGTCTGGTCCCCGCAGATGATCACTAGCTGCAGGGACTCCATGGATGGCGATTCAGAACAGAGCGGACCAGCAACGATAGCAAATCTGCTTGAGGGCCAGATAAACAAACAGTGGAATTGACGAAACATAGCGCTTCCACAGCCGCCTAGGCTCTTGGATCAGTCGATAAAACCATTCCAACCCCATAGCTCTCACCCAACTCGGGGCTCTGCGGTGAATGCCTGCGTAGACAGGGAACGCGCCGCCCAAACCAATCATGACGGCATTAATCTTTTCTTTATGGTTTGCCATCCAACTTTCTTGCTTAGGACATCCCAGGGCAATCATAACCACGCCCGCCCCACTATTATTAATTCTCTGAATTAAGTGGCGATCTTCTGCAGACGTCAACGGTCTAAAGGGTAACGGTTCCATATCGGCAATCAACAGATTGGGAAATTCCGTCAGCAATCGTTTCCTCATTCTTTGTAATATCGGAGCCATCGAACCGAGAAAATAGACACTGATGTTCTGCTCGGCTGCTCGCTGGCAAAGGGCTCGCATCAGATCGAGACCGGCGACCCGATTTTGCTTTTTCGCTCCCATCAGCTTGAGCATCCACACCAGCGGCATCCCATCCGGTGTCACCATATCTGCTTTCTGCATCACTTTCTTGAAGCTGGGTCTTTGGTATGCCTCCACGAGCATATGGGTGTTGGCCACACAGATACACTTACTCTGCCGCCGCTTGGCCCAGGCTAAGATAACCTCCATCAGCACATCAAATGGTGCAGCAGTCACTTGAGAACCGATGATATCTAGGCGAGGAGGTTCTTTCACAACAGCAGTTTGCTTTAGCACAGATGATTTAGGTTGCACTTTAGGGTTTCAATGTAGATAGCTTGAAGGTGAGCTGCCAGCGAACAGCGATTATTTTACTTGAGAATAAAAATAAGTAGTTTTATTCCCATCTATTTTAGATATCAGCACTCTTCTAGAAAATTACGCAGTTAGGTTGAATTTTTTTTGAGAGACTCAAGATGGGTAACTTTCGAGACCTTCAAGATAGACAATCTTTAAGATGCATTTGACAAGGTTTGAACAATTTTGAGGGATTCGTCGATATGTCCCTGAAAATTTAATTGCGAATTAAACAGATGGCGAACGATGCCGTTGGTATCAATGACATAGGTGACCCGACCTGGCAAAAGCCCCAACGTTGAGGGCACACCAAAGGCCTTACGGGCCTGATTGCGCTCATCACTCAACAAGATAAACGGCAACTGGTATTTGTTGACAAACTGCTGATGAGAGGTGGGAGAATCGCTGCTGATGCCGATCACCTCTGCCCCTGCGTCCTGAAAAACGGTATAGCTATCTCGAAATCCACAAGCTTCTTTGGTGCAGCCTGGTGTATCGTCTTTGGGATAAAAATAAAGGACAAGAATTTTTTGCCCTAATAAGCTCTGCAGATTAACCGTTTCGCCAGCTTGAGTCTTTAGCGAAACATCAGGAACGGGATCACCAACATTAATTGCCATTTTAGGGAGGATTTAAGGTTACTACCCACCTCCAGATGCTATCAGAGAACCTTAAAAAGATTATGAGAGTCAGATAATTTTTCTCTGCTCAGGGAGAAGCTTCCAAGATATGGGGTGATACCAGTTACTTCAGCCTCACCTCAGCAAATCCAGCGTCCTTTTATTCAGCCCACTGTCGGAGCAAGTTAGCATGGCTCTTAGAAATCAGATCGAATTCAGGAGTCTTGCCCTGGGTAGCAAAGAGCGATCGCCTCGCCGTATCGAGATCAAATAAGATCTCTCGCTTTTGCGGATCACGGACTCGACTTTGTACCCAACCCACGGCCACCAGACGAGTTCCGGTGGTGACGGTTTCTACACTATGAATGGTGGAAGACGGATACACAATCGCAGACCCCGCTTCTAATTTATAGGTATGAACACCATCGGCCAATTCCACACAGAGTTCTCCTCCTTCATAGTCAGCAGGAGAATTGAGAAATAGCGTAAAGGAAATATCGGAACGAGAGCCGCCCATAAAGGCGTTATCCACATGATCCCCGTAGGACATACCCACCTGATAACGACTAAATAGTAGGGTATGGATCGAGCGGGGTTGGACCGCCACTTTAAACAGCGGATGACGGAGGAGAGCTGCTTTGATCCGCTCTCGCAAATCGGTACTACAATCGGCTTTGCTGTGAAGTTGGGTGTTGTGTTTGACGAGTTTGGCATGCCAGCCTGCCGTCGTTTTGCCATCCACAAACTCTGCCGACGCTAGGATGTGAGTGATCTCGGTGAGTTCATCGGCAGTGAGTACCTGGTCAAGGGTCAAGATCATGAGGCGATTTGATTCTCCTGGCGCAAGTAAGCCTCAATAAAGTTATCCAGATCACCATCCATGACGTTATCAATGGCGGTCGTCTCTTGATTCGTCCTCAAATCCTTGACCATTTGATAGGGATGGAAGACATAATTACGGATTTGATTGCCCCAGGCGGCTTCCACTGCATCTCCACGAATATCGGCAATTTCTTGGGCTTTCTGTTCTTGGGCAATCACCAGAAGTTTTGCCTTTAACAGGGCGAGGGCCTTCTCTTTGTTTTGAAGTTGCGATCGCTCCTGAGTACAGCGCACTGCCAGCCCCGTGGGGACATGCACAATCCGAACCGCCGTCTCCACTTTGTTTACATTTTGGCCGCCCTTGCCTCCCGAGCGAGACGTGGTAATTTCCAAATCCGTGTCGGGAATATCGAGTTCTACCTCATGGTCCAATTGCGGCATCACTTCCACCCCAGCAAAACTGGTTTGGCGTTTGCCGTTGGCGTTAAAGGGGGAAATACGGACTAGACGATGCGTGCCTTTTTCGGCTTTGAGGTAGCCATAGGCGTAGCGACCTTCAATTTCCAGGGTGGCGGATTTGATGCCCGCTTCTTCACCTTCCGATAGTTCAGCCAGATGGACCTTATATCCTTGGCGCTCAGCCCAGCGGGTGTACATGCGCAATAACATCTCGGCCCAGTCTTGGGCATCTGTGCCGCCTGCCCCTGTATTGATGGTGAGAACAGCGCCCACTTTGTCGTAGGGACCGGAGAGGAGCTGTTGTAATTCCCACAGATCCAGCTGTTGATTGAGCTGTTGAAGGTTACTTTCAGCCTCCGCGAGCAGCGCCGTATCTTCTTCGAGTTGCAGCAGCTCAACTAAGGCCTCGGCATCCTCTAAGGTTCCCTGCCAGTCTTGGAGTTGTGTGACATGGGCTTTCAGATCGTTGAGGTTCTGTAAAACTTGCTGCGCTTTAGTTTGTTCCTCCCAAAAGTTGGGTTGAGCGGCGAGTTGCTCTAGATCGTTAATTTGGGCATTGAGGGCAGGCAGGTCAAAGATACTCCTGAGTTTTACCCAGGCGCTCAGACAACTGTTCCACTTCTCGTTTTAGCGCTAGTACTTCCATCATCTAACCCAGTCCGTCAACATATCAAACCCCTCTTAAGGAGAATACTTCAATTTTAATCGTGGTCAAGCCTACCTTTAGAATCAAACAAACTTACGCATGCCGCGTTGCTGACTAAGGAGCAAGTGTTCCTATTCTTTCGCGATCTTAAAAGAATGCTGTGACTGTCCTCCGCTGAACAGCAGAGTTTGTATGGTAGACAGTGGGCATCTGCCCAGGTCCGATCAACCATTCTGTTAACGGCCTTTTTTCTAAAACCTCTGAGATCGCTTGACCATCTTAGGGGGAATCTTCAGTTAACGCCTGTGATTCACAGGCAGGGAGTTTTTTATGTCCATTGCTCATGCCCCAGATTTGGTGGTCAGACCTGCCCCTCGCAACTTACCCACAGCCAACGATCTCGCGCCACTTCCCCTTCAGCGGCCCTTGTTAATGATCGGTCACGGCACCCGCAATCCCAACGGCAGACAATGTTTTCTGGATTTTGCAGACCTCTACCAAAAGCTAGATACCTCTCGGCCTGTATTTCCTTGTTTTTTGGAACTGACGGGTCCCAGTATTCAAGAAGTGGTTGATCACTGTGTCGAACAGGGCTATACCGAACTCTCCGCCTTGCCGATTTTGCTGTTTGCTGCTCGTCACAATAAGTTCGATGTCACCAATGAGCTTGATTTAGCCCGCAAGCGCCACCCCCAACTTCAGTATCACTATGGTCGTCATTTCGGCATTACCCCTGGCATCTTAGACCTGTGGAAACAGCGGTTAGAGCTGCTGGATACCCCCGAGCATAATCCTCAATGTGTCTCCCGAGAGGAAACCGTTCTTCTCTTTGTGGGGCGGGGGTCTAGCGACCCTGATGCCAACAGTGATGTCAGCAAAATGGCCCGCATCCTTTGGGAAGGCAGCAACTATCAGACCGTGGAAACCTGCTTTATTGGCATTACCCATCCCCGTTTAGAAGAAGGATTTCGTCGGGCACGGTTATACCAGCCTAAGCGGATTATTGTCCTGCCCTATTTCCTATTTACAGGCACCTTGGTGGAAAAGATTTTCGATATCTCAGCCCAACAACAGGCTGCCTATCCAGACATCCAAGTCACCTGCTTGCCAGAAATGGGGCTGCATCCAGCCTTGGTGCAGGTGCTGCGTCAGCGGGAACTAGAAACTCAGATGGGGCAGGTACAGATGAATTGCGAGCTGTGTAAATTCCGGCTGGCGGCGCTCAAGGGCGAAGAGCCCCATAGCCATAGTCACGACCATGGGCATCACCACCATCATGGGCATGGCCACGCCACCCTCAATGTAGATAAGGCCGCAGATTACCACAATCGCATTTGGCAAGTGCCCTAAACGTGAAATCCCTATGGGGTATTTAGTCCATCTTGCGGGTGGGGGCATATCCCTGTGGTCAGTTGATGAATCCAGCCTAAATATTGGGTGTGAACCCTTTCAAAACCCGCTGCAATCATCCAATCCTGCACGCTCTCTTGGGCATAAACGGTAGCATAGGGTTCTCGGAACAGGCGAATCAGCCAGTCTGTATGGCGGAGGCGTTTTTGATTGCCATCCAAAATGATCAGTTGCCCACCGGGTTTGAGCAGGCGGCGGCATTCTTGCAAGATCAGCCGAGAAATACGTGGTGGCATTTCATGAAACACCATGCAAATCGTCACCACATCAAATCGTTGCTCCGCTAAGCCCGTGTTTTCTGCTAAGCCATGCTGCCAATGGATCTGGAGCTGGGCCTGTTGGCTTTTGTGTTGGGCATGACACAGCATGTGGGGCGATAGGTCCAAACCCATCACCTCCGCTTGAGGATGAGCGTCTTTGAGCATTAACGTCATGGAACCCGTGCCACAGCCTAAATCGAGGATCTGGCAGGGCCTATCCTGAATCGATTTCATCACTTGCCGCCGAAGATGAGTTTCGTTGGGAGGACAGGCAAAGGCGGTGACGGCATCATAGGTGACGACCGCTTCTTTGCAGAGATAGCCCCCCTCTACGCCATGGAAATTAGGAATACGATAATACTGCGGGTAGGTCACCTCGGGATTGCCGAGCGCCTGACATCCGGCTTCCCAATCATAGGTATTGTATTGTTTCTGATTGTCAGCACCGATGAGAATCCGTACAAAGACTTTGATGCAGAGTTGCCATAGTGCTTGAGGGACAGTTGTCTTCACAATCTTGGTGTTTGATCGACAGTGCAGTGAGGCCATCGGGCAGCAGCGAGGCCCAACCCCTTACAGATGAACGTTACCGCAATAGCGACCTTATGGCGCTTATCTCTCTATCGAAACATCAATCGGACCCGATTTTGCGTTGTCTCCTCACCCCGCGTAATATACTGATCAGCGAGTGCGATCAGTATCACATTCAACTTAAGCAAAGCTGGTTATTCTCGAAGAGAATTGTTTATCTCTACTCATTCCTCTCTGATTGATGGCTAATTCCAAATTTTTGCTAAAAACTCTGGCTGCAACTGCGTTCCTAGCCCTTGCACCACAAGTTGCCCAAGCGTCACCTACTGGAACTTGGCTGTCACAGCCTCAAATTCGCTACCACGTGTCCTCGAATACCTTGGATCAAGCGATGGCGAAAATTAAGCAGCAGAAATACAAAGTGGTGTTTCTCGATTTTCGCAATGTCTCAGATGAGGTGCAGCAACAGGTGAGTCAAGTCGCCCGTCAGCATGAGCTGAGACCTGTGGTGTGGATTCAGTCACCGCAGTTGCGATCGCTCACCGTACCGCAATTAGTGCATGAGGCCCGCCACACCGATGGACTCCAAGTGGATGATCACTACTTTAAGCACTACTCCCACCAAGACTTCTTCAAGCTTCGCCAGGCTTACACTAAGTCGATTTACTGTAGCATCCAGCCCTTTCAGGCCAAACAGCTACCCTCTGGCGGCTGTAATCAAATTGACGTGCAATGCTATACCCCCAGCAGTCTGGGTAAGTGTATGAAGCTAGCGGATGGCCTGAACGCTGTCACTAGCCTGTCTGCCCAAGGGACCTACAAGCATCGGCAAAAGCTGGCCGGACGTCGATTTAACGTATTTTTGTGGCCTTACAGCAACAAATTCTTTAGAACGGCTAGTCAGAAATAGTTAGCCCTGATCTCGCCAAAGGGCGATACCACCCAGAATACCCGCCCGATTGCTGACAATTTCAACATTGTCGGGCAAGGAAATTTGGACCCGTTTGGTTTCGCCTCCTCCCATATACAGCCGGTCATAGTTAAACAGGTGCTCTAAGTTCTTGATTGCTTTCGCTAAATGGCGATTCCAGGCTTTTTTACCCTTTTTCTTCATCGCTTTCCGACCTAGCTGCTGCTCATAGGTTTTGTCCTTGATAAAGGGATGATGAGCAATTTCTAAGTTGGGCACGAGGTGGCCGTTGATAAACAGGGCCGAGCCAAATCCTGTTCCTAGGGTAACTACAAGTTCTACCCCTGTGCCTGAAATTGCCCCATAGCCTTGGATGTCGGCATCATTGGCTACGCGCACGGGGGCATCCAAACGCTCGCCCAGATTTGTCGCGAGGTCATAGTCAATCCATTCCTTATTCAGATTGATGGCGGTTTTGATGACGCCCTTTTGGACAACACCCGGAAAACCCACGGAAACACGGTTGAAGTCTCCTTGCCCTTTGGCGAGTTCAACAATGACATCTAAGACGGCAGGAGGATTGGGATACGAGGGGGTTTCAATGCGCTGCCGCTCGGTAACGGGCTGACCATTTTCGTCTAAGACCATGGCTTTGATGCCACTTCCCCCAATATCGACGGATAAGACTAACAGGGATTCATCAGCAGGGGTACCCATCTGTTTTCCTTGCACATTTGACATACTGTGACTCAGCTAGTCTAGACCAAAGTGGTTGAATTTTTGACATCTGCTTGGAATCCTTGTCAGAACTAGGTTTGGTTGATCCGTTTGCTGATGAGGTTCTCGGTGCTATCGCTCAGTCTATTCTCAGTATGGATCAGTAGAATAAGCCGTACCCTTACGTTAAGCGGAGTGATGATGATGAGTTTCTTTCAACTTCAACGGCGTAAACTCTTGTCGCTTTTTGGACTAGGGGCGGCATCCGCAGTTGGAACGGTTTTGTTGCCGCGATCGCAAAATCGTTCCGTCGCTGCCTTGGATCCCACTTCACACTCATCTCTGTGGGCAAAGCGGGATGATGTGAACTTGGGCCAAATGCTCCATCCCTTTCAAGGCATTTCCCAGTGGCTCAATTCTGAGCCTCTCAGTACTTCTGACCTAAAAGGGAAAGTCGTTCTTGTTCAGTTTTGGACCTTTGGCTGCATCAATAGCCAGCGCACCCTTCCTTACGTCACTCGTTGGCACCAGCAATATGTTGATCAGGGTCTACAAGTCATTGGAGTGCATACCCCAGAATTTAAGTATGAACATGATGCCAGTAACGTCCAGAAAGCCCTAGCGGAATACCAAATTGCCTATCCCGTGCCCCTAGACAATAATTATCAAACCTGGAAAGCCTATCGAAATCGCTACTGGCCCCATCTGTTCTTAACCAATCGGGAAGGCGTGATTACCTATCACCACATTGGTGAAGGAGCTTATCAACAAACTGAGCGTACTATCCAAGCGTTGCTGGGTTAAAGCTTACACAGAGGTCGCAATCTTTTGGACCTGTAGCTGAAAAGCATCTACTAACGGTTTACCGGCTTCTAGCAATTGGGCGGTTAAGGTTTCCCCTGCTTGTTCTGGAGATCCTGCTTGAAAAGGCGGCTGAGGATTATATTCCATCATAAGCTGGGCCATCTTAGCCGTTGCTTTATCGTAGAGTAATTGCAAAAGGGTCAAGCCTAGATCAATTCCAGAGGTTACCCCTGCACCAGTTATGCGATCGCGATCAATCACCACTCGCTCAGACACCACATCCACGCCAAAGCAAGCTAACTGTTCTCGGAAGGCCCAGTGGCATGTAGCCTGATACTCATCCAACAATCCTGCTGCAGCTAAAATCAGAGATCCAGTACAAACACTGGTAACATATCGTGCCTTTGCCCCTTGCCGTTGTAGAAACTTCAGTGTTTCTATATCCCGCATGACCTCAACTTGGCCCATCCCGCCTCCAGGAACGCAAAGAACATCTAAGGGAGGGCAATCGGTATAAGTAATCGACGGAAGCAGGGTAACACCTTCGTTACTGGTGATCGGATCGACCGTTTTTCCAATTAAATGCATTTCGGTATCGGGCGGAAAGGCCAAGACTTGATAAGCGCCCATCACATCTAATTGCACAACACCGGGATAGATTAAAAAGCCAATATAAAGAGGAGCCATATCTAGCATCATCTGGGAAGAACGCCCCCATCTTAAAAATTCCAATCCAACCTGGATAGTCCTCAAGTGGGTACACTTTCGATATGAGTCAGCCACCCTTACTTCACAGCTTTTTCCAAGCCTTAGCGTCGGCACCTTCAGAACAAGCATTGCGGTCTCGGTTTATGGATGGTGTTAGCGCCTATTTTGGGGTGCAACGCTGGGGCATCTATCTCTTTGATCACCAGCAATCCCTCTTGAGTTACGACGTTGAAGGCGTATCTTCTGCCTTTGTGGAACGTTATAACCAGATTGGTAAATCGGTTGACCATGTCTTGGCCTATGTTCAGCGATATCATGCTCCTGCTCATGAACAAATGGTGTTTCCAGCAGAGACATGGCAGCAATCCGAGCTTTATCAACGCTGTTGTGCTGAATACGATCACACCCACATTATGACGGGGCCAATTGTGGGGCAGGGACAGATGATTGGCACCATTCATTTTGCTCGTGTTGGTCCTACACCCGCGTTTTCTGATCACGATTTAAGCAACTTGGGGGCGGTTTGCACTCATCTATCCGCTTGTCTCGCCATGCTTCGACAGCAAACTCTCCTGGTGGAGAATGCCAACTTGGGCAGCCTGACTTCCCGAGAACTTCAAATTATCCAGCTCGTTGCCCAGGGGTTAACCAACACTCAAATTGGCCAAGAATTGTGGATTACCCAAAATTCTGTCAAACAAGCACTGAAGCGTATCTTTAGGAAATTAAAGGTCAGTAGCCGAACAGAAATGGTATTCAAAGCCAGAGATATCATTTCAAATGACAGCTCCTCTTAAACTGCTAGAGCACTAAATATTGCCCCATACATTAAATACTCAGACTAGCCGTATTTTGCTCAAAGCTACGGCTTTCCTTCGCCATCAACTTCAAAAATTCTTCCCATAAGAATCGCGTTATTTTCCCCGGACACTGCGGGAGTTGATACTCGTTGATTTGGTTCACAGGCATCATAAGGCGCACAGAAGAACTCAAAAATGCTTCTTCCGCCGACCATAAATCCTCTGGCTTAAGAATGACTTCCTCACAGGGAATGCCATGAGTTTGTAGAATTCGCCATAGAAAATGACGGGTAATGCCCTTCAAAATCCCTACTTCTGCGGGTGGGGTTTGTACCACGCCTTCGCGAACAATCCAAAGATTGCTGGTTGTAGCTTCAGTAATTTCGCCCTGCTGATTGAGCATGAGCGCATCTTCAGCCCCCTGCTGCTGGGCTTCAAGCAACGCCAAGATATTGTTGAGATAATTGCCTGTTTTCGCTGCAGGGGAAAGCGCTTGGCGATCATTGCGACGCCGCTCGCTTATGACTAGGTGTAAGCCGTTCTCGGACAAGACTGGCTCTGGTGAGATTTCTGAAATGACGATCAGTAAATTGGGTTGGAGATGAGGGCTGGGTTGGAGAGTAATTTTAGTTTCCGTGCCCCGACTAACCACAATGCGGATATAGGACTCTTGCCACAGTGCTTTCTGGAGGGTGCGCTCCACTTCTGATTGAATATGCTGATCGCTCCAGGGCACATCCATGTATAGATATGCTGCAGACTGTCGTAAACGATCCAGATGTTCTTGCAGCCCAAAGTGGCGACCCTGAAACGTCCGCACCACTTCGTAGATGCTGTCCCCATACAAAAAACCGCGATCTAAAATAGAAACCGTCGCAGATGCAGCTATCACACCGTTGAGATTTGTCAGTAGACTCATGGCCCGCCAATCCAAAGTACTACAGACAATCTACCTGAACAGAACCCCATCCCTAATCTGAGCAAAGAATCCTGAAATCAATTTATATTTATTTACCCAAAGGGATTGGATTCTACTTCTTGCTTCATCCGTTCTAAAGTGCGATTCATATTGTCAAACATTTGCTGGGGGGTCATACCAAACTGCCCGAGCTGTGTCTGCAGCTGTTCAACCGTCATCCGGGCCATAAAATCATCGGACAGTTCAAAGCGTTTCATAAAGATGCGATAGCGGTCCATCATCTCTTCCATACGTTCGATGTAGAGCACTTTGCCATCTCGATCAAATTTGCCGTAGCTTCCCCCTAACTGCATGAGGGATTGATAATCCTCAAACAGTTGTTTTGCCTCCTGCTGCACAATATCAGAATCAAAAAATCCCATGATTAAACGTGATGTCCTTCGAAAGAAAGTAATGGGTAACGGTATATGTCTTTATGGTACCGCTTTCTATCCTGCGCTCCCAGAGGTCAGGATTAGGGGAAACCGTAATTGAAATCGCTTACTCCTTCACTCATTGTGCCTGTTTAGCCAGTTGAGAGGGGGGACAATCAGTGGCAATTTGAAAAGGGACCTTTCTGAAAACGGTTGGGGTTCCCCTGGTTCTTGCACCTCGATATATAAATGGAGGCCAGAACTCCAACCAGAATTGCCGCTATTGGGCTTTGCCTACCCCCGGTATCAGGGTAGTAGTCCCGCAGGAGTATCTTCAACCCCAGTCGACTCTGGCAAAATGGCAGCTGTATTTTGACGGTGATCGGGCGGGAGAGTATGGTTATATAGCCATCGAAGGAGATCAGCCATCAGGGCACTCACCGATCGCAAAACATCGTTGGGTAACTTCCATAAAAAAGAACTGAGCCCCACAAATGCAGGACTCAGAACAGTCAACAACCAATGAAACTTAGATATTGACGACTTCGCCAGAGGCTTGAAGCCGAGCACGGGCACGTTTGAAGTCACGTTGGGCTTCATAACGCTCTTGCTTATCTTCGCTTTGCTCCGATTGATCTAATCGAGCTTGGGCGGCCGATAGAGTGGAACGGGCTTCTTCCCGATCAATGGTGTCACCGCGCTCAGCACCGTTCACCAAGATCACCACTTCATCGTTTTCAACTTCAACAAAGCCACCCATCAGAGCGATGGAAACCCAGTCTTTACCTGGTCGAACCCGCATTACGCCGACATCAAGGGCCGAGAGTAAAGGTGCGTGACCAGATAGAATACCGAGTTGGCCTGTGGTGCTGGGCAGAATGACTTCTTCAGCCGCAGAGTCCCAAACCGTTTTGTCGGCAGCAATGACTCGTACTGTTAGTGACATAATGCCTCCTTACTTGCCTTCGGCTTTCATTTTTTCAGCTTTGGCAATGGCTTCATCAATATCACCCACCAGATAGAATGCTTGCTCTGGTAAATCATCTAGCTCACCACCAAGAATCTTTTGGAAACCAGCGATGGTCTTTTCTAGAGAGACATACTTACCGGGGGAACCAGTGAACACCTCAGCCACGAAGAAGGGCTGAGAAAGGAAACGCTCAATCTTACG
>NZ_JANQOY010000155.1 GCF_028285565.1 Acaryochloris sp. IP29b_bin.148
CTCAGAGAGGAGTTGTATGGCATCTCATCTTTTATCCTTGATAATATTTTCCCCGCTCGTTGGGGTGGCAAT
Source organism: Acaryochloris sp. IP29b_bin.148 (assembly GCF_028285565.1). Classification (GTDB taxonomy): domain Bacteria; phylum Cyanobacteriota; class Cyanobacteriia; order Thermosynechococcales; family Thermosynechococcaceae; genus Acaryochloris. Next base: position 73 of record NZ_JANQOY010000155.1, read on the forward strand.
AATCCTTTTGCTCCCTAAGGCTCAAGAGAGCCTTTACAAGTGGATTTCTTTGGCCAATATGGCTCTGGTGAGTGCGCTTACCTTTGCAGCATTCCTCCAATTTGACCCCAATCAGACTGGCTTTCAGCTGGTCGAAAAGACCCTCTGGATTCCTCAGCTCAATGTTTATTACTTGCTAGGAACCGATGGCATTAGCTTCCCGATGGTGGTGTTAACCGCCTTGATTTCTACCCTGGCCAGCATTGGCTCCTTTAGCATCAAGAAACGGGAAAAAGAATACTACTGTCTCTACCTGTTTCTCGTAACAGGCATGATGGGGACCTTCCTAGCTCTAGACATGATTTTGTTCTATGTCTTTTGGGAAGTCGTTCTCGTCCCCATGTATTTCTTGATTGGAATTTGGGGTGGCCCCAGGAAAGAATATGCAGCGATGAAATTCTTCCTGTATACCTTTGCCGGTAGCTTGCTGATGTTGGTGGGCATTTTGGGGATGTACTTTAATTCCGCTCCCCACACCTTCAATATTATGGAGCTGGTGGCCCAAGACTTTAGCTTTGGATTCCAAAAGATTGTCTTTTTGGCTCTGTTTGTGGGCTTTGCAGTCAAAGTTCCCACCTTCCCTTTCCATACTTGGCTACCCGATGCCCATGTGGAAGCCCCCACTCCTATCAGCGTGATTCTGGCGGGCGTGTTGCTGAAAATGGGAACCTACGGATTTTTCCGCTTTAGCTTCCCTATCTTGCCGGAAGCAGCTAACTGGTTCCGCCCTTATCTCGCGATTTTGGCGGCGATTGGCATTGTCTATGGTGGGTTTATTGCCCTGGCCCAGACCGACTTCAAAAAGATGGTGGCCTATTCCAGCATCAGTCATATGGGATTCGTGTTGTTGGGCTTAGCCGCCTTTTCCACCAATGGCTTTAACGGTGCCATGCTTCAGATGTTTAGCCACGGTGTGATCACCGGAGCCTTGTTCTTACTGGTAGGCGTGATTTATGACCGGGCTCATACCCGCGATATGAACGCCTTTGGTGGTCTGAATGCTCAACTTCCTGTCTATTCAGGATTCTTGGTATTCTTCTCCCTCGCCTCTTTGGGGCTACCGGGCCTCAGTGGCTTTGTCAGTGAGTTTCTGGTCTTGCTGGGGTCCTATGAATACAGCAAGCTCTATACCGCGTTTGCCTGTATGGGTATTCTGTTAGCCGCCTGTTATCTCCTGTTTATGGTGCGCCGAGTGCTGTTGGGACCTGCCAACCCCAAGTGGGAAAGCTTGCCCGACATCAATATGCGCGAGGTGGTAACGATTATTCCACTGCTGATTATCACCTTGGGAATTGGGATTTATCCTCGCTATATCCTCAGCTTCTTTATTCCGACGCTGCAGGATCTGCTAGCTAGTATTGGCGGCACATTGATGTAGTTCTGATCAAAACTGAAAGGGGTTCGCCCCTCAATTCATTCCTCCTAGGAGCATTTAAGAAGGTTCGCCTCTTGTTGTTTCTAGGAGGTTTGCTGATCAGGCTTTAATCAGACTTAACGGGTTTGAGAATAAGCGGCATCAGAAATAACCGGGACCTCGGCATGGTGTCCGCGTAAAGATTGCACCACGGAATAGACGACAATCCCGACGGAGCCTAAAAACAAGACATCGAATAAGACAATAATGAACAAGTTTGCTTCGGGGATGGCATTGCCGACGATCGGCGACAGCACTGCAGCATTGACAATATCCATGAGCAACAACAGCATGCGAACGAGCGCCAAGGCAAAACCAATCAAGATGGCTTGCATAGCGTTATAGCGAATTAAGTGGCGGATGCGGTTATTTCTGACCACTCCAACGATCAGCCCGATAAACACCAGGATAGGGACGATAGCCAGCCCTCCACCCCCCGCATAATAAATCGGTGCTAATAGAGAAATGGGTAAAAACAGCCAAGCTAGTGGTGGAAACTGATTAAACAAGAAGCCACCAAAGGGTAAGGCATTGAGTAAGGGAAGAATATACGGTAAACAGGACAGAAGACGCTCCTGTGTGGTGGTTGCTCCGCGCCAAGTCATAGCCGATATTCCTTTGTAGATGCAAGATAATCTTCACCCAATATAAAGGATGTCCGCTTAACTGCAGGGGTATTGGCAGTAGATATTCTAAAACAGAGCGTCTGAAGCATTGTTGTGAAGGTCATGCTCTAGGTATGAGGGGTTTAGCCTCTCCTGAACTCGGGTCACCCATTGATTGATAGAGAGCCTGCTGCCATTACTCAACGTAAGCCACACAAAAACCCATCTGGCAGCGATATTGCTTGAGTTGAGAATCAGAATCAGACCTTTTCTCAAGCAGGCGGCCACAACACAGCCGATCTTGCCGCCAGCGTGGTTGGCCTTCACGATCGGCCAAAAGACAAGACTGGCAAACGGCTTGAGGAGCAAGCAATTGTTCTTCCGTGAGGATGACTAACATAAGCAACCCTGAGGCGACCTGATCTGCCCTAAATCTATTTTATGCGACCCATCCATAAGTTGCCTGAGAGACCACTCTCTTTCAAGGGCAAGGAACGCTGGTGAGCTCACAGCTTGCCGTCTTAAAAAGAGGTGTTAACAATGCAAAGAGACGTTAAGATGATTACTCTAAAGCAGATCTAGATAACTAGGAAAAATATGTATATAAGCATCTGTTCCTATGTTGTCGTGTCTTGATGTATTCGTAATTGTCATAGATCACAGCTTTATTGATTACCGGACAGCGGGAGGCGTTTTGATGCAGACCAGTTTAGATATGTTGACCGAAACCGATCCTGCGATCGCAAAGATGCTGCACCAAGAACTCCAGCGACAGCGTGATCATCTGGAATTGATTGCCAGCGAAAACTTTACTTCGGCGGCAGTTTTGGCTGCTCAAGGCTCTGTCCTCACTAATAAATATGCGGAAGGGTTACCCGGCAAGCGCTATTACGGCGGGTGCGAGTTTATTGATGCGGTTGAGCAGCTGGCGATTGATCGCGCCAAAGAGTTATTTAACGCCGCCCATGTCAATGTCCAACCCCATTCTGGTGCGCAGGCTAATTTTGCTGCCTTTTTAACATTGCTGCAGCCGGGCGATACCTTTATGGGGATGGATTTATCCCATGGAGGGCATCTGACCCACGGCTCGCCTGTGAATGTGTCCGGAAAATGGTTCAATGTGGTCCAATATGGCGTTGATCCCGAGACCGAACAGCTCAATTACGACGCCATTCGAGAGCTAGCGCTTCAGCATCGCCCCAAGCTGATCGTCTGTGGCTATTCAGCCTATCCCCGCATCATTGATTTTGAGAAATTCCGTGCGATCTCAGATGAAATTGATGCCTACCTAATGGCCGATATTGCCCATATTGCCGGGTTAGTCGCGACAGGCCACCATCCTAATCCTCTGCCCTTCTGTGATGTAGTCACCACCACCACCCACAAAACCTTGCGGGGTCCCAGAGGGGGATTGATTATGACCAATAATCCAGACCTGGGCAAACAGTTTAATAAGGCCGTATTTCCAGGCACCCAAGGCGGTCCTCTAGAACATGTGATTGCGGCCAAAGCGGTTGCCTTTGGTGAAGCCCTTCAGCCTGAATTTCGCACCTATTCTGGTCATGTGATCGAAAATGCCCAAACCTTAGCGCAGCAGCTGCAAACGCGCGGCTTCAAAATTGTTTCTAACGGCACAGACAATCATCTCTTGTTGGTGGATTTGCGCTCGATTGGCATGACAGGCAAACAGGCTGACCAACGGGTTAGTCAAGTCAACATTACCGCCAATAAAAACACTGTTCCCTTTGATCCAGAATCTCCTTTTGTGACCAGCGGTTTACGGCTGGGATCACCCGCGATGACTACTCGGGGGATGGGTGTACCAGAATTTACGGAAATTGCCAATATTCTGGCGGATTGTTTACAGGAGCCTGATGATCCAGCCGTGACCGAAGCGTGTCGTCAGCGGGTTGCCCAACTCTGTACACGGTTCCCACTTTATCCTCATCTCAATCATCCTGTTCCTGCCTTAACTTAGATTAGGCTTAGCCCAGCGGCTTGTGTTCCTACCCATTCCTCAGGCATGATGGAACTGTGACAATTTTTTAAGACTGTTTCCTCCTCTGCATGGTTTTAACTTTCCTTACTTAGTAGGATCTTGGATGCCTTATCATCTGGTTGCCTTTCTCGTGGCTGCCTTAGTGGTCCTCTGGAGTACACCAATTGTCAAAAAAATTGGTTTAAAGAGTGGCTATGTAGACTTGCCCGATCCCCGAAAAGTTCATAAGCGGCCAATGGTCCGGTTAGGTGGGGTTTCCATCTTTCTGGGCAGCGAGATCGCGTTGCTGGTTGTTGGGATTTCCGGCGGGTTTGGTAACCTGCCTTCGGCCTCTGCTATTGAACTTGGAGGCGTCATCGTTGGGGGAATGCTCTACTTCTTAATCGGCCTCGCCGATGATTTATTCACCTTAACGCCTTGGTCGCGGCTGTTAATGCAGTTTGCGGTTGCTGGTATGGCGTGGGGTGTGGGGGTGCGAATCGAATTTGTCACCCTTCCTTTTTCCGATCTCGGCTTAATTGATATTCAATGGCTGAGTCTACCGCTCACGCTGGTATGGCTAGTGGGGATGGCCAACGCCATGAACTTTATGGATGGGTTGGACGGCTTAGCCGCCGGAATTTCTGGAATTTCGGCAGTGGTGATGCTGATTGTCAATTTGTCTTTGAACCAAGATACCGTGGCGATATTAGCAGCGGCGCTCGCGGGTGGAGCACTTGGCTTTCTGCGATACAATTTCAATCCTGCCCAGATTTTTATGGGAGACGGGGGCGCTTATTTTTTAGGATTTACCTTAGCCGGCATTGGTGTTATTGGTTTAGTGAAGACGGTGACGACAGTAGCCGTTGCCTTACCCTTCGTGATTTTAGCGGTCCCGATTTTTGATACATCTACAGTGATCTTAAATCGGCTCCGGCGGGGCAAATCTCCCTTTAGTGCCGATAAAGGTCATCTTCACCATCGGCTGTTGCAGGCAGGGCTGTCGCAACGTCGGAGCGTGTTGCTGATTTATGCGATTGTGTTTTGGGTGGGCAGCTTGGCAATCGCCTTTGCTGGCATCCCCGCAGGCAACGCTTATGCCTTGGGAGCCACCCTACTGCTGTTTTACGCTCTTTGGAGAGCGTGGCAACGTTTACAAGAATCATAAACTGAAGAGAGAGTGAACTTTGGCACCGACGTCATCTGAACGCAATAAGGCGGATGCTGAAGTTTAAGAACACCTCAAGGTCTATTCATATGGGTCGAGTCTAGGTTGTCCGACTCGATTGCACCGCATTAATAGTCAAGACAGTCAAACAGCCCACTGGAGTGTATGAGTCAACCTACGTCTCCGCAGCCTCACCAGGCTGACAGTTTACTGGGGAACTTCCTCCGATTTTTGCAACGCCCACGGTATACGATCAAGGTCCCCACTCAGCAGGCAGCGATCGCAAGCGGGTCAACAGCCATCGCCGATCTTCTACGGCTGTACAGCCTCAAAGTGATTATCATGCTGCCCCTGATGGTGCTTCAGTTTTGGGTCAAAGCCCGACTCTCCGATGTGGGCGCTATCCAAGCAGACTCCGAGACTATTTCGCTCAATGCCTTCTTTTGGTATGGGGTGGTACTCGCACCTGTACTGGAAGAAATCATGTTCCGGCTGCCGTTGCGCTATTCTCCCCTCAATCTGGCGTTAACCTTTTGTGTCTGGAGTCTGTTCATCACGTTGACGGTTAACCTACCCCTACCACCGTCTCAAATATTCGTTTTGCTGGTGGTGGGGAGCCTGTTGTTGCGGCTTGGGCTTAAAAAGAGCATTCATCCCAAAGCTGCGCATCGTCTCTATCAACAGTGGTTTCCCGTCTTGTTTTATGGCTCAGTTTTGTTGTTTGGCTTGGCACATCTGACCAACTACAACTTTACAACGGTGATCGATCAAGCTTGGACGTTAACCCCTTTGCTGGTTTTGACGCAAATTGAGGGTGGGATTTTCCTCGCCTTTATTCGTCTCCAATACGGCTTTTGGTGGGCCATCTTTGCCCATAGCTTTCACAATGCAATTGTCTTGACCCTACTGGTGCTTACAGAGCTAAGTTCCCTCGATTCGTTACTCAAGAGGCAAGTACCCACCTTGACCAGTCAAGAAGATATCATACTCCTGGTCTTACTGTTTTTTGTGGTAGATGGACTTATTCTTTGCCTCAGCACCGTATGGGGCATGATTCAAGAATGGCGAGCAGAGCTGCAATAAGCCTCGTTGAAGCATTGGAACGTAAGAATGGCATAGCCGACGATAGATGGGGTGGATTGGCCTACGCTGCATGCCAGATTTTTAGCCCCTTTAAACCCTGAATTGCCAGAGACACAAAAAGGTCAGATTTAATCATGCTTTTTCTTGATTGAGGCTAACCGTGATACCCGTCCATCTTGACTTCAACCTTGCATTGTGGAACAGGCAGGATACAGTGTTGAAGGTGAGTCGAAGGTATTAGAGGGTATGAATCGAAGTGCTGAGGTTATTTGTGTGGGTACTGAACTTCTGTTAGGAGAAGTACTCAATTCAAATGCCCAATTTTTGGGACAGGAACTGGCACGCTTAGGGATTCCACATTTTTATCAGACGGTAGTGGGAGATAACCCTACGCGGATCAAACGTGCGATCGCAATTGCCTGTCAGCGCGCCCAACTGCTAATTTTTACAGGAGGGTTAGGCCCAACGCCCGACGATCTAACCACAGAAACCCTAGCGGAATTTTTTCAGGCTCCCCTCGTTCAACACCCGGAAATTCTCGAAGATATTGCCCAGAAATTTGCGCAGCGCAATCGGGCTCCTAGCCCTTCCAATGACAAGCAAGCATTGCTCCCGGACTCAGCCGCCATCTTGCCCAATCCAATTGGCAGTGCGCCCGGTATGATTTGGCACCCCCGCCCAGAACTGACGATTCTGACCTTTCCGGGGGTTCCCAAAGAGTTTCATTTAATGTGGCAAGAAACCGCTGTTCCTTATCTCCAGGATCAGGGGTGGGTGACCGCCCAAATTTACAATCGGGTGCTGCGATTTTGGGGTATTCCAGAATCAACGCTAGCAGATCAAGTGGCCCCGCTCTTGGCTTTGACCAATCCTACAGTTGCGCCCTATGCCAGCCGGGGCGAAGCCCGCTTACGGATTTCCACCCGTGCCGCCTCCTTAGAGACGGCTAACCAGGTGATTGCCCCCATTGAACAGCAAATTCGACATCTGTGCGGCTTGCACTGTTTTGGGGCCGATGATCAGACCTTAGAGTCAGTGGTGGGAGCTTTGCTGCAGGAAAAGGGGCAGACCCTGGCCGTGGCTGAATCCTGCACGGGAGGAGGACTGGGACAACGACTGACGAGAATATCTGGGAGTTCTGAATATTTCTTGGGCGGGGTGATTTCCTATGCCAACACGGTCAAGCAAGACCTGCTCCAGGTCGATCCGGTGGCTTTGAATCAGCACGGTGCCGTCAGCGCTATCGTGGCCGAACAGATGGCTGCCGGGGTGCGATCGCAATTAAACAGCACCTGGGGCATCAGTATCACGGGGATTGCTGGACCACAGGGGGGAACAGACACCAAACCTGTGGGGCTTGTTTATATTGGTCTGGCAAGTCCCCACCACACCCAGAGTTTTGAGCGTCAAATTAGCCCCTTAAGAGGCAGAGACTGGATTCGACAGTTGAGTGCATCCCATGCCTTAGATCTACTGCGCCGTCAGCTTCTCAGCAACCAAGCATAAAGGGTAGAGCGTTGGCATCCGGGATTGTACGCAAAACACCGACATTCGGTTACAGAGATCACACATTAGGTGAGTAAATATGCTACGTTAAAGAAACGTTATAACAATTTTTGTTTTATAACCGTCTGTAAAAACACCGATTTATACTTTCCAGGCGCGTTACAACGTCACAGCGAGGGGCAACATACTCAATGGACTATTTAGATAAAATTATCGAAAAAATCAAGAATTTTGCTCGTAAGCTTGTTGAAGTTCTAGTTGGCCCTGAAGCAGAGCCTGAGCTAGAAGTTATTCCTATTCCGATTCGAGATCGACGTTAGTCTCTGTCTCACACATTAGCGATTACAAAACCTGAAGCTGCTTACAGTTCTAGTCCAGCTTCAACAAACGGTTGCCGTTTATTGCTCTCCAACTTTTCTGGAAACTGGCAACCGTAGGCCCTGACGAATCACAAACAACATTTTGCTGATTTCTTGTGAATCTTCCTAGCATTCTTGTGCTTCATGGCCCTAACCTAAATCTTTTAGGTCAGCGTGAGCCGGGTATTTACGGTACCATTACCCTCGACAGCATTAATGAGCAGCTGCTGACTCTAGCCCAGACCTTAGATTGTAAGGTTCATTGTCACCAATCCAACCATGAGGGTGACCTTGTGGATGCGATCCAAAATGCGGTAGGCCATGATCATGGCATCTTGATTAACGCAGCGGCTTATACCCATACCAGTGTTGCAATCCGTGATGCGTTAGCAGCAGTCGCTCTTCCTGTCGTCGAAGTCCACCTGAGTAATATTTACCGCCGCGAAGACTTTCGGCATCATTCCTACATTGCCCCTATTGTGGTCGGCCAAATTAGCGGCTTTGGTGCTCAGAGCTATACCTTAGGACTCCAAGCGCTGATTTATCATTTACAACACCAGACCAGCCCCTAGATAATCCGTTACGAAGTCTAGACTATAATGAACTTTTGTTGCTGAAATACGGGATTGTCTAGGGAGAATTCCGTGCACCTACAGTTGGTACCGGAGTTCTCAATGCTAAGACTAGAACATATTAGTAAGGTCTACCCCACAGGCGAAATTCTCAAGGACGTGAACTGGGAACTTAAGCCAGGCGATCGCATTGGTTTGGTCGGGGTAAATGGGGCAGGCAAATCCACCCAGCTCAAAATTATTGCCGGAGAGATTGAACCGACGGCCGGAGAAGTAATTCGGCCCAACAGTCTGCATATTGCTTATCTGAATCAAGAATTCGACGTTGTGCCGAGTCGGACGGTACGGGAAGAGTTTTGGACCGTATTTTCAGAAGCAAACCAAGTTCAGCAACAACAGCATCAAGTTCAACAGCAAATGGAAACTGCGGATCCTGAAACGCTGGATGACTTAATCCATCAACTGGACCGCCTCCAACGTCAGTTTGAAGCGCTAGATGGCTATGGCCTGGAAGCTCGGATTGAGAAAATCTTGCCCGAAATGGGATTTAACCCTGAAGATGGCGATCGCTTAGTCAGTGCCTTTAGTGGCGGTTGGCAAATGCGCATGTGTTTGGGCAAAATCCTGCTGCAAAGCCCCGATATTTTGCTACTGGACGAACCGACCAACCATCTTGATTTAGAAACCATTGAATGGTTAGAAACCTATTTAAAAGGTCTAACGACACCGATGGTGATCGTTTCCCACGATCGCGCCTTTATGGATCGGCTTTGTACCAAGATTGTGGAAACCGAACGTGGGGTAGCCACCTCTTACTTGGGGAATTATTCGGCCTATTTACAACAGAAGGCCGAACAGCAAGCCGCCCAACTGAGTGCTTACGAACATCAGCAAAAAGACCTGGAAAAGCAACAGGCTTATGTGGATCGGTTCCGCGCTAGCGCTACTCGCAGTACCCAGGCTAAAAGTCGTGAAAAACAGCTTGATAAAATAGAGCGGATTGAGGCACCCACCGCTGATGTGCGCACCCTCAAGTTTCAATTTCCGGCGGCACCCCGCAGTGGCCGGGAAGTGATCATTGTTCAAGACATGGTGAAAACCTATGGCGATGATATTTTATTTTTAGGTGCGAACTTATTACTGGAACGGGGCGATCGCGTTGCTATTTTAGGTCCGAATGGGGCTGGCAAATCCACACTCCTACATATGCTGATGGGAACAGAACCTCCCGATGAAGGCACCGTCAAATTTGGAGAACATAACGTTATTCCCGGCTATTTTGAACAGAATCAAGCCGAAGCCTTAGATCTGTCTAAAACGGTGATGGAAACGATTCATGATGAAGTGCCCAACTGGAAAAATGAAGAGGTGCGAACCCTCTTAGGGCGCTTTTTATTCAGTGGCGAAACGGTTTTCAAACGAGTGGAGGCCCTCAGTGGAGGTGAAAAAGCTCGGTTGGCCTTAGCTAAAATGCTGCTTAGTCCCGTCAATTTACTGATTTTAGATGAGCCGACTAATCATCTGGACATCCCGGCTAAAGAAATGCTGGAAGCCGCACTCCAAGACTACGATGGCACCGTCGTCATCGTCTCCCACGATCGCTACTTTATCTCACAAGTCGCCACGAAAATTGTGGAGATCAAGGACGGAGAATTGATTCTCTATCGAGGCAACTATCAGTACTATCAGGAGAAGCTGGCGGCGGCGGCTGAGAAAGCCAAGCAAGACAAAATAGCCGCGGAAAAAGCCGCTAAGGCAGCAGCCAAACGGGCCAAACAACAGGCTAAACGCAAAAAATCTAAAGCCAAAGTGTAGGACAAAGTCATTGCGTGAACACGCTGCTTGGCAGAGGTATGAGCAGGGTCTTAGGGTGACTCATCCCGGATGCGGCCAGCAGACTGCCGATTTTCCCTCATGCTAGAGTATTGTCTGGTGGCGAGTTTTCAGGGTTATCGTGTTTAAACAATTTACTTATCCAACAGTGGCCTTAATGGGGGTTGCCGTACTTGCGATCGCACCCCAACCCTCCCAAGCGCTCAGTCCCGAACAAGTGAGTGGGATTGCCAAGCAAGTAACCGTCCTGATTGAAGGGCAAAACCCAGGATCAGGAGTCATTATCAAGCGAGATGGCAGCACTTATACGGTTCTGACCGCTTTTCACGTCGTCGCTACTCCCGACGAATATGATATTGTCACACCGTCCGATCAGCGCTATAAACTCGACTACCAAACAGTAAAGCGTTTACCTGGTGTTGATCTGGCCATTTTGACCTTTAAGAGTGATCAAACCTACAAGGTCGCCAATGTCGGTAACTCAAACCAGATCCAAGAAGGTCGGCCCATCTTCGTTGCGGGGTTCCCCGTGCCGACTCAAGCGATTAACCTTTCCATTTATCGCTTTACGGAAGGCCGGTTAACTGCTAACTCTTCTAAGCCTTTAGCAGATGGCTATGCCTTGGTCTATAACAACTCCACTCGACCCGGGATGAGTGGTGGACCCGTGTTAGATGATCAAGGCTCATTGGTAGGGATTCACGGTCGCTCGGATGCCCAGCAACAAGGCAATGTCTACTTCAAAAACGATACCAACCTGGGGATTCCGATTGATACCTTCTCAACGATGGCTCCCCGTGTTGGCATCCGGCTAGACACCAGCCCAACCGCAGCACCCTCAACGTCTGCCCCCACAACACCAATCACACCCCAAACGCCGGCCCCTGTGCAGACACCGCCTGCACAAGCTACACCCCCCAGTCTGCCTATTCCAACCGGTCCAAGAGCGGGCGATTTCTATTTGCAGGCCACAGATAAACTTCAGCGAGGCAATGCTCAAGGCGCATTACAGGATCTAGATCAGGCTATCCGTCTGAATCCGAACTACGCCAGTGCCTATGGTGATCGGGCCACGATTAAATTTCAGCAAGGGGATCGTCAGGGCGCGCTTGCTGACCTGGATCGAGCTATTCAAATTGATCCTCAGTTGGCCGATGCTTACGGTATTCGGGGGATGTATCGGGTGGCGGCGGGCAATATCCAAGGGGCGCAGGCTGATGTTGAGCAAGCCGTTCGCCTCAAGCCCGAGATTGGCTATGCTGCTCGGGGCGTTGTCCGCTGGTATGGGAGTGACCTGAAGGGCGCGAAGGCTGATTTCGATCAGGCTCTCAATCTTAATGCTGAGTTTAAGGATGCCTATGCCGTTCACTATTTTCGGGGCATTGTTCGTTGGCAGTTAGGCGATCAAGAAGGAGGGATCACGGATCTCAATCGTTCGATTCAATTGAACCCTAATTATCTGGAAGCGATAGGCGTCCGCGGGATCTTTCGTTTCCAAAGAGGCGATATCCAAGGTTCAATGGCTGATTTGGATCGAGGGGCTCGTCTTAATGCTGGTAGCAGCGATATCTATACTGTCCGCGGCATGTTTCGTCTGGCCCAGGGGAACAGCCTCGGCGCAATTGACGACTTTGATCAGGTCATTCGCCTGAAACCCAACAGTAAAGACATCGCTGATATGCATGGCGGCAAAGGCTTAGCCTATTTCCAAGCAGGGAATGACTCGCAGGCCCTCAATAGCTTACAACAGGCGATTCAGCTAGCCCAAAATCCTCGGTCGTACCAACAATTACGTAATGCTATTGTCCGCGTGCAAAATCAACCGGCCTTACGACCGAAAATGCAGCAATTAATCACACAATATATGCAAACTTATTTGCAAAAATTTATTGGGGATTATATTCAGGCCTATCGTCCCCTTAACAATCCAGGTTAAGGCATGCAGGCATGAGGTCAGCAACGTGGAGGGCTGAAGTGACTCCTCTTGGCGCTGAACATTTAGCCGCAGCCGTCGATCTGGATCAGCATATCTTTGGGGGATGGTGGAGCCTTCAGGGGTATCAGCAAGAAATGGAGCGACCCAGCAGTACGCTGTTGGGGCTGCGCCTCCACCCCATTCATCTCATGACTGGTAAATGGTCTAGTCCAGCAGCTAACCGAGGTCGATCAGCTGTCCCTTCCCTCATTGGCATGGGATGTCTCTGGCGCATTTTGGATGAAGCCCACATCACCTTGCTAGGGGTTCATCCCCAGTATCAGGGCCAAGGACTGGGGCAGGCACTCTTGTGTTCGCTCATGCAAGCGGCCCACACAGACAATGCTAACCGCATCACGCTGGAAGTTCGCGCTACAAACGCCGCTGCTGTAGCATTGTATACCCAGTTTGACTTTCAGATTGCGGGGCGTCGATCCCAGTACTATGAAAATGGTGAGGATGCCTTCGTTCTGTGGCAAGGCAGTTTGCAAACCCCTCAGTTTGTGCGATCGCTTCAGGATTGGCGTCAAAAATCGGAGCGACGATTAGCCACTTGGGGGTGTACAAACCTCAAAATAGTCCTTAATTAAATTAAAAGGGTAATAAGGTATACCGTTTCGTATTATCCACACCTTATTTTGATCGATATCTCACCCAATTCTTGGAAAGATAAACCTAGAATAGATCAAAGGAGTGAGCTGCTTCGTCTAACATCGTGACATTTCTCGCCAGAGAAAGGCCATGCTCGATACAGTGAAAATCCTTATGTAAACGCCAATTCAGCCGATCTATCGTGCTAAAATTGGGTTTACCAGCAAGCAGCAGGTTGTGGGAAAACGCCATGTTTGAACGCTTTACAGAAAAAGCCATTAAAGTCATCATGCTGGCTCAAGAGGAAGCCCGCCGCTTGGGGCACAATTTTGTCGGCACAGAGCAAATTCTTTTGGGTCTCATTGGAGAAGGAACAGGCGTGGCTGCCAAAGTTTTGAAATCCATGGGTGTCAATCTTAAAGATGCTCGCGTTGAAGTAGAAAAAATTATCGGTCGTGGTTCTGGATTTGTGGCGGTAGAGATTCCCTTTACCCCCAGAGCCAAGCGCGTTCTCGAACTGTCTTTGGAAGAGGCCCGTCAACTGGGTCATAACTACATTGGCACTGAGCACCTGCTGTTAGGACTCATCCGCGAGGGTGAAGGAGTCGCCGCCCGTGTTCTAGAAAATCTTGGAGTTGACCTAGCGAAGGTTCGCACCCAAGTCATCCGCATGTTGGGTGAAACGGCAGAGGTCTCTGCTGGCGGTGGCCAAGGCCGCACCAAAACTCCAACCCTTGACGAGTTTGGCGCTAATCTGACCAACCTTGCATCTGAAGGCAAACTCGATCCAGTGGTCGGTCGCCAAAAAGAAATTGAGCGGGTGATCCAGATTCTCGGTCGTCGAACAAAGAACAATCCAGTCTTAATTGGTGAGCCGGGTGTGGGTAAAACTGCGATCGCAGAAGGTCTCGCCCAGCGGATCGCCAATGGGGATATCCCCGATATCCTGGAAGAAAAGCGCGTCGTCACCTTAGATATTGGTCTGCTGGTTGCTGGCACCAAATATCGAGGCGAGTTTGAAGAGCGCCTCAAGAAAATCATGGATGAGATTCGCCAAGCCTCCAACGTGATTTTGGTGATTGACGAAGTTCATACCCTGATCGGTGCAGGGGCTGCCGAAGGAGCAATTGATGCCGCGAATATCCTCAAGCCTGCCTTGGCTCGGGGTGAACTCCAGTGCATCGGTGCCACCACTCTAGATGAGTATCGTAAGCATATTGAGCGGGATGCCGCTCTGGAGCGTCGTTTCCAACCCGTGATGGTGGGTGAGCCTTCCGTAGAAGAAACCATCGAAATTCTCTATGGCCTGCGCGAGCGCTATGAGCAGCACCATAAACTCGACATCTTAGATGAGTCTTTGGAAGCAGCGGCTAAGCTCTCCGATCGCTATATTTCCGATCGCTATCTACCCGACAAAGCCATCGACCTGATTGATGAAGCTGGATCTAGAGTTCGCCTAATCAACTCCCAACTGCCGCCTGCGGCCAAGGAGCTAGATAAAGAACTGCGCAAAGTCCTCAAAGATAAGGATGATGCCGTTCGGTCTCAGGACTTTGACAAGGCGGGTGAGCTACGCGACCGCGAGATGGAAATCAAGTCCGAAATCAAAGCCATCGCTCAGAATAAAAAGTCGAGCGATGAGAACAAGGACGATTCACCCAAAGTCACGGAAGAAGATATCGCCCATATTGTCGCTTCCTGGACGGGGGTTCCCGTCAGTAAGCTGACAGAATCTGAGTCTGAGAAGCTGCTGCATATGGAAGATACGCTGCATCAGCGGTTGATTGGTCAGGATGAAGCGGTTCGCGCTATTTCTCGGGCGATTCGTCGGGCTCGCGTGGGTCTAAAGAATCCCAATCGTCCCATTGCTAGCTTTATTTTCTCTGGTCCAACTGGAGTTGGTAAGACTGAGCTAACTAAGGCGCTAGCCACCTACTTCTTTGGCTCCGAAGAAGCCATGATTCGCTTGGATATGTCCGAGTATATGGAGCGGCATACGGTTTCTAAGTTAATTGGTTCGCCTCCAGGCTATGTGGGCTATAACGAAGGCGGTCAATTGACTGAGGCAGTTCGCCGACGTCCCTACACCGTGGTTCTCTTCGACGAAATCGAAAAGGCTCACCCGGACGTCTTCAATATGCTGCTGCAAATTTTGGAAGATGGTCGCTTGACGGATGCCAAAGGTCGAACCGTCGACTTTAAGAACACCCTGCTGATCATGACTTCCAATATCGGATCGAAGGTGATTGAAAAGGGTGGCGGCGGCCTCGGCTTTGAATTTGCTGAGGATGAAGCGGATTCTCAATACAATCGCATTCGCTCCTTGGTGAATGAAGAGCTGAAGGGCTACTTCCGACCGGAATTCTTAAACCGACTGGACGAAATTATCGTCTTCCGTCAGCTTACTAAGGATGAGGTGAAGGAAATTTCCGAGCTATTGCTGAAGGAAGTCTTCAGTCGTTTGGAAGAGAAAAGCATCACCTTAAACATCACAGATCGCTTTAAGGAGCGGTTGGTGGAAGAGGGATATAACCCCAGCTATGGGGCTCGTCCCTTACGTCGGGCGATTATGCGTCTACTGGAAGACACCTTGGCGGAAGAGATTCTCTCCGGTCGGGTGAAGGAAGGCGATACAGCCATTGTTGATGTCGATGAGGATCAACAAGTTAAAATTGCCCCGGCTGAACAACGGGAACTGCTACCGCAAGCTGCAGAATAATCGATTTTGCCTGCTAATGCAGGCAAAGGGAAACCCTTTCGGATTTCCCTTTCTTGTAGTTCATAATGGTTCAAACAATCTATGACTACAGAAACAACGGTCCATCGCCACTCCCACCCTCACGACCATGACGCCTGTACGCATAGTCATGGCGTGATCGATCCAAGTTTGGCAAGTTCTGAGCGGGGCCTGTGGGCCGTTAAATGGTCGACGGCGGGGCTACTGATCACCGTCTTACTCCAAGTGGGAGCGGTTTATTGGTCTGGGAGTGTGGCCCTCCTAGCCGATTTACTCCACAATGTTGGTGATATTATCAGCGCTTTACCGCTCGGTATTGCCTTCTGGCTGGGACGATTATCCCCAAACCGTCGCTTTCAATATGGCTATGGTCGGGTTGAAGATTTAGCGGGGGTGATGATTATTCTGATTATTGCGGCTAGCGCCGTAGCGACAGGCTATGAATCCATTCAACGGTTTATTCATCCTCAGCCTTTGGAGCATTTGGGAGCCGTTGCGATCGCAGCCAGTATCGGTTTTATTGGCAATGAATCCGTTGCTCTCTTTCGAATTCGGGTTGGCAAGGAAATTGGCAGTGCAGCCTTAGTCGCAGACGGCTACCATGCCCGCACGGATGGCCTTGTTAGCTTAGCAGTCGTCGTCAGTGCAGTCGGGTTATGGCTGGGTTATGCCTGGGCAGATCCCGTCGTCGGATTAGGGATTACCTGCGCATTGCTCCATATCGTTTGGGAGTCTGGCCAGACTGTTTTAACACGTTTGCTAGATGGCGTTGAACCAGAGACAACGGATGACTTGCAGCATGCTTTAGAAGCATACAACTATACCGATTTAAAGGCCCGGTGGATGGGACATCAGCTTTATACCCAAGTTTGTTTGATCGTGGATCCAGCGGTATCGATGGAGGAGGGAGAGGCGATCGCCCATCAAGTTCGTTCGCACCTGCAACAGGAAATACCGTATTTGTCAGATATCTGTATTCAGTTACAAACCCAGCGATAAGTTTTGAGAATTGTGATCTCGGTCAAAAGTCGATATTCCTGCAAAATATCTAGAATGACGATACAGACTATATGCATCGCCCATCAATCCCCAAACTGATGCTTTACTTTCCGTAATATTTAGGCACACTTCTTCAGGCTTTCGGGTCAGGTATTGTACAGTGATCTGCAAAATCTGAATTCCTAGGAGTTGAGCACGATGGATCTTGACCTAGCAATGATGACGGTGTGGCTATTTTTGGGGCTTAGCCTGGGTGTGTTGGGTTTGCTTATGATTGTGACGCTGGCGAATACCTTAAGCGCCATTCAACCTGATAAAACCACAAAAAGACGTTCCTTCAACTTTGGTACTCTCCTACACGGGTGGTTTAGACGCATCCCCTTACCGTCTTCTGGACAAAAACTGGCCCTTCAAAGTGAATCTGAATCCTCAATTTCAGCAATGATGTCATCTTACTTCCCACCCTTAGCTTGTGAGCTTGAGGTCAGATCTGCACCCTTGAGTCCTAACTGTTGTTTATTGCACACGAAGCAAGGCTCTCCGCTGCATGGCGGGGCAATTGCGACACGGCTGACGCGGCTCCGACGGTTAGGCATCTTGCTCTAAGCACCCTTGATGACAACGTTTGACATGTTTTGTAAAGATTTGTTAGGGTGGGGAGTAGTGTGCCCTTGGCCAAACAGTAAGTCATGATGCTAAAAAAATTAATCGTACCCCTGGCTTTTACAGCCACTGTCTTTGCCCAATCTGCAGCTTTGGGACAAATAGCAACCTACTACAGTGACTACTATCAGGGGCGTCAAACGGCATCGGGTGAAATTTTCGATACCTGGGGCAATACGGCAGCTCATCCCTCTCTACCCTTTGGCACTTGGGTACAGGTCACTAATCTCAATAATGGGGCAACCGTTAGTGTTCGGATTAATGATCGATGCAACTGTGGGATTGACCTAAGCAAAGCCGCTGCTCAACAAATTGGTCTGCTCCAAAGTGGTGTGGCTCCTGTCTCTATCAAAGTCTTACGATAATTATTGGCTGTTTCAGCAGGCTAACGCCGAAGAATCTTAGGGATATACCGCTGACGTGCCATGGCCTATACCGAACTATTGAGATAGTTTTGCGGTGACTGTGGCGAGCTTATTTGCGATCGCACGTACCGCATCAACCTGTTTCTCATCGGCTAAATTACCCTGCTCATCGAAAGCTTGATAAGCCCCTGGAATCGCTTTTTGCTCAGGAATGACTAGCACCCCAATCCCTTCTAAAATGGCGCGTACATGGACTAGCCCCCGCATTCCTCCTAGTCCGCCAGGGGAAGTGGCGAGCAGCGCCGCCACTTTGCCGTTAAAACAACTCAACGCCATGGGTGCTTCCTCCGGTTCAGGACGAGAGGCCCAATCAATCGCATTCTTCAGTAACGGGGTAATAGAGCCGTTGTATTCGGGGCAGGCTATCAGTAATCCCTGATGACTTTTGAGGAGAGCCTTAAACTGAAGTACTGATTCTGGGAGACCATCTTTGGCTTCCAAATCCTCATTAAATAAGGGCATGGGATAATCCAGCAAGTCGATTAGGGTGACCTCAGCACCTGCATCCATCGCACCTGCCGCTGCAATTTTGACCAGTTTTTTATTGAAGGACTCAACACGGGCGCTGCCAGCAAAGGCCAGAATCTTAATGGGGGATGACATACTTTCTCTTCCGCGTTTAGCTAAAAATTTGCAAGCGTGCCACTACCGAATGCGTGTTTGATCTGGAGTAGTGAGGCGCTCGTCATGTAACAGAATTCAAATCTACCTGTCTTGTACTTTCTTAGCAAAATTGTTGAAATCTTAAGATAGCACCTCAGCCTGAGGTAGCGTCATTTCCATTCTGACTAGTCTATTCGGCAGTTCGCCCAACGCTGTAAATCTGAAATATCGATACACATTATTTGTCTGTGTTGTCGGAGCAGGAAGTGGTTCGATAAACCTTGATCCTGTCTAGGCGCTTAAGACCATATGGATACCTTAGCAGCTCCGTTGAATGAGGCACTGCCCCACCTATTCCCTGCCAAAGTCTACAACCATCGTCATCGATTGGCCTAAATGCCTGACTTCATAACAAGCAGCAATGTTTACGGGTCTGAGGTGAGCTTCACGAAGTTTACATTTGCGTTACATTAATGGTCATTTTTGTAAATCGACTCACAGCATTCAGTCATAAAAATCTTAAATCGCTGCATTAAAGATGTCTTATCGACCTACGATTTCACTAATTTAGAGTGACGTATTTAAAAGTAAATAAGCGTAAAACTATATAAAATTTGTATTTTTTAATTTAAAGACTAATCAGACTATTTTTTGTTAAAAAATCAATCTTTATCTTAGAAAATGCTGATTTAAAGGATTCATTTTAATCATGGCTTGAATCTTGACATTTCGAAACAATTTAGTTAAAAATAGTTAATATAAAGTTACACAACGGAGTCTATTATGTTTGCACCTGTCGTTGTTTTGACTCGTACCGCTGTTGGCACACCTAGATTTACCAAGCTCAGAGGTAAGGCAATTGCTATGCACTCAAAAGCCATTACCAATTTTTGTAATCAAGCGGGTATAGATCGGACTCAGCGCCAAAATTGGATTCGCCTTGCTCGCGATAACGGCAAGCGCTTAGGTCTACTTGCTTAAGTAGGTTCAACACCATCGAACCTAGAACATTGATAGTTACTAATCTCGGGTGAATATAGTCTGCTGAAAGCTTTACCATCAAGCAGACTATATTCAAATCCCTGAGTTTCAATCCGTCAACAAACTATCTACGAGAAACACTCGCCCATTGGGGTTTAATGCCCCCATGACCATTTGCCAGAAAGGCTCAAATTATTCCATGGGCACGTGAGAGAGCCAAAAGCCAAAAAATACAAAATCAAATTTTTGGTTGGGCGTCCAGTTGAATAAGTCAGCAACAACATACTTCACAGACACAGAACTCACGCGTTGCCGATTTAAAGCAATCACTTCTGGGGAAGCATCTACTGCAATCAGCTTCGTTGCCAAAGGTGCAAGATGTTGAGTCCACAAACCTGTTCCGCAAGACAGTTCTAAAATATTGCCGGATGGTGCCGCAGTCTGGAGAGCAACTTCTACTTCAGATATTTCAGAGAACCACTGCTGACGATGTCCCTCACCACGGTCGTAGCACCCCTGCCGGAAAAACCACTCGTCATACTCTGGAGCACGTTCACGATAGTAGCGGGCTTGCTCTTGCAGGATATTCGATCTGATTGAATCTAGACTTCGTCAATATTTTGCTGATCGCAATTCTACAATGGCTTCAACGCCATCGCTCAATCTTCCGCCAAGAGATTTAGGGGCGCAAGCCAACACCTCTTTCTATCTATCCCTTACTCCCTAAACAGCCCTTTCATAAACATTCAGAGTGAACTGCGTAGCCAGGTGAAAGGCTTATTTTGGGTAGAGCCAGCCTCCGTCTTGGATTGCCATCGAGATTTTGAGGATTAATCCACCTGGAGAGGGGGAGTGATCTGAGAGGATTGGGAGGTTGAGGAAGACTGTGGGGTTTGAGATGAATTGGAGGAAGCAGGTCTTGTGGGTTGGGCTGTACAATTAGCCACTTGGGAACCTGTAAAGATGAGTAGCCCGCTGAGGGTTGCCCCTAGTAAAAATATCCAAGCATGGGACGGGTAAAGGGAGCCAAGCAAGTGGCGACCACTATAGATATGGATAGACCAACTGCGATCGCATGCTTGCAATGAATTTTTGACCTCATTCATCGTTGTCACCATTGTTGTTTATAAAAAATCATCCCTGCGGGACGAGTGACCAGAGCGCGGGCAATGGCCAATCGCTGTTTCGCCTCACAGAAACGCTAGCTGGATCTGGGTCGTCTTGATTTAACAACCCTCTGGTCCACAGAACTTGTGTGCACTCAGAACCTCCGCGTCACAGAGATAGGCGATGCCCGAATAATCATCGAAAAACTGCGCTGCGACCTCATCTGAAATCTTGATGGCCATCTCCCGATTATCGGTGAGCACCTCGATCTTGATATTCGAGCAGGTGTCAGAAACGCTGGGTTGTCCCGACGAGCGAACATTGCGACTGCCTTTACCGCCAGCATCCACCACCGTATAACCGGTGGCACCGGCTGCATCGATGATCTGGACGATCTTTTTCAATAGCAATTTTTCCGTGACGATGACAAGCATGTTAGCTGGCTTGGCCATAGAGGTTACCTCTCAACGTATATATTCAATAAACGATATGAAAACTTCGGAAAACGACAGCAGCGCTATCGCGCTAATCTAGCTTGCAAGTAGGGAATAGGGGTACTATCAGGTCCAGAATCAGCTACCCATAAGGGCCTGGGCGAGTCCGATAAAGAGTGGTATGCCTATAGCTAGCGCAACCGGTGTGCCAACCGCTGTGGACGAGCCGATATAAGCAGAGGGATTAGCCGACGGAATACCGGCTCGTAAGGTGGGCGGCCCAGAGATGTCTGAACTGGAGGCGGCAATCACGGCCAGGATGACGACGCCGCCAAGGCTGAACCCCGTAAGGTAGTGGGCAATCATACCGAAACCGAAGGCAATCAGCCCATGGAGCAGCGGCGCTACAAATGCGTATAGGGCATACCACTGGCCTACCTTGCGCAGCTCACCGAGTCTTGCCGTGGCCTCCATCCCCATAACCAGCATCAATATCGAAAGCAGGCCACGGAATAGGGGTTCGTAAAAGCTCTCAAAAACACTTTCCGGCTTAGTCAGCATACCTAAGGCGAGGCCGAGTAGCAGTGCCGAGAGGGCAGAACCTTGGAGACTATCCTTGACGATGGGCCATATTTTGACCCGCTGTTTTTGAGGACTGCGCTGCTTGCTGCGATACTCGACAGCGGTACCGCCTGGATTGCCCAGATACTCTTGCTTGCTGCGATATTCTTGTTGACTGAGCACTTCGTCTGCAGCACGACGCTTCTGGGTGGTATAGATACTGGCCAAGACAATTGCGGTTACGAGTGCGGGGATGTCCATAAATGGATAAAGAGCAGCAGCCCAAGCTTCATACTGAATGCCTTCGGATTCCAGAATAGTTAGAGCAGCAGCGAGGGTAGAACCACTCACAGCACCAAACAAGCCTGCCGTTGCAATGGCATCCACCATTTTGACTTTTGGCAGCTTGGACAATGTGTAGCGTCCGATGAACACAATCAGGATTCCCACTACCATGGCGAACACAGCAGGCAACAGCATCTCTGCTAGGTTGGCATTGCGGATAGCAATACCACCGCTGAGGCCGACTTTGATCAGCAACATAAAGACGATGAACTTATAAATCGCATCTGGAATTTGCAGTCGGCTATTGACGGCGGCAACGACCATCCCCCCAATTAGAAAACCGAGGGTTGGAGACTGCAATTTATTCAAGAAAAGTGTCAAAAATTCGGATAAAAAATCCACAAATACCTCCTTCTGCCTCTTCTAATGAGGAATGATGATTGTGATCAATGAGTTTTGAAAAGTAGGGGTAAAGTACATCACCCCCTACAGCACATTCTTTAGCGACATCTGTGCTGACATATTCGAAGATGGTCGCTCTCCAAATGAAATAGGAAGGTGATCGTTGTTTTGCATCACCTTATATAGACCTTTATCTATCAAGAATTTAATCTTTATGTACTTAAGTCTATCTTAAAAGTCATGGATTTTTGTGCTTCACAGCATGGATTTTGAACACAATGTTAAATTCAAGTGATAAGTTTTTCTTTTAAGTCAATACTCATGATATATATTTGACTAATGTGAGTTGCGATCGCAGATTTTTCATCATCCGTGCCAACACGGCTATCCAGATTGGATTCAACGAGGACAACAACGGTCTAACGCCTACCGCATGACTGGATCGGCCGGATGGCTTCTGGACGCCTAAAGTGATGTGACTGAACGTCTAGAAAAGTGGGCATATTGGAACTGGATTCGCACTGGATGATCATGGCTAGCGGTTCTTTTTACTGCAATAGCGATCGACCAACCCAAGATCACTGAGTAAGTAACCTTGGATTGGAATGCTAACCGTGCTTTCGTCTTTAGAACCTACTCTACTGAGCTAAATCAATGCCACCTAAAATTCTTTTACAAACCACCCTGCTCCCCACAGAGGAGGATGATTGGACCATCCGTCGGTTTTCGCTGCTACAGAACTATCTCAGTTCTCTCAAGGATGAGGCGGGTGAGCCACTGTTTGAGGTGATGGGTCGCGATCGCACCCCCGATACAAACGGCGACGATCCAGTCCTCAGCACCCTACATACCCAAGACATCGATGAGCTGTGGCTATTTGCCTTAGATGTCGGCGATGGGCTGAGTCAAAAGGACGCTGAAGGGATTACCCGTTTTCATCGCCAAGGAGGAGGGATTTTAATCACCCGCGATCACCAAGATATGGGCATTTCTATGTGT
>NZ_JANQOY010000158.1 GCF_028285565.1 Acaryochloris sp. IP29b_bin.148
GATATCCCGATCCACTGCGGTCTGGGTGGTGTATCGCCCGTCCCAAGCTGTGAGTAGATCTGGGTGGTGATCAATCTCCTGGTTTAAGGGCTTTTCATCGAAACTGCGGAGATGAGAGAAGACGAAGCGCTGAATGTCTTCGTGGCTAAAGCTAGATTGACGTTCGGAGAGATGGCCGATAGCAGCATCAAGCAATTCTCTGGGGGTTTCTTGGTTTTTAGGGGGGATCGGGTGATTGGCTGGGGTGATGCCCGTGAAGCCGACTGCTGCCATCTCTCGACCCCATCGCTCCTGCTTCTGTTCTAGGCTTTCCGTGATGTTTTTAGCGATTCGAGTTTCAAAGACGGCTTTCTGTCGATTTTCAGGGGTGTTGCTCCAGCCTTTCTCTTTGAGATAGTCTTCGATTTCAGTGGAGCGTTTACTAAACGCTTCGATTTGCTCATCCGTGACACCTGCTAAATCAAACCCCGTATCTGTTTCTCGGATTTCATAGCCGAGTGCTTGGACTTTGAGGGCTAGCTTCTGGTGGTAGAGGTCACCGAGAACGCCACTTTTACGGAGGGGTTCGTACCACAAGGCCCGATACTCTCCATCTGCGCATAGGGTGCCATTGAACAGCACGACATGGGTATGCACATGCGGGTCACCTGCTCTGGATTCATGATGATGCACCAGAGTAGCAGCGATGTTGCCCGTCTTGATGGCTTGTCGCTCTCCATTGGCTTGGACTCGCGCCCCAGCATATCGGTTCTCAACTATTGCCATCACTTCTTTAATGGCTTCCACATGAGCTTTCCAGAGCCGCTTATCTCCGCTGGGACCGTGGATCGCCATGCTCAAGGATTTGCCTGGCACCTTAAAGGTGAGGTCATAGGCCAAGCGCTCTTTGCCTTTGCCCAGGACTGCTCCTCTCATCCGTCCACCCTTGGGGAGGTCACCATAGAACATCTTTGTGAATAGCTCGGCGGAGTAAGGCTGATCTGGTGCCATACTGCCAAACCATTCTGATTCCGTCATTTCTTGGACTTCTTCATCCTGGCTGTAGTAGCTCTCCTCTTTGGTGTAGTAGCGGGCACCGTTCTTGATGTTGGAATTGATGGTGGTGATGTCTAGCATTGCTTAGCTCACAAAAGTGTTGGCTCACAGTTGGAGGATAGGCAGATTGTTATATGAGGTCCAAATTAGGTAATTTCCTTAAGTGGGCAACAGAATATGTATTCTCTGACAAATTGCCTTACGGTTATGCTGTTCAATAATAGAAATTTGTCTGGCTGAAAGTTGATGATTTGCTGTCTCAACCCAGATTGTGAGAAGCCTCTGAATCAAGACGATCATAAATACTGTGAGTCTTGTGGAACTAGACTGATTCCACTACTGAGGAATCGCTTTAAGGTTATAAAGCCATTAGGGCAAGGGGGTTTTGGTAAAACATACTTAGCAGAGGATATTGATAAGCTCAATGGCCTCTGTGTGATTAAACAATTGTTCTACCAAGGCCAGAGCATTAATGCCAATCAAAAGATACTAGAGCTGTTTATGCGAGAAGCAAAGCAGTTGGATCGACTTAAAGCAAATGAACAAATACCTGACCTACTAGCCTATTTTGAGGAAGGGGGCTATCTTTATCTGGCCCAAGAATATATAGAAGGTGAGGATCTACTGAATGAGTTGCACAGGGAAGGGCCATTCAATGAAGAGAAGATCCAAGAATTTTTCTTAGATTTATTACCTGTATTGAAGTTCATTCATGATAAAGGATTGATCCATCGAGATTTGAAGCCAGAAAACATCATGCGGCGCAAGAAGGATGGCCGTCTTATTTTGATAGATTTTGGAGTCGCGAGACAAATCTCGATGAGTCAGCTAACCGTAATAGGAACAATCGTTGGTTCCCATGGCTATTCTTCGATAGAACAGCTTACTGAAGGTAAGGTAACAGCGTCTAGCGATTTATATAGTATCGGTGCGACAGCTTTTCATTTATTGACAGGGCAATTTCCGGGTGATTTGTTTCACATGCAGGGTTATGAATGGGTAAGTCATTGGCATGATTATCTGTCTAATACGATTGATCCTGATTTAATTGCTGTTATCAGCAAATTACTACAAATTAAGGCAGTTGATCGATATCAAGCAGCATCAAGCGTGTTGGCGGACTTGAATCCTCAAACCAAAGTAAGACAACAAGCTTCAACTGTTCCAGTTCAATCTCAACCACAGGCACCGTCAATTAAAACACAGTCGCCAACCCCTCAACCGATATCTCAGGTAACTCCAAGACCATTCTCTTTGGCAACACACAAGTTTGACTTTGAGATAGTTAGTGTAGATGAGTACGGAAGAATCATCAATCGCAGTAAAAAACAAGCCCAGTTCTTTAAGGAAGATTTAGGCAATGGTGTCACTTTAGATATGGTTGCAATTCCAGGCGGAACATTTATAATGGGCTCCCATAATTGTGAATCAGAAAGATTAGAAACCGAAGGACCACAACACGAAGTTACCGTACCAGCATTTTATGTGGGTAAGTATCCGATTACCCAAGCACAATGGAAGGCAGTCATGGGACCAAATCCTTCTCACTTCAAAGGAGCCAATCGACCTGTGGAGAGTGTATCTTGGGGTGACGCAATTGATTTTTGTGAGAAGTTATCCAAGAAAAGTGGTAAACACTATCGTTTGCCAAGTGAAGCAGAATGGGAGTATATCTGTCGAGCGGGAACAATCACAACCTATTATTACGGAGAAACCATTTCCACGGATTTGGCAAATTATCGAGGTACTGATAGAGGTTTTTTTACCGTAGAACCAGGAAATTATGGATCTGGCCCTAAGGGAGAATATCGAGAACAGACCACAGAAGTTGGCAGCTTTTCTCCCAATGCCTTTGGCCTATATGACATGCATGGAAATGTCTGGGAATGGTGTCAAGACACTTGGCATGAAAATTATGAAGGTGCCCCCACAGATGGGAGTGCTTGGATAAATGAGAATGATGGTGATTCTCGTCGAGTACAACGCGGTGGCTCCTGGGACGACGTTCCGAGGTACTGTCGCTCTGCCACCCGCAACAGGCTCAATCCCAGCTTCCGCTTCAATAGCGACTTCGGGTTTCGGGTGGCTTTGGTTGCGTCGAGCACTCTTCTGTAGCCCTTTACCCTTCTTGCCCTCTATCGCCACCTTTATTTTTAAATACAGGAATAATATTAATAACCCTATGCCTGCTGTTCTATTCTGACGAATAAGTTTGCCTAGAGGAAACTCACATGTCAGAACTATCAGGTGGGAATCTGGTGGGTGTGCCCAAGAAGAGTCCAGATCTGCTCCGGTGATGTGAGTAACATCCGAAAAAGCCGAGGTCAGGTATCTTTGTAAGCCCTGCTGAAGAGTTGCCTGATCTTATCCAAAATTTGCTGAGATAAAACTACCAGCTAGAGGATAGGCAGAACGTCACGCAAGTGCAAAATCTTTACGGCAAAGTCAACAAAATAATTCTTGTAGTGCAAAAGTTTCAAGCAAACTACAGTTTTGTGGTGTAAAAGTTTCAAACGTACTACAGAACTGTAGTGAATAATGCTGCAAACGTGCTACAAAAAACTGAGGGTAGAAATCCCACCTCAAATAGATCCAAACCCAGGTAATGGCGAATAGCCATATCCGGGTGGCTCCTCCCCAAAAACACCCTCCAGCAACTCCTCGACTCCCCTCCCCGTCTTGCTTTCAGCGGTCGTTGACCAGCTCCACTGTAATCGACTGTAATCGACTGTAA
>NZ_JANQOY010000166.1 GCF_028285565.1 Acaryochloris sp. IP29b_bin.148
GCTTTTTGTCGGAAGTCATTGCTATAGGGGGCGGGCATTGAAATAGGCAGAAAAGACATGGTCCTATTTTGTCCTAACTAGCTCCTCAATTGCTATACCACTTGGCGATCAGGCTATAGACAGTCAGACTGAGCACGAGTTGAAGGCCAAAAATTGTCAGCGTATTCATGGGATTTACCTCGATGTGAAATTATAAAAAAATCTGGACAGATAAAGTGTATATACACGTATTGGAGAAAAAAATTAATCCCCAACCTTACGGATAATGTCGTCGAGTTCTGCGAGGAGTTTGTGTACTTGATCAGTGCCGAGCAATTCCTCCGTTTTGGTTTGGGCTTCCTTCCAGTGGGGATAGGCTTCGGCTAAGCGTTGATGGCCTTGAGGGGTGAGGGAGATTTCCTTGACTCTGCGATCGCTACCGGGTTGGAACTGAACCAGTCCCTGTCGTTCCAGAGAGGCTAGGTTACGGGTGAGGGTGGTGCGATCTGTGGCCATTTTTTCAGAGAGAACGGTTTGTTTAATCGGTTCCCGTAAACCAATGGCATTGAGGAGGGTGAACTGAGTGGCCTTCAGCCCATGGGGGCGCAGAGCCTCATCATAGATTAGTCGAATCACCCGATCTGCTTTGCGTAAGTGATTGCAGAGACAGTAGTCTCGCGCCACTAAGGCAGCTTCAAGGGAAAGTTTGTCAGTACTCAATGGGTCTGCTAAAAGTTTGCTGTTTTCTAGAATAAGTGTATATGCACTTATTGGGCGCGGTCAAGGGAGTTTACAGAATGAAACGCTTACAGATCGGCTGTAGGTCTGTTTATAGATGCCAAGGAGACCTTCTAGCGAACTACCTACACCGGAATATAGCTTTGATGACCTTACTGCGTGCTTAGAAAACAACCTGAGTCCCGATCGCCAATACCGCTGCCCAAGAGGCCAAGTATAGAGGGGTTTGCAGATATGGCACACCGAGAATATAAACGCTGGCGTGAAACACCCGTGCCCAAAAGAAGATGGCAGCCCAAATCGCGACGATGGTATTGCTGTCAACGGATAAATACGCCGCCAGCACCACCGCTGCAAAAGCGGGCAGCGTTTCAACCATATTCAGATGCGTCCGTTGGGCGCGCTCTGCCCATACAGGAATGGCCGGGGCCTCGGCAGGAAATTTTTTGCTGGGATAGTTGCTGGCAAAGGCTGGAATGCCCCAGACAGAGATCCGGTTCAAGATATAGGGAATCCAGAGTAGGACACAAAATATGCCACTGGCCGCCAGATAGTACAGAGATGCATTCATAGTTTTTCTCCTGACTTGAATGAGTGGAAAAGTGGGAGTTGGATGTTGTGATTGCGAAGGCAAATCTTGCGATCGCACTCCCTCAGTTCAAAGACAACTTGGGGTCAACCGGACGGTCGTCCGTCAACAGCACTGCCCCCAACACCAATCCGCCATTGACGAGAAAGAACAGTTGCACCAGCCCCTCAAACCCAAAGTGCTGTTTCAGCAACCCTTGATGCTGGCCGTCCCGGAACGCCATCCCTTTGCCCAGCGGTCTTCGGTGCGCTTGGCTGATTTAGATGGGCAGCGCTTTATTGATCGGGTCAACTGTGAGTTTTTTCCCAGGAATGTCAGATGTTGGATGCAGCGAATATTCACCCACAAGTGGTGTATCGCGCCAGCCATGAGGAATGAGTGATTTCGTTGATTCAGGCGGGATTAGGGATTTGCGTCATGCCCCATTGGCAAGGCATACCGAGGATAGTCTATGTGCCCGTCGCTGATTTAGATTTTCAGCGGACAATTGGGGTGCGATGGCGGCAGTCTCAAACCTAGGATCTTGTCACGCAATTTTGTCGATTTGCAGCAAGTTATGATTGGCAATCTAGAGAAAAAGCATAACGGTTAATCGCAAGACGATCTTGCTAGGATCAAAAAGTACCCTAGGGAGACAGCCGATGATTCCCATTCGCGGCGTCTACGAAGTCGCTATTCGTGTACATGACCTTCCTCGGTCCGAAGCGTTTTACTGCCAGACTCTCGGATTGAAAGTAGGTCTCTGAGACGAGCAGCGAAACTGGCTATTCTTGCGGGTGGGGGATACCTCCGGGATGATCGTCCTGCAAGAGGATTGTGGCACCTGGCCCGCTCAACATCTTGCGTTCATGGTTGGTGAGTCCGAGATTGAGCAAGCCGCGCAGCAGCTTCGCAACAATGGCGTCGTTGTGGAAGGCCCCATATTACACGACTGGATTCCAGCGAGATCGGTCTACTTCGAGGATCCCGATGGTCATGCGCTTGAGCTTTGTGCAGTGATCCCAGAGGCCGTTTAACTGCAATTAGATGGCCCTGTGTTCCTCTAGCTTCCCTACTGCTTCTAGGAAAGTATCTAGCTGGTGGGAGGTGTATCCTCGATTTTGCCAACGCAGAGACATCAAGGCTTGCCCCAGTCCTTTACGAGTCACTGAGCCGATCAGAAGAGTCGCGAGATCGCAAACAGGGCCAACCTCAATATTCCTGAGTACTGCAAGCTATCGAAATAATTAAGAACGACGCACCGCCATAAACCAGACCCACCATAGTAAGAAAAGTTGTAATGGTATGCGAAAGAACAGATAGCGAGGGCCGTTAATATTTCCACCAAAGTCAACGGAATTTAAGGCCGCATAGATATTAGACGGAAGTACAGCAATCAAGAAGGTCAGTGTCAATAGACCACTCATCCGTCGGACTGATGGCCATATAAAGCCAAGTCCCAGAATAATTTCCATGATCCCGGTCATGTAAATGATCGGATAGCGCCCCGGAACCCATTCAGGTAGCATCTGCACCATGCCTTCGGCCAAAGCAAAATGACTGATTCCCGTAAAGATAAACAAAGCCGCAAAGGCAATACAGCCAGCGATACGAATCTGGCGGGGACGTTGGGTGATCGCTAATAGTCCCCAAGTCACAGTAAATACGCTGAGTAGTACAACTAGAACAACCATGTCGCTTCCTTATTGAGAGCTTGCCTGCCTCGTGGCGTTCGAGAAAAAGTCGTGAATGAGTTGGATACTCTACTACAGTTACCAGTGCAAAATGAGTGGCATTGCAGGTCGAAAGTCTTGGGTGTGACCCAGGGCACGATGATCCAACGTGATTTCCATCAGATGTTCACGAGCTGATTGGATGGATAGGCGATCGCACCTTGATGCCAACGCCAACACCCCGTGAGTATCAAAAGCCGTGTTCAATCAGCCGATCAGCCACCTTAGCGTCCGGCTCAACCAGTATAAAAACGTGATCCAGTGTCATGTTCATGGCCGTTTATGCAGGCTTCTTCGCCACGATGAACAGGACTTTGGCGTTACCGATGGGTGATTGATAGTCCCCCGCTTGCCATTGGTAATCGATCTCAAACCCTGCATCCGTCAAACTTGTCTCTAAGTCTTTTACTGTGAAGACCTTGACTAACGGAAAAAGTCCCAAGACTTTACCCACGGGGGCAATCAGCTTGAACCAAGCCATCGTATCCCCCAGACACACTGTACTGGTGATGAAACATCCGCCCGGTTGGAGCATTTTATGGACCTGAGCGATC
>NZ_JANQOY010000169.1 GCF_028285565.1 Acaryochloris sp. IP29b_bin.148
GAGCCAATGATATGTTCGATGCCCTTGAGAGTGTCTGTCCCCCCAAGCCCATCGTCAACAACCGTTTTCCCCTTAACTTCCTGAACTGTAATGCCGCTCTTGCTACTGGAATAAACTGCCGTATCTATGCCTTCACCACCATCTAAGCTATCTGAACCTGTTCCCCCCTCAAGGGTGTCATTGCCAGTTCCGCCGTCGAGCGAATCGTTTCCTCCATTCCCTTTTAAGATGTCGTGACCATCATCTTTGTAGGCAAATGCACCGTTTAGAGGATCTACTGTCCCATTAAACCCACCGTACAACCTATCATCTTTGTTCGCACCTTCGATGAGGTCATCACCGTACTTACCAATAAGAGTATGTTTCCCTGTTTCAGTATCGGTAGCAAAGCCAGTGTAGTAACCAGCTTTTATTCGATCTCCTGCATAAGTTCCAACTAAGTGCGTTCTTTGCCCCTCTTTTATGTCCCCTTCGGATTTAATCTCAGTTTGCTTAAAGGTAGAAATAATACGGGAGCCTTTTTGACGAAGATCGGTTATAAGTTTTAAAAAGTCATTATCATCCATTGGATAGTTATTTTTAATGAAGGCCAACCGAGATTGGTTACCGGTAGTTTCTCCCATCTCGATGTAGACACCACCCTCATTATCCTTGTTGGTCCCCATAACAAAAGACAGATTAGCAGTAGGTAAGAAGATCGTATCTACACCAATTTGAAAATCCTCAATAAAAATCGTGTCCCGAATCTGAGCCTTGATTGTGCCCCAAGCGGTAGTATCGTCAGCTTCCACAAGTTTCTTGGCAGTTTCGATTTGAGCTTCGATTTGTGCTGAATCAAAGCCATAATTGGCTAAGGTTTGAGCAACAGCGACCCCACCAGCAAGAGCAGAGCTAGCCTCACCGAGAGCTGCTCCAACACCGTCTAGTAATATATTGGTCAGTAACCGTTGAGTTTCAATACTTTCATCGGGTAGGGTAATGCTATTGATGAAGTCAGCAAGCTTTTTGCTATCAAAGTCCAGAATGGATTGAGTCGTACCTTTTGCCCCTAAAATATAGTGGGTCGGTCCAAATTGATTCCCACGGACGTAATGGACTTTGCCATCAACCCCTGCTACTGCATTAACCGTTGTAGATAAAGTCGAAGTATCAAAGACAGAGGTAACTGCATCCGTGATAAATTCTACTTTATCGATATTGGTTAAGAGATCAGTTTCTCCTGAAATCGATGTTGTTTCGTATCCCAAGAAAGTTCGTCGCTTCTCAATATACCTCCTATTATCTTTTACTTTCCAAGTATTATTATTTTGGTCGGTCTTGGAGAAAGTAAAATTCTCCATTCGTCCAGCAAAAACAGCCTTCGATTCACCTTGAGAACCTACTAAGGTATCATTACCCTTTCCTCCTATAAAGGTGACATCTCCAGAAAAAAGACTGGCGTCTAACGTATTGTTGCCATCCCCTCCGGTGACTTTTACCGCTTCAATCTCAGAAATCTCATCTGTTCCTTGTCCAATAACAGTTGAGTTAGTAATGATGAAATCATTGTTTCCTGCAAATTCAGCCCAATCAAAGCCGGTTCCGCCAATAAGGGTGTCATTTCCAATACCACCAATAAGGATGTCATTATCACGACCACCATTAAGGGTGTCATTTCCACCACCACCAATAAGGACGTCATTTCCACCACCACCATGAAGGGAGTCATTTCCATCATAATCAACAGGTAGAACGCCTGGATCATCCCAAGAGCGTGCTTTAAAACGAGCAAGTGTTGGATTTCCTCCTCTTAATGTGTCGTGACCTTTGCCCCCAATGACATTAGGTGTATATGTGTAATCGTAACCTATGAATTCCTTCTCATAAGCCGTCGTCTCTGTTACATAAATCGGCGTTTTTGTTTCGACGCTAAAATCGTTGTCTGTATTGACTAAATATTGAGGGGAGTCGTTAACAATGACTTTTTCTTCTAGTTCGCCGTCACCTGTTTGCCAATTTCCATTGATGTCCTTCCTGGCATACACGATTCTTTCAGACATAATTAGTTACTCTCTATTTAATTTGGTTGAACATGATACTTGCAAGCGTTGTTAACTTGCTTACATTGCCAATATCCTGCTTTTTATCAGTAGAAAAAATCCCGATTTATTCAGGAAAATTCAGATAAAACTTCAGTAAGTTGAACGCCAATAGAGAAATGGATATTGAAGAGTCAAAAAGGAGCCCCCTTACAACATAGGGACCTCACTCATGACTAAAATTCTGGGATGCAATACCTGTTCTTCTAGGGCTGTTTTTCTTAATTCTGGTATATTGTTTCAGAACTAAAAAAGGTGCTCCCCCACAAGAGATGATGTGTTAAAAATCGATTTCAGAAAATAGGCTTACAACAATAAACCTGATTAAGATTTTCTGCATACTCCTTTCAAATAAGCCTGCTAGAAACTGTTTTAAGATTGGGTGGCAGTAAATCCAATTCAAGCTAGTGGCCGAGAGCGATCGCAAAAGGAAAACCCCTAGTCCAAGAAGCACAACTAGGGGTTTGTGCTGGGGGGCAGCACTTAGATTCACTATCGAAGATCCGAGCAGCAGATAAAATCCTGATTTATTCAGATAAGTTCAGGTCTTGGTTCAGTCCGACCCAACCCAAGGTCATAGCCAATTGCCCACCAAGACAAATGGGCTCCAAAAATAGGGGGCTCTAAATTGCGGGTCCTTCATCAATGCCAACTGCGCCTGACGGAACGCGGCTGCTTTGGTTGTATTCGGTTGGGCCAGTGCTTGATAAAAATGGCCCATAAATGCCGCTGCCGCTTCATCATCTAACGACCACAGTCCAGCCAAAGTACTGCGCACGCCCGAGCGGATCGCCATACCCGCTATACCCAGGACAGCACGACTATTACCAGTTGCCGTTTCGCAGGCACTTAAGACCAACAAATCAATGGGCACTTCAGATGCCCGACTCCGACTTCTGAGTAAGGATGCCATCGCTTGAATCGACAGTTTTCCTTCCCAAGTCAGGATAAAGGTATCTTCAGGACTGGCCCCAAATTCTGCATGAGTAGCGAGATGAACCACTTCCGAAGACACCTCTGTCAGGTAATCATTCAGATTTTCTCGCGTCAAATCCTGATTAAACAAGACATCATGGTCTTGAATCAGAGCAGTAATCTGCTCAACTTCTTTAGCGACAAAGGGTAAGGCCGGGAAGCCAGCCCGAGCCTCACTCACACCCCCTACTAGCAATTTCACTCGCTCCCGCTCTTGTGGGCGAGGTGCTAATAGATCTAAACCAGGGGAAAGGGCAACGTTATACTTTTCGATTAAGTACTGTTCGCCATCATAGAGGGTGGTCAAGGGTAAGGTCCGTAAGGCACCGTCAGCAACAAACACCAATGTCTCGATATCTTCTTGGGCTAAATCTGCCGCAGCCGGACCGACGACCCAGTCATAAATTTGTTTGAGTTTAGTCAGGTTGTTCTTCTGGACAGACCCCAAGGGAGTGGTGAGCGATCTCAGCAGTTGATTCACCGTGGCATCCACCTGCCCCGGCTCAATTGGCGTGCTGTAGTGACGCAAAGGCTGAGTGCCAATACTGACAATCACATCGACCCGATTCTTTAAGACAATCGGGTAAATCACCGCTGCTTTCGGATCTACCTGGTCCGCCACTACAGGCTGGGCTTGCACACAGGCATCCTGAAAGTAGTCCTGGATTTCATTCAACTGCAAATCTTCAATTAGCTTTCGGGCCTGCTTCAGGTTGTTTGTTGCATCTGCCTGGTTCATATCGCCTTCAAGCAGCAGGGCCACCAGCTCCCGATAAACGGGTTCCACCCCATCCCTGAAGGTAAAGCGAACATCGTCACTAGCTGTACGGAGGTCTCCTCGGAGAGAATGCAGGGCAGCAACGGCATCGAGATAGGCCGAAATCGCCCCTTGACGATTGCCCAGTTGGCGACGATAGCGGCCTAGTTGCCAAGCCAGTTGATACAGCACTTCTGGGGCCTGCTGTCTTTGCACTCGCTGCAGGGCTTGTTCCGTCAACGACACAGCTTGAGACCATTGTTGGGCTTGACCATAAATTCGTCCCTGATAGCCCAGGATGTAGGATTGAGCATTGGGATCGTCCAACTCTTGAGCTTGGGCCTGAATTCGAGACAGAAGGTTCAATAGCGCCTGGGACTCTTCCAGCTTCGAGTCCAACACTGTTTCGATTAGATGGAGTTGAGCATAAATCCCCTCTCGGCTACTGGGAAGCTGCTGGGCTTGAACCTGCAGTTCTTGAAAAAGCTTCGATGCTACAGGATCTTTTTGCACAACGAGTAGATCATATCGACTCACTTGCACCTGAAATTGAATCAGGGGTGTGGGGGCAATCTCACGGGCCTGCTG
>NZ_JANQOY010000195.1 GCF_028285565.1 Acaryochloris sp. IP29b_bin.148
ATAAATTAAACTCAACCTTTGGAGGGCCTGGTGATAGGTCTGCTCCAGAATCAGGTAGTACAGCCCCAGTTGTAAGTCGATGCCATCAGAGGGAGCAACCGTTTTGCTGGTCTTGTAGTCGATTAGCTCCAACCCATCCCCGAAATAATCCAGACGGTCATAGCGACCAGCCAGGGAGAACTCGATGTTGTTGACCTGAAAACTAGCCTTAATTTTACCCTCTACGCCGAGGGGTTTTCGGATCTGGGGGAGTGGGGCAACGTATCGCTCGTAATAGAGCTGCAATGCCATCCAGCCCTCATGGATTTGAGTTTGGTTTAGATCTCCAGTATGTTGCTGCCAGCAAACGGCAAACCAATCTAAGGATGGAAGCGGGTAAGCGTAGTTCCAATCTCTGAAAATGTCAGCGAGTACACCATGCAGGGCATTGCCAAATTTTGGAGAGCCAAAAGCTGAGGGTGAAGAGAGTCCTCGCTCGTACTTGAAGTTGTATGCCTGGGGGCATTGCCGATAAGTGATTAGCTTAGTGGCTGACAAGGAATAAGACATAAGTTCAGAATAACAGGCACTCTTGGCCCAACTATTGAAAATCTTATGTAATCAATGTCACTATCAATGCAAAATTATAGTACATAAGAAACAATGCCTTTCGGCCTCACCCAACTCAAACCTGCAATAACTAAGCTATCTCTGAACAAGAAACAGCGGCTGCTTGAGTGGCTTCAAGCTGAGATCAAGGCAGAAACACAAGAGCAATCCCCTCACAAAGCTAAGAAAGAAGTCGAAGCGGTCTACCAACTGGAGTATGTTCGCTGTGGGAAAGAGACGTGCAAATGCTCATCAGGTAGAACTGAGGATATGCATGGTCCATACTGGTATTCCTATGAACGCAACTCTAAAGGGAAACTAGTCAGTCGGTATATTGGGAAGAAACTGAGAATACCTCAATGAAGGTATTCCTATGGTTTATTAATGTCAAAATACTCCTTAATTATCTAGAGGTTGACATGGCATTAACGCCGCAGAGTTATGAGACCTTAGTCAAACAGCTAGAAAATTACGCAAGTCGATATCCAAAGCGTTTTAAAAGGCGTGTGTTTCTGCTGGCATTACTGGGATATGGCTTTATTCTGTTTGTGCTGTCATTCCTTTTGTGTATTGTCCTATATATTGTGACCGTGCCTGCAAGTAGGCTCCGAAGCCAGTCTATTTGGCTTGGATGTATGCTTATTATTGCCTTGATCTTGCTAGGTCTCCTTTTGACGGCCCTCTGGGTCAGAATCCCTAAACCGAAAGGCAAGGCAATAAAACGCAAACAGATGCCTCATCTATATAGGCTTATTGATGAACTTGCAGCGGATTTAGCGACGCCTAAATTCAGCAAAATTCTTCTGACGGATGAATTGAATGCCGCAGTTTCTCAAAGACCTGTTTTTGGTATTTTTGGCTGGTTTCAGAATTACTTATTAGTTGGTTTACCTTTGATGCAAGCCCTTGATTTGGAGCAATTCAAAGCTATTCTTGCCCATGAATTGGGTCATTTATCCGGTAAACACAATCATTTTGTCAGTTGGATATATCGCATTGAGCAGACATGGCACCAAGTTTTAGAACGACTATATCAGCATCGAAATCGTTTGCAATCGGGGACAGGTATATGGTTCATAGATATATTGATGTTAATTGCGAACGGTCTAGGGTTTATTATTTTTGGTTGGTTCTTTGAGTGGTTTGTTCCTAGATTTTCTGCATATTCATTTGTACTTTCCCGGCAATATGAATATGAGGCGGACCGTTGTGCCGCACAGTTTATAGGGGGTCAAAAGTTTGCTGAGGGGCTAATCAGTCTTGAGGTTAAGAGTAGATATCTCAATCGAATGTTCTGGAGGGACATTAATCAGCAAGTAAATTGCAACCCTAACCCACCAGAAGCTATCTCGTTAATGAGTGATGCTTTGAAAGCTGAAATACCCAAGGAGCCTCAGCAAAGATGGTTAAATGCAGCTTTGTCAACCACGACAGATTTAGAGGATACACACCCCTGTTTAACGGAGCGGCTATCCGCATTGGGCTATCTTCAGGAAAGTGTTCAACTATCTCAAGCCTTAGCAATTTCTCGGTCTGCAGCGGAAGACTTGTTAGGTCCTAATGCAGGGCTGATTCATTGTAGTAGCCGAAAAATACGCTCCACTTGGTTGGCCAGCTCTCGTAGAGCCGATGCTATCGATTTGAATCCATTGAGCCTGAGC
>NZ_JANQOY010000004.1 GCF_028285565.1 Acaryochloris sp. IP29b_bin.148
TTAATGCACAGCCAGCGGAACTGGCGGAATTGGTAGACGCGCTAGGTTCAGGTCCTAGTGTCTGCAAAGACATCCGGGTTCAAGTCCCGGGTTCCGCATCTCTCACACACTATGATTACCAGCTTGCAAAATCCGCTGATTAAACAAATGCGGAAGTTGCAGCAGGTTAAACATCGCCGTCAGCAGGGCAAGCTGCTGCTCGAAGGCACCCATTTACTTCAGTCTGCCTGGGCGCAAAATTGGTCTTTTGAGATTGTTTGCTATACAGATAGATGGCAAGCTAAATATCCCCAGGTATGGCAGCAAATTCAAGACCGAACGGCTCGGTTAGAGCGGGTCAGCCCAGAGGTGTTACAAGCCACTGCAACTACCGTTCATCCCGATGGAGTCGTTGCAGTCGTTAGTCGGCCAGCAACCCCATCTTTCCCGATTCAGACCTTAGGGCTAGCCCTAGAGACCATTCAAGATCCGGGTAATCTCGGGACCCTAATTCGAACCGCTGTGGCGACTCAGGTGGAAGGG
The DNA here is from genome assembly GCF_028285565.1 of Acaryochloris sp. IP29b_bin.148. Taxonomy (GTDB): domain Bacteria; phylum Cyanobacteriota; class Cyanobacteriia; order Thermosynechococcales; family Thermosynechococcaceae; genus Acaryochloris. The sequence continues at coordinate 523 of NZ_JANQOY010000004.1, forward strand.
CTGTTGCTCAATCAACAGTGTGCGGATCTAGAGAGTCCTAAAGTGTTGCGGGCTTCAGCTGGAGCCTGGTTTCATCTTCCCAAACAAACCGCAGATTCCTTCATTACCGAATTGCGAGAGTATCAACAGCAGGGTATTCAGCTCATTGCCACGGTTCCCAATGCGCCCCAAACCTTTTGGCAGGTGGATTATCGCCAACCCACCCTGATCTTGATTGGCAATGAAGGCGCAGGTTTATCCCAACCTGTGTTGGATTTGGCTGATCATCAGGTCAATATTCCGATTGCCCCTGGAGTGGAGTCGTTGAATGCTGCGATCGCAGCCGCGCTTCTCCTGTACGAAGTCCGTCGGCAACGGGGTAGCAAACCCGCTTGATTACGTTCAATGACATCCAATGGATTCCGCCCCAGAAGCCCATAGAATAAAACTACTTAGTAAAGCTGCTGCAATTTTTTAAAATTTTCTATGACCACTGAAACGTCCTCCGCCAATGAAGTTGCTGCTGATGATTATGTTGTCATCGGTCTAGCGACCTGCTTTGTCAAAAAAGAGAATAAGCTCCATCCAATCAAAATCGTAGAGCCGATTCCGTCTGCTGCTCTAGAAGCGATCCTCAAAGGGATTCCCACCTCCTACGAAATGGCAGTTGCAACCACAGTGGGAGCGGTTTGGTCTAATGAAACACCTCAAGCTCCTGCAGAATTCCCGGCTGAGGCCCAATTTTGTGACGAGTTTTCTTTCCGCCTCCAGGCCACAGCCCGTAGTTATCGGTCCCGCCCTGTTGCCAAAGAGCATCTCGCGCCGGGAGCCCTAAAAACAGACTTCAACTTCTCCACAGAACGGAAACGAATGCTCAATGCAGATCGTACGGTTAATACCGAAGACAATGTCAAACAGCATTCCCATACCCATAAGGTCCTCTAGTCTGAATTAACACGCTAAGGGAGGGGAGTCAGCCAAATCTCTTCATGGCTGGCGTTCCTCCCGCGAATCCTCTCACAAATAGGTTCAGGTCGCTGACCTAGTTCTCAGTCAAGATAGTGTTGAGAGGGATAAAGTCACTAGGAAGACTCAACTCCCTATCGGTTTAATAAACCCACACTTGATTGACTAGCGACCCATTCAAACTGGGAGATATTGATGTAACAATGCATTGAGATTTTTCTGGGGACTGGGGTTTAGGTAAGGCACTATCCACCATTGAGCCTCTCTATATTCCAATGCTGCAACAAACAGAATCGTCACGCTGTGCCATACGGGATTAGATAACGAGCATTGCCACAATAGGTCTTGGCTCGCATGATCCAAGATCCGCCAAAAAGCATTCTCAGTCTGGCTAAAATCTTGCTGCTGTTCTTCCCCACCATCAATAGAGACCACAAACAAAAGCTGAGTGATGTTCGCAGGTAACTTTGGCAGAGAAATGAATAGCTCCTCATCATCTCCGTCCCCCTCCCCCGTGAGATTGTCATTGAGCAACTTAATCGCGCCGGACGGATGGCGGGGGTGCCCTGCATAGATCATGTCTGCTTTGCCGGTCGCTAATTGTCCATTAGCCTCAAGCGCCAAAACCGCCATATCTAAATCCAGTACTGATTCCATCTGGGCATCCCAGCCCAAACCACAACGGAGTTGAGAAATATGACGAGGTAAAGCTTGAGGGACAGAATCTGGAGTCATACTACAGAGTAACGTTGACGTACCCTACACCATATCAAGATCAGGGTCCGGCATTGCTCAACTGTTCATAGACCGACATGCGGCATCAGCAACGCCCCCAGCAAACCAGCAGCTTCAATTCGCTACTTTCTCAGCGTTAAGACAACAACTGAATGCCACTACTGCAAAATTTAGTTACCAGAATTTCTAAATCTGGATCAGGAAGCGCCGTTTGTAATTGCGTCGCCATTAATTCTGCTTGCGATCGCGAATCTGCTAGCCCAAACACCGTTGGCCCTGACCCTGACATCATCGTGCCCAAGGCCCCAAAAGACTGGAATAAGTCACGAATTTCTTGCACCTGAGGGTATTCAGGCAATACCACTTTCTCCAAATCGTTGTATAGATGTTGAGGCACTTTTTGGGAGTCGCGATGGGAAATCGCGGCTAATAGTTCCACCGAATGTCCCTCACGCCGACGTTTTTCGAGCGTGTCTGGATCACGAGCATAGGACTCACTAAATTGCTGCCGATAGGTCTTGTAGGCCCAAGGGGTGGCAACGGACAAACTGCGATACTTCGCCAACACCGCATAGAGTTGATCCAAGTCAGGAAGCGGCGTCAATTCTTCCCCTCGACCTAAGGCCAAGGCTGTTCCTCCTGAAACACAAAAGGGAATATCAGACCCTAATTTGGCTGCATAGGTATGGAGTTCGGCTTGGGTCAATCCCAACCCCCACATCAAATCCAAGCCCACTAACACGGCTGCCGCATCCGCAGAGCCTCCCGCCAAGCCTGCACCAATGGGAATTTTTTTATCAATCGTAATGGCGACCCCCCCTTTGCCTGGGAACTGCTCCTGCATCAGCCGGGCAGCCCGATGGGCCAAGTTGGACGGATCGCAAGGCACCTGGGGATGATTACAAAACAACTGAATCCGCTCACCGCTCAGAGGCTGTAACTCGACAACGTCCGCCAGGTTAACGCTCTGCATCACCATCACCAATTCATGGAACCCGTCGGGTCGATCACCAATAATTTCCAACAGCAGATTGATCTTGGCGGGAGCTTTCAGCGTATAAGCATGCATCATAAGTTAGGGGACGGATTAACCGGTGCATTCAACACTCTACCTCGTCTATACCTGGCTTGGATGCACAGAATCACTTAAGGCAATCCACTGGGCGACACTCAGTTCTTCTGCCCGCGCCTGCAGACTGATATTTAAGGTATTCAAACACGCGGATAACTGGTCCCGATCCACCAGGGCTTTTAAATTATTGCGCAGCATCTTTCGACGACTGCTAAACCCTACTTTTAGTAAGGTTGACAGCCATTGTGGATTCTGTGCAGCTTGGGGATAGGGGCGTGGCGTTAACCGTACCACTGCCGACTCTACTTTAGGGGCAGGCTTAAAGGCAGAAGCAGGAACTGGACAAATCAATTCGCAGTTGGCTAGATATTGCGATCGCACCGACAATCCATTAAATGCCTTTGAACCTGGCATTGCCACTAACCGCTCAGCAACCTCCTTTTGAATCAACAACACCACCGTTTCATAGATGGGTTGTGCAGGTGCATCGATACTTCCGAGTAATTTACTAAGAATCGGACTAGTAATGTTGTAAGGGATGTTGGCCACAACCTTATTGGGTTGCGCACCGGCCAGCTCTGAAGACACATCCAGTTTCAGAAAGTCCTGCTCCAATAAAGTGAAATTGTCACGATCCTTGAAGGTATGACGAAGCGATTTGCATAAATCTCGATCGAGTTCAACTGAGATAACAGACTGAGCTTGAGCGAGCAGTTCTCGAGTTAAAACACCTCTGCCTGGTCCGATTTCAAGGATGCGATCTTCAGAACACAATTGGGCAGCCATTAGGATTTGGCGTAATACTGACTGACTCTGCAACCAATGCTGGGCAAAGCGTTTACGAGGCTTGACCATAATATAATATTCGATTAATTAACAGATAGTATGCAATAGAAACGGCTTGATCAAGTAAAGCATCAATGCCTAATTATTACGCTCTAAGATCATCAATATAAATCATAAAGAACTGATAATTTTATCGATTTTAGTCATGAAAATTGCAATTCCTGTGACCGAGATCACTTTTGAGCTATTGCTTACCGACTATCGTACAGTCATGCGGGTAATGAATTTCCTTATAGAAAACGGATTGCAAGCATACAAATTGCAACCTTGTTTTTTCTAGAAGGATTGGTGTATGACATAAAGGCTATTCTGAATAGTGCAAAGAATTCTTTAGCCTTCTTCTCAGCAAAATGTCAATAGTATTAATTAACATACCCCAAAGTTATGGACTTTGACGCCCTACGCATGCGCAGAAATCGAATTTTCAGCGTAATACGATTTAAGTATTTTCAAATCAAGTCGGCTTCAGACTTGGCAATATTGGCTATCTAGCTATCCTCAAAACAAGCAAGTGGAGTCAGCTCAACTAAGAGTTAATCTTCTAACTGTGATTTTCTACTGTATCTATTAAATGGATATCTAGTATTAGTTGCAATCAATTTTCCTGCCCATATTAGCGTGCTGGCTAGCTATATTCTCCCAGAGTAATCCTATACCTGTGGAGCACGTTATGTTGTGGACTTCTAGGAATCTCCACTGCTAATCATAATCTCTCTATTCAATCAAAGGATTAACCCATTTCTGTTGAGTTATCAAGTTTCCTATGGGAGAAAAATATATTTTTACTTCTGGATAGCAATTTTCCTGCTTCTTCCTAAAAGCTTAAATCCTTTTCAGCCTTATATTTAAGAAATGAGGAGGTAGCAAGCATAAAAATACTAATTAAAGTCATAAGAGTTGCCAGACAAAAAAGTCTCCATACTCTACAAGATATATATCCGATAAACCTTTTGTTCCAAAAGAAGATTTATTAGGTATAGAAATTCCATATTTTATTGAATAAACTATCTCTATATTTTTGTTTTGCCATAAAGTACGGATAAACATATTTTTATATACAAAAAACCACTCAAAAAAATACTTGACATTCTCTTTTTTTTCTGTATAAATATGAATAGATTGAACAAAGCAGCTCACACTAATAAAACAACTCAAGTGACGCTTCTGATTTCAATAACTCTAGTGATTTTATTGTTTTCTTTATTTAGTTAAATAAGCAATAAATCATAAAACAAAGGTCATTTAAAGTGCAAGTGAGGTTACATCATGTCTGAATTATTTACTGAATTATCTGATCAACAGCAAGAAATTGTTGCAGGTGGTTTTAGCTTAAAAAACTATAGCGGAACTAAGTTCTATCAGAACTATAAAGCAGCTGGAGCTACTGGTGGTTCTTATTCTGGCCCAGGTGGTTCTGCAGCTGGTGGTTCTGTCTATGGCGTTCATAACAAAGTTAATACTTGGGGTGGAAACTACCTGAACGTCAAAATGAGCCATTAAATTGATATGCGCCTGTTGGCAAAAAAATAGGCCAATAAGCGCATGCCCAAGATTAAGCAGAGACGACTCTTAACAGATTCATAGTTTGATATTGAATCTACTAAGAGTCTCAAATAAAACGACTGATTTTTGGTTTGCTAATTTCTTTATTTAGTGCAAGTGAGGTTACATCATGTCTGAATTATTTACTGAATTGTCTGATCAACAGCAAGAAA
>NZ_JANQOY010000017.1 GCF_028285565.1 Acaryochloris sp. IP29b_bin.148
TCTTGAGTCATGGTGTATTCTCTCTGTACGTTTGCTTGTCCAGAAGGATACGCCTTTTTTTATCTACGGCCTCATACACCAGAAATACTTATAACTCAATGGATGGGAAGCAATGCAGAATTTATCCTCTTCCTAAAGTAACAAAAGAGGGATTACTACCTGTACTTGCTCATCCTTTGTTGATCAGACATTGATTGGTATGTCACCAATGTGTCAATAAGAGGTTGGGCTTGCTCATAGTAATGGCCTTGAGCATAATCAATTCCCACACTTGATACGGAGTCGAGAATTGTCTGCGATTCAACGTACTCAGCAATGGTTTGCAAGCCCATACTCTTAGCAACTCGATGAATGGCCCCCACGATCTCCTTAGCCACAGGATCAGTAACCATATCCTTGACAAAAGAACCGTCGATTTTTACATAGTCTGTGGGAATTGATTTGAGATGTTTAAATGAAGATAAGCCACTCCCAAAGTCATCTAGCGCAACTTGGCACCCCATATCTTTCAAGGCACGGCTTAACTCTGCTGCTGTAGAAATGTTCTTTAAAGCCACGCTTTCGGTAATCTCAAAACAAAACTGCTCACCTTGCAACTCATGATGGACCAATGCTTTTTGTAAATAGTCTAAGAGTTCACCGTTCTTGCAACTGCTGCTAGATAAATTGATAAAAAAGTGTGCATCTTGTTTTAGAATTGCTTGAATCTCACGTAGCTCAGCAAATACGTGATCAATCACCCATCGATCAATCCGCGCCATAAAATCATATTGTTCAGCAATGGGCAAGAATAAACCGGGTGAGTAAACGGTACCAGGCTGATCGCATAGCCGCAGTAAAATCTCAAAATGTTGCTTGTGGTTACCGAAATCAAGGCTCTGAATAGGCTGAGCATAAAGCTGAAAATAGTCTTTTTCTAAGGCTTGCCGTAAGCGGCTGACCCACTGTAGAGTGTGGCTGGAGTGTAATGATGGATCTGAGCAGTCTCGTTTGAGAGCACTAACCCGATTTCGACCGTGATCTTTCGCTAGGTATAAGGCTTGATCTGCGGCTTCCACCAAGATAGAGGGGGTCGCATCTTCATTGGGGATGAGGCTAGCCACTCCTAGACTAAGCGTCACCCGATCGCTCACAGAAGAGGTCTCATGGGGGATTTTAAGGATCTCAATTTTTTCCCGAATGACTTCTGCAACGTGAGTGGCTCCTATCAGATCGGTGTTGGGTAGCATCACTACAAACTCTTCTCCACCATAGCGGGCTACGCAATCTGCAGGGCGTTTAGTCGCTCTAGCAATTGCCTGTGCTATCTGTTGTAGGCATTGATCGCCTTGTTGGTGGCCATAGGTGTCGTTATAGGCTTTGAAGTGATCGACATCACACAAAATCATGGATAGCGGCAGTTCTTCTCGACATAGACGCTGCCATTCGGATAGAAAAGCCTGATCAAAATGACGTCGATTACTAACTTGTGTCAGACCATCCACTGTAGCTAGGCGTTCTAACTCTCGATTTGCCAGTTCAAGTTGCTGCGATAATGCCTGTAATGTTGAGTTCTTATATTGCAACTCTAATTGTTGTTTTTGGCGTTCTAAGGCATATTGAATGGTGCGGCAGAGGAGGGTGCTGTTAAAGCGACCTTTAACCAGAAAATCTTGAGCCCCTTCCTGCATGGCTTCTAGAGCAATGGTTTCATCCGTATTACCGCTAAGAACGATGAGCGGCAAGGTAGGAAAGGCTTTATGCACTCGATGGAAGGTTTCTAGACCTTCAGCATCTGATAAGGAAAGGTCTAGTAGAACTAAGTCAATGGACTGAGATGCATTGAGTAGGTCTATACCAGACGATAAAGTTAGACAATGTTTGAGTGTGAAGGAGTTGTGTCTTGAATCCAACAATTCTCTGACAATCTCAACATCTCCATTGTCGTCTTCAATCATCAAAATTTGAGTAGCATTCACCTGCATTAATGCATCCTCGGATGGTTAATCATGTATTAAGGTATAACTCATAAATTTAGGTGTTTATATCCGGGCTATTACGGATTTTATGGAGCTATGAGCCTTAGTTTTTAGTCTTAAACAACGATAATTACTCAGTATTTCTACGGATTGTTCGGGGAGAATTGCAGTCCACATTTGGATTCTGGTGCCGTCAACGGTAATTAGAAGAGTTTCTAAATTGCTTTGGGGCAGAAAGCAACAGTATTTTCCGTCAGATAAACCAAAATTCTCTATTGCTGATCCATATCCTTAGACTCCTGGGCATACTCCTCGCCATTACAAGTCCCTGAAATTGCAAAGGGCACCGTTTGGGTAAAGCGCTGCTTACGACTGGGCGTTTGTACTTCAACATGTAAGTGGGGGCCAGAACTCCACCCTGAGTTGCCACTGTAGCCAATGAGTTGACCGGCTTCGACATGGTCCCCAGCTCTAAGATTTACTTTATCCCTAAAGCCTTGCTGTAGGTGAACATAAATGGAACGATATCCATCCTCATGCTCTATCCAAACGAAATTATAGCGAGCTGCATTTTCTTTGCCACCGCCTGTATCGGGGTATTTATCCCGAAGAGCGATCACTTTGCCAGGTCGCATTGCATAGATGGGCGTTCCTATACTGACGGCTAGATCATAGGCATATTCCATGCGACCTTGGTGCGTTGTACCGCGAATCCCCTGGCTTAGCCAACCCTGACCATTCAGAGGATGACAAAACCCCCTTAAGGGCGAAGCAACTGTAGGTTTGGAGGGGATAGGAGTAGCAGCTGCAAACAACGTCTTGACTTTAGAGGGGCTAGATTGAGTGGAAATCCCCCCTTGGTTTTGCCTACCAGTTTTTCCCTGGCTAGGGTTATCAGTGATGAATTCTACGGCAGAAGAGTGATTGCTATAAGTCGTGGACGCTTGCACCTCAGCATTAGAAACGAGTTGAGGTAAATGGGGAGTTAAGGTACTGACTGATAGTAAAACAGAGGTGACCCAGTTCCGCCATCGTTGCTCAGTCAAGACTTGTTGTAGTTGCTCATAACTAATCAGACCTTGCTGGATGAGAATTTCACCTAGCTTTAGTTCACTATCCCGCTGGAGGATTAAGGCTTGTCTGAGCTGAGTGGGGTTGATGAGTCCTTTCTGAAGAAGAAGTTCACCGATACGAATTTTGGGGAGATGCTCTTTTTGTTGAGACACAGGCTGCTCCTTACCCGGAAATATGGGGAATTAACTGACGTTCAAGCTTGAACAGTAAGGGTTTAACCTGACTTTAGAGTAGAGAATGCTATGGCATTAGAGTTGATAGGAAGATTGAGCTATCCCGTCAGGAAGAATACACAGGACGGGTGTCCTGCACTTAGCCTGCCCGGAATTTTATCCAAGCGAACTTTCTTTTTTGAGAGAAGAAAGATTTTATGGCATGGCATCTGCCTAAGTGTTTGGCAGTTGGGCAGAGTTCAAATAAAAATCACATACGCACTGTATAATCTCAGCCATGTCCTTTAACCCGATGGGCTTTGTGATAAACGCATTGGCTCCCAGGCGATAGCTACTGATGAGATCTTCATGTGCTCGCGAGGTGGTTAGGACGATCACGGGTAAGTGGCTGAGTGCTTCATCTGTGCGAATTTCTGTCAACACTTCTCGACCACTCTTGCACGGAAGGTTCAGGTCAAGGAGGATTAATTGAGGGATTCGAGCATCGTGGTAGTCTCCTTGTTGATGCAAGTAGGTCATCGCTTCTACCCCATCTCGCACCACATTGATCTTTAACTCAAGGGTGAGACTCGAGATCGCTTCTTGCATCAATTCGATATCGCCTGCATCATCTTCTACCAGCAGCATTTCGTTCATGAGAAGACTCCAGTAGCATATCTGTAGTGATGGAGGTGCTATGAATAGCTTAAGTTGAAATTTAAAGTATTAGGCAGCTTCATGGGGCGGGAGTTTAACAATCGTAAACCAAAATTCCTCTAGTAACTTAACCACTTTGGTCAGTCCCTCTAAGCCAACAGGCTTAGTTACGTAGGCATTCGCTCCGACTTGATAGCTTCTCAGAACATCTTCATCTGCATTAGACGTTGTGAGGACAACGACGGGAATGTGTTTGAGATACTCATCCGCTTCCATCTCCTTGAGAACCTCACGGCCATCTTTACGCGGCATATTTAGATCTAGAAGTACCAAGTCAGGAATATTGACTGTTTGGAAATCGCCTTGCTGGCGCAGATAAGCCATCGCTTCTATCCCATCGCGGGCCACATGCATTTTGAGAGTGACCTTGGATTGCCTAAACGCTTCTCGGGTGAGTTCAATATCTCCGTCATCATCTTCTACTAGTAAAATTTCAATCATTAGAAAGCCCCCCACAGATGAAAAAAATCAAGAACCATCAGCATTCTAAAGTCTTTTGGTGAATCACTTCAAGTTTGTGGCATTTGGTGACAAACCGGACATCATAGCGGTCTAAGAGGGAATGAGTGCTGGGAGCAACAACAGTGGGATCATTAAGATTGAATGCCACAATTTATGGGTAATGTGAAGGAAAAGGTTGACCCCTGATTTTCGTTGGAATTTACCCAAATCTGGCCCCCGTGACGTTCGACGATTTTCTTGCAAATTGCTAGACCAATCCCTGTTCCCGAATACTCGTCCCGATTATGTAAACGTTGAAAAATCACAAAAATCCGCTCTGCAAATTGAGGATCAATGCCAATGCCATTGTCTTGGACAGAGAACGTCCAATTCTCATTGTCCTGAGTCGCCCAAATCTGCACGGTAGGCACATCAGCTTGGCAATATTTGATGGCATTAGAAAGGAGGTTTTGGAAGAGCTGTCGCATTTGAGTGGAATCGGCAAAGATCGTCGGTAACGCTTTAAGAGAAATGTTGACGTTTTTGTTCTCTATCACGGTTTCTAGATCTTCTATCACTTGCTGTGTAATGGTTTCTAGATTGGTTTCTTGTCGGTTTAGCTCAACCCGACCCACCCGGGAATAATTTAAGAGGTCATCAATTAGCCCTTGCATGCGGATGGCCCCATCTGTGATGTAGCGAATGTAGCGATCGGCAGATTCATCTAGTTCGCCTTGATAGCGATCAGACAGTAACTCGGCGAAACTCTTGACTTTGCGCAATGGCTCTTGCAAATCATGAGAGGCCACATAGGCAAATTGGCTCAGCTCCTGATTGGAACGCATAAGGTCAAGGTTAGATTGTTGAAGTTGCTGCTCTGTGTTTTTAAGCGTGGTGATATCAGTATGGGCCCCCAACATTCTGATGGGTTTGCCAGCCTGATCGCGGATCGCTAGGCCACGACATCGAACCCAGACGGTTGAACCATCTTTGTGCTGATAACGAACAATTTGATCGTAGGGATAGTTAGGTTCACGGCAATGCCGATTAAAATTTGCGATCGCAAGTTCTCGATCCTCAGGATGAATGATAGTTTGCCAACTACTGGCTAAATGAGGCATTTCTTCTGGCTCATACCCGAGCAAACGCCAAAATTGTGGACTCATCCATTCATGGTCAGGATGCTCTAGATCCCAATACCACATCCCATCCAGTGATCCGTTTTGTAAAAACTCAAAGAGCTCGACATCCTTTTGCACTAAATCATACAGCTCTCGCTTTAGATAATGCTCTGTAGATACGGGGGGTTGATAATGTTCTGTAGATAAGGGTTTCATCATAGGTGATAGAGGCTGCTATGTTGTGTAAATGACGTTTGATCATAAGAGTTCAGCTGCAAGAGCATGTTGTAGCAATATCGTCAGTCCTCTGATGATGCCAAGCGACAGGTTATCGGCAGGGTGAAGGAAAAAGTTGATCCTTGACCTTCTTGGGAATCAACCCAAATTTGGCCCCCGTGACGTTCGACAATTTTCTTGCAAATCGCTAAACCAATGCCTGAGCCAGAATAGGCGTCCTTATTATGTAAACGCTGAAAAATCACAAAAATCCGCTCTGCAAATTGAGGATCGATGCCAATGCCATTGTCTTGAACAGATATTGTCCAATTCTCATGATCCTGAGTCGCCCAAATCCGCACGGTCGGAACGTCGGCCTGGCAATATTTGATGGCATTAGTAAGAAGGTTCTGTAATAACTGTCGCATCTGCACTGGATCCGCCGAGACACTGGGTAAAGCCTCGGCGGTAATCATCGCTTGTCTATCCTGAATAACGGTTTCTAAATCTGATTTAACCTGCTGTAGCGTCGCCTCTAGGTTGATGGTTTGGATGTTGAAGTTAGTCCGACCGATACGGGAATAACTCAATAGGTCGCCAATTAACCCTTGCATCCGGGTCGCCCCATCCGTGATGTAGCGTATATAGCGATCGGCAGATTCATCTAGTTCGCCTTGATAGCGCGCGGCTAATAAATCGGTGAAATTTCTGACTTTACGTAGCGGCTCTTGCAAATCATGAGAGGCCACATAGGCAAATTGACTTAACTCTTGATTGGAACGCAAGAGGTCAAAGTTGAGCTGTTGAAGCTGCTGCTCAGCTTGCTTGCGATCGCTAATATCATGATGCATTCCTGCCATTCGCAAAGGCTGTCCTTGACTATCTCTTTCAACTACTTTGCCCATGTTGGCAATCCATTTCCACTCCCCATCTTTGGTCAGCACCCGATAATCGAAGGCGTAAGGAACCGAATTATCTTGTAAATGGGCATTAAGGATATCTTTGACCCATGTCATATCTTCAGGATGGACTAAGCTTGCCCAAGTTTCGTAGCATGCTGGCAATTCATTATCTTTGTAGCCCAACATGTGATACCACATCGGGCTCCAATCCAAATCTCCCGTTTGCACATGCCAATGCCACCAGCCATCACCTGATGCTTCTAACGCTACCTCTAATTGTTCTTGGCTTTTCTTCAGAGAGCCATTAGCGATGATTAAGTCTTGGGTACGTTGGTCAACACGCTGTTCTAACTCTACGTTGATCTGTTGCAACTGGGCTTCTAGTTGCTTGCGCTCAGTGATATCTCGCCAACTTGAGCGACTATAGAGAATCTTGCCAGTTTTGTCCCGAATGGCCCGAACATTGAGACTGACATCTAACGGACTCCCATCTTTGCGCTGTAAGACCAACTGGGCATCCTTGACCTCCCCTGTTTCCATAAAAGTTTGAAAGGCTTCCTCAACTTGCGGCAGACAATCTGGATGGTACATAGCGAAAATGGGACGCCCCAATACTTCTGATTGGCGATAGCCCAGCTCATTAATCAGCGTTTGGTTACAACGAATGATGTTCTTGCTCTTGGCATCGACCGACACGTACATATCGGGAGCATTGTTATAGAGATCTTGATACTGAGCTTCAGATTCTTGTAATTGGGTATAGGCTTGCTCTAATTCGGCCGTACGCTTCTTTACCGCCAACTCTAGTTGATTTGTCGTGAAACGCAATTCTTGCTCGGCTTGCTTCTGCTCCGTAATATCTTGAATCTCGGCAATACAGTTTAAGAGCTGTCCTTGAGCATTACGAACGACAGAAACACTGATCACTGTCCAAATGATATGTCCTTGCTTGTGGATATAGCGTTTCTCAAACTGACAGGCGCTGAGTTCACCGGTGAGTAGTTGTTCAACGTACTGTTGATCGGCGGCTAAATCCTCTGGATAGGTGATCGCTCGAAAATTAGTTTGCAGCAACTCTGCTTCAGAATAACCAAACAACTTGCACAAAGCAGAATTAACCCTAATCCAGTCGCCTTCAGGGGTGAGTAAGGCTTTGCCAATCAGCGCCAACTCAAACGCATTATTCAGCAGCTGCTGACTTTGATGGAGTTCTGCTTCAATTCGCTGACGGTCGGCAATCTCTTGTTTTAGTGCTTGATTGGCAGTCTCTAGTTCTGTAGGACTCTTCAAGGACAGTGCTTGAGGCACGATTGGAAAGAGTTGTACCGAAGTGAACAAAGACACAGTAGCGGTTAGTGCCTTAGCAGTTCCCGATAGCCAATAGGTCGGATACCAAAGAGTCCAAATCTCAAGAACATGGGTGATGCCACAGGACACAATGAACAGCCCAAACAAAGCAAAGATCCAAGGATAAGGCAAGTCTTTGCGTTTAAAGACAAAATAGCCCAAGGTGCAAGGGATCGAGAAATAGGCCAAGGCTATCAGCGCATCAGAAATGGCATGGAGCGAAACGAGGTTAGTTTTCCATAGATAACAATGACCATGCGGAATATATGAGAGCATCACATTGTCTGAAAAATGCCAATCCATCAACCCCCCCCTTAAATTCCATAGGTGATAGAGAATTACTTATTGCCGAATAAATTTTTTGCAGTAATTGGCAGTACTTTCAAAATTAATAATCCGTACATTGAGGTCAAAAAAATTTATTCTAAAATCTATCTTATCTAAAACTTCTCTACTGTAATAGACGACTAGGCTCTGATAAGTTTTAAATGTTGAAGTCTTTGAGCAGCTGAAAGTCTTAATCATTTGTTAACTTTCGTGATTTCGCTAACTTTCATAATATTGCATCTATAAATTCTCTGCTACTCACAGAGAAAATTGGAAAATCGAGTGTATTTTTCTCTCAGAATATAATGAAATAAAGTTATATTTTTGAAGATTTAGGGCAACATAAATTGCAGATGTTATCTCTGAGTTCTGAAGTAACGACGATAAACATCTTCCGGCAGAGATGAGTTGTGATCGATGGGTTAGGTTGTGAGCTGGACTCTCATGATTTATGGATCACAACTCACCTCTGCCTTCATCATTTTTGAGATTAATAAGGTTTGAGATTAATAAGGTTTGAGATTAATAAGGATCACAGCATATCCAGCCCCAGTTCAGCTCGTCTCTAGCAGATCTGCAGGAAGAAAATCTTAGAGTCATCCAACTCGGCAAGGTGTTGTCTAGAAGGCGAGTAGACATCAGTCAGAGCGTAGCTTTGCCATCTACGCCAGTAGCGTGCTGCATCTCACTCTCTTTAGCGGTGGAAGTGCCTCAATTAACTGAGATAAAATTGACAGGCCACCATACTCTCAATTAAAGGGGTTGCCTGGTCGTAAAAATGACCTTGACCATAATGAATCCCTAGGCCCTGAAGAGAGTCACGGATCGCTTGCGATTCTACCTGGTTAGCGATGGTTTGGAGGCCCATTGTTTCAGCCACTTGATGAATCGCTGCCACGATACTGTTAGAAACGGGATCACTAGCCATTTCTTTGATAAATAAGCCATCAATTTTCACAAAGTCTGCTGCAATCCCTTTGAGATGTTGAAAGGAAGATGGGCTATTGCCAAACTCATCTAAGGCAACCTTGAAACCCATGGCGTTCAGACCTTGGCTGAACGCTACTACTCGCGCTTGATGATCAAGGGTGCCAACTTCTGGAATTTCAAAGCAGAATTGTTGAGCTTGTAGTTTATGCTCCATGAGCTGGTTTTGTAAGAAATCCAACAGTTCATTGTTTTGACAAGACGCTTCAGATAAACGAATAAAGAACCGGACGTCTTGTTGCATGATCGTTTGGATCTGTCTCAACTCTGTAAATAGATGTTGAATCGTCCAGCGATCAAGGCGGGTCGTTAAATCATGCCGTTCGGCAACAGGGAAGAACACCTCTGGAGCAATGACCTGTCCAGGTTGGTCACAGAGTCGCAAAGACACTTCAAATTCAAAGCATCTTTTATCTTGCTGTTGCTCCAGGGGCTGCAGGGTCTGGGCATAAAGCTGAAACAGGTTTTCCTCTAAGGCGCGATGTAATCTGGAGGCTGGAACTGGTGGTTGATGCGACTGGAAGTTGGGTTCAGATTGATCCAATGGGTAAGCTTCTACGCGATCTCTCCCTTGCGCTTTAGCAACGTATAAGGCCCGATCCGCCGATGAAATTAGCACCGATGGGGCGATGTCCGAGTTTGGAGTTTGGCAAGCGACCCCTAAACTCAGTGAAACTTGGTTACTGACTGAAGAGGCTGCGTGGGGCAAATTCAGCGCCCGGATTTGATCACGAATGGCCTCAGCGACAAAGACTGCACCTGCCAAATCGGTATGGGGGAGAATGACACCAAACTCTTCTCCTCCATACCGAGCAACGCAGTCCGCAGGGCGTTTGACGACTTTACAAATAGCTTGAGCTACGAGTTGTAAACAGGTGTCTCCCGCTGGGTGGCCATAGGTATCGTTATAGGCTTTGAAGTGATCCACATCGCACAAGATCAAGGACAGGGGTTGCTCTTCTCGATGCAATCGATTCCATTCCGACAAAAAGACTTCATCAAATCGGCGTCGATTAGAGATCTGAGTCAGTCCATCGACTGTGGCAAGATGTTCAAGCTCACGGTTAGCATCCTCTAACTGTTGCGATAAAGAAGCTAAGGCCAAGTTTTTATATTCCAGTTCTAGGCGTTGTCGCTGTCGCTCTAAAGCATAGTGAATACTGCGGTGCAAGGTAGAGCTATTAAAGCGGCCTTTGACTAAAAAATCCTGTGCCCCATCTTGCAAGGCTTCCATTGCTGTGGATTCCCTGTTATCGCCACTGAGGATAATCAAGGGAATGTTGGGAAAAGCTTCCCGAACGTGATGGAAGGTGTCTAGCCCAAAGGCATCTGGTAAGGACAGATCCAGCAAAACTAAGTCCGTAGCATTGCTCACTTGGAGGAAGTCGATGCCAGCAGACAAGGTTTCTCTATGTTCAAGCGCAACTGAAGAGGGTGGTTTTATGTCTAGCAATTCTCGGACAATTTCAACGTCTTGGACGTTATCTTCAATTATTAAAATTTGGGTGCTACTCGAATGCATATCATCCCCCTGAATGTAGCCCTGGTACTCTCAAACATAAGTCTAAAAAACGGCGCTGTAATCCGAGAGAATACTGATTTTGCTGGTCAGTGATATGCAAAAATGACTGAGTTTATCAGTCAATAGAGAATCTGCCTTTAAGTCATCTCCGTTAAAATACGGATCTCTAACAGTAGTGTGTACAAGATTCCTAACTATCGATTGTAGTTTATAACACTACTCTAATTCATTGAATATTTTGAACTCGAATAATATTATTCTTGAGCTTCAAAAAAGTATTTTTATAGGCTATTGATAAAGTAAATACTGAGTTAGACTCAACACTTTTGGGGAAAGGCTTTGGGATATGAATAGCAATTCTCAGCATATTCAAATTTAAACACGCTATTTTTATGTTTCATGTATGACTTTTAGAGCAATTTTATGGTTACTTGATACAGAGTCTCTTAGGTCAGCGTATGTCTGCTTGAGTCATCAGTTGAATTCAACTCATTCTAAAGTTGCTAGGAGGTCCACCAGGGGCCGAGGCTGACCTAAATAATGGCCCTGGATGTAATTGACTCCCAGGGGCTTGAGTGCATTCAGAACTGCTTGTGATTCAACACACATGGCGATCGTCTGCGCATCCATCACAGCGGCAACGTTATGAATCGAGTGGACAATTTCCTTGGAAACGGCATCCGTTTCCATTTCCTTGATAAATAAACCCGCAATTTTTAGATAATCGACAGGGATCTGCTTCAGATAAGCGAATGAAGACGTGCTGGACCCAAAATTATCTAGGACGACCTGAGCGCCGCCTGCTTGCAACGCTTGAGTTAACTGACTCGTATTGGCCAGATTGGCAATGGCCACTGATTCACTGACTTCAAAACAAAAACGATTGAGTTGTACCCCATAGGTTCTCACTAACCCTTGAATGACCTCAATAAGCTGCTGGTTTTTACAGGTGGCGTTGGATAAGTTGATATGAAATCGATAAGACTGGAGAACAGCAGCGGCATGTGAGGAAAGCTGCTCAAACAAGTGCTGAATTACCCATCGATCAATCCGAGCCATCAGCTCAGAATCTTCGGCAATGGAGAGGAAGGTTTCGGGTGTGACGACTGTTCCCGTTGGATCCTGCAATCTCAAAAGAATTTCGTAGTGTGGGTTGGTATGAACAGCATTCAGAGCTTGAATCGGCTGGACATAGAGTTGAAATTGGTCTTGTTCCATAGCGCGACTCAGCTTGTCTATCCACTGAAGGGTTTGATGATTACCTTGGCCCTGATGAGTCGAGTGGTGCTGGTGCAGTTGAGTACAATTTCGACCCTGCTTTTTGGCCATATACAGCGCTTGATCTGCTGCGGAAATAAGCAATGAGGGAGCTATTTCCCTCTGAGGAATTTGGCAAGCAGCTCCAATACTCAGCGTTACCTGATTACTAACAGGTGAAGTGGTGTGTGGAAGATGTAGTTGGCGCAAATTTGCGTGAATGATGTCAGCGACCTGGGCTGCCCCGGCTAAGTCCGTTTGAGGTAAAATCACCACAAATTCTTCCCCTCCATAGCGAGCTACACAATCTGCAGGTCGTTTTGTGGACGCTGCGATCGCTTGCGCCACCTGTTGCAAGCAACGATCTCCCGCTTGATGAGCATAGGTATCGTTATAGGCTTTGAAGTAATCCACATCACATAGGAGGACAGACAAGGGTTGTTGCTCTCGACATAACCGATGCCATTCTGTTAAGTAGATCTGGTCAAATTGCCGTCTGTTATTGACTTGAGTGAGGCCATCGATTTTTGCTAACTGTTCTAGGGTGTGGTTGGTTTGCTGTAGTTGGTCCGATAAGTCCTGTAGTTGCTGAGTCTTGACTTTTAACTCTAGATGAAGCTTTTGCCGCTCAATCGCATAATAAATGCTGCGTTGGAGCAACTTGCCATTAAAACGACTTTTAATAAGATAGTCTTGTGCCCCTTGTTGGACGGCTTCTAAGGCTAAGGTTGCATCCGTATTGCCACTGAGAATGATGAGAGGTAACTCTGGAAACGCTTGATGGACTTGATGAAAGCAGTCCAGCCCATGAGCATCTGTGAGGTGTAAATCCAGTAGAGCGATATCGATGGGCGAATGGTTATCCTTGAGCCTCTCCAGACCAGCAGCCAAGGTTGCGCGATGTTCGATCGAAATGAACTTTCCTTGCCCATCTGTCAGTAGTTCCTGGACAATTTCAACATCTAGAATATTGTCTTCAATCATCAATACTTGGATACAAGCGTTCTGCATCCTTCTGTCCTCAAATGCCCAGATTTAATTGAACCATCATTCTAGGCTTGATTTTCGCTAAGTGTGCTGTTGTCAACTTAATAGTCCTGTATGGGCGTATAAGTTACAGCTCTAGCTAATCACAGTTTGCAGCACTTTTTGCATGGCAATACGGGAGTTTGACAATCGTGAACCAAAATTCTTCCATGAGCGTAACAATTTTTGCTAATCCTTCTAAGCCGATGGGTTTGGTGACATAGGCATTGACCCCAATTTGATAGCTCTTGATGATATCTTGCTCTGCTTCAGAGGTGGTCAGAATCACAACAGGGATATGTCTGAGACGTTCATCTGCCCGGATATCTGCGAGTACTTCCCGCCCATTTTTGCGGGGCAAGTTAAGGTCAAGTAGGACCAGATCGGGGAGTTTGGTGTTAGCGGTCCCTAGTTTCTGATGGAAATAGGACATCGCTTCCACCCCGTCTCGGGCAATATCCATATTGAGTTGGACCTTGACCGCCTCGAAGGCATCTTGGACTAACTCAATATCGCCCATGTTGTCTTCGACTAGTAGAACTGTAATCATATGAGACTTTGGTTACCTTAAGGGGACAGTGAATAGTGATCACTAGAAGATGCTTTGCTGACAGATACTTAAAGACTGACTATCGCTCACCGTTGCAAGCCCATCATTGATGAGAGGGATAGTTTTTGTGATCAGTGGGTTTGGCCGGGTGAAGTCATGGGGAGTGTAAAGAAGAAGGTTGACCCCTGACCTTCTTGCGACTCTAACCCAATGCTTCCCCCGTGACGCTCAACAATTTTCTTGCAGATGGCTAGACCAATGCCTGTGCCAGAATAGGTGTCTTTTGTATGTAAACGTTGGAAAATTACAAAAATCCGCTCCGAAAATTGGGGATCAATGCCAATTCCATTGTCTTGCACCGAAATAGTACAATGGTTGTGGGTTTCCGTTGCCCAGATACGAACGATCGGTTGTTCTGCTTGGCAATATTTAATGGCATTCGCGATCAGGTTCTGCATAAGTTGGTGCATTTGGGTGGGATCTGTATGGAGTGTGGGTAACGATTCCACCTCGATTTTGGCGTTCTTGTTCTGAATCACTGATTGCAAGTCGGAGCACACTTGCTCTACAACATCCTCTAAGCTAGTTGACTGCAAGGCCAATTCAAACCGTCCAACACGGGAATAAGCTAATAAGTCTGAGATGAGGGTTTGCATCCGTATGGTCCCATCTGTGATGTAGCTCATATACCGATCGGCCTTATCGTCTAATTGGCCTTGATAGCGCTTCGCAAGTAACTCGGTAAAACTTTTGACCATGCGTAAGGGTTCTTGCAGATCATGAGAAGCAACATAGGCAAATTGACTTAATTCTTCATTGGAGTTTTGCAGCTCTCGATTGATTTGCTGGAGCTGCTCTTCTGTTTGCTTGCGATCGCTAATGTCAAGATGCATCCCGGCCATGCGCACGGGGTGACCTTGTGAGTCTCGCTCAACCACTTTGCCTAAATTGGCCATCCATTTCCAGTCTCCCGAAGGTGTCCGTAACCGATAGTCGAATCTGTAGGGAACTGAACTATCTTGGAGATGGGCCTGGAGGTTTTCGTTAATCCAAGGCATATCGTCAGGGTGAACCAGACTCTCCCAAAGTTTATAATTCGTGTGTAGATTCTCTTCTGCAAAACCGAACATCCGGATATAGGCAGGACTCCATTCCACCTCGCCAGTTTGAACCTGCCAGTGCCACCAGCCCGCATGTGAAGCTTCTAAAGCCAGTTCCAGTCGTTCTTGACTCTGTTGCAAGGAATGGTTGGTGGTTAGGAGTTGTTGGGTGCGGTCATGGACTCGCTGTTCTAGTTCTTCATTGATTTGTTGAAGCTGTTGTTCTAACTGCTTACGCTCAGTGATATCTCGCCAGCTTGAACGGCTAGAGAGGATATTGCCCGCTTCATCCC
The DNA here is from genome assembly GCF_028285565.1 of Acaryochloris sp. IP29b_bin.148. Classification (GTDB taxonomy): domain Bacteria; phylum Cyanobacteriota; class Cyanobacteriia; order Thermosynechococcales; family Thermosynechococcaceae; genus Acaryochloris. The sequence goes on from NZ_JANQOY010000017.1 coordinate 14,991, forward strand.
GAATGGCCTTAACGTTGAGGCTGACCTCTAATTTGCTCCCATCCTGGCGTTGCAATGTTAGCTGGGCATCTTTAACTTCGCCAGTCTCTACAAATATCTGAAACGCTGTCTCAACTTGGGGGTGACACTCAGGATGGTAGAGATCCAAAATGGGCCGATTTAGAATTTCATCTTTCCTAAAGCCCAAGACATTACATAGG
>NZ_JANQOY010000020.1 GCF_028285565.1 Acaryochloris sp. IP29b_bin.148
GATAGCCCTGAACAGGATAAAATTCAAACTGGATAGGCTTTGGTTTATCTTGCTATTCGTTTCGGAAAACTAACCCATGATTCATGAAGTGTTTATGCCTGCCCTCAGTTCCACAATGGAAGAGGGAAAGATTGTGTCTTGGTCTAAAGAGCCAGGGGACAAGGTCGAAAAAGGTGAAACGGTTCTGGTGGTTGAATCTGATAAGGCCGATATGGATGTGGAGTCCTTCCATGAAGGATATCTAGCGGCCATTGCCGTACCTGCAGGTGGCGTCGCCAAAGTGGGGGCTGCCATTGGCTTCGTGGCCGAAACGGAAGCTGAAATTGCTGAAGCTCAGAAGAAAGTCGCTGCAGCGGAATCTGCCGCCCCGGCTCCGGCAGCCGCACCCGCCCCGGCTCCAGCCACTCCGCCAGCACCCGCAGCTCCGGTTGCAACTGCCCCGGCTCCTGTCGCTAGCGCCCCCGCAACCCCAGCCACCACCCTCAATGGCGGTAGCGCCCCCGCAGCGCCTACGAATGGCCGCGTTATTGTTTCACCTCGGGCCCGAAAACTGGCTAAGCAATTCAAAGTTGATCTCAATACCTTGAGAGGCAGTGGCCCCCATGGACGGATTGTGGCTGCGGATGTAGAAGCGGCCTCAGGGCAACCGACCACGACTGCGGCTCCGGCCAGCGCAGCGCCTCAGCCAGCACTGCCTGCCCCAGCGCCCTTACCAGCAGCGGCAGCGGCAGGCGAAGTGGTTCCCTTTAATACCTTGCAGCAAGCTGTGGTTACCAATATGGTGGCAAGTCTCGCTGTGCCCACCTTCCATGTGGAATATTCCATCGTTACGGATGCCCTCGATCAGCTCTATAAGCAGGTAAAGGGCAAAGGCGTCACCATGACGGCACTATTAGCTAAGGCTGTGGCCGTTACCCTGCGCCAGCATCCCCTTGTCAATGCCAGCTGTGCTCCTCAAGGCATCCAGTACAGTAGCACTATCAATATTGCGGTGGCAGTTGCCATGCCAGGTGGCGGATTAATTACACCCGTCTTGCAGCAAGCCGATCAGATGGATTTATATTCTCTCTCTCGCACTTGGAAAGATCTCGTGGCCCGCGCTCGTAGCAAACAGCTTCAGCCGGATGAGTATAGTACGGGCACCTTTACCCTCTCCAATCTAGGCATGTTTGGGGTGAGTAGCTTTGATGCTATTCTCCCTCCAGGGCAAGGATCGATTCTAGCTATTGGTGGTTCTAAGCCCCAAGTCGTGGCTGACGATCAAGGCATGATGGGTGTGAAGCGGTTGATGAATGTCAATATCACTTGCGATCACCGCATTATCTATGGTGCTGATGCAGCAGCTTTCTTGAAAGATTTGGCAGAGCTGATTGAAACCAATCCGCAGTCGTTAACGCTTTAGAGCGGTGTTGGTGTTGAGGCTGAGCTTATACACTAGACCTCTTTAAATATTCGTTTCATGATGTGCTGCAAACTCAATTTATGCCGAGATCAGGCTTGGAATTTAGTCCTTTTCTGAATTAGTTGCGCTTTTTGTATAAAACACTCTTGCAGTCATCGAGTTATTGACGAAACCGACATAGCTTCTTAGACGTTTCATCAATGCTTTAAGGATGTAACATCATGATTACGACTTTCACTCGTTCTCGGCTGCTGGCAACGGCTCGGGCAGCGACTACTATTGCCATCGGAATGTGTACTGTATCTCTAGTTCCTATCAATGAGCCAGCACTTGCACAATCGAATGTTGATCCATTTGAGGGTGATCCCCCTGTTTGCTGGAAAAAGCCCTACTTACCGCAGTGTAACCCGGCCCCATACTAGCTTTTTTGATGTTAAGTAGATGGGTCTGAAGTGATATTCTGAACTGCTGATCACCCCCTATACTGGTACTCCCAATTCATATGGATTCAAAGACCAGCCCCCATCGATAATGTGGCAAGTACACTGATATCTTGCCAGGGGCACTTGCCACATTATTGGGTTGGATAGATATCACTCTCTTATTTGCTTGAAGCGCAGCAACGCGAAATAGGTTCTTCTATGAAATCTTTGAGGCCAACAGATGTTAGGAGGGACTGCCAGTATCGAGGGTCATCAGCATAAAGGTTGCTCACGACAGTGAGGGTGTCATACCAGATGCCAGCTTTCGCTAGGGTGCTAGCGAATTGGCGAAGATCTTGGCCCTGCTGTAAATGGGGTGGCCTTGCAATACGTTTAATACGGCCTGATATATAAGCATCCCCAGAAGGGCTTGCTGGATCTAATCTCAGTAGTAAGTGCCACCGATAGGTTTTATGAATTTCTAAAGCTTGAGATAGAGGGGGGCGGTAGCCAATAATCCCAGGGGTATCACTGAGTTTGAGAGTATCTTCCACAAAGATTTTGGTGCCATTACTATCGAGTAACTCAAATATCACTTGGTGAATCGCGTTAGATGAGTAGGGCACATAAAACCATAATGTTGGCCTTCCTTCTACCGTTAGTCCCCAGGCGCTACTAGTATTGCTTGAGAGCTGATTTGAAGGGACTAAAGCCGTTAATGATTGGTTTGTGCAAACAATCTCCGATTGATTTGTTCCAGTCTTGCAAATCTGCCGTGAACCACCTCCACGAGGGCGATCTTGTGGATCGCTAGATTCATCGGTATCGGGCTGGCGAAACTTGATGAGGACGATATCTTCCGCTTGCTGCGCTTGTTGTTGCTCACCTGCCAAGGCAGTACCTTGGGTCAATGGCATTCCTATTGCAGTTAGAAATAGTATCCCTATCCACGCTAGTAAAGAAAGTTGAGATTGATGCACGAGGGACCTCCCATCATCCAGCAAACGCTATTCAGACATTTGGGTTGCTTTCATGTTGATCTGCTGCCACCTCGCGACGATCGCAAGGCTCAATATCATCGCGATTGCCGCAGGGATCAGGGGAAGCCATCCTGCCTGCAGAATGAATAGATAGCAAACCCCCATCAAGAGTATCAATACCAAAATTGCCATACCAACCCATCGTAGGGGACGATTCGCAACAACAGTCGCCAGTGTACCGACCAAAGCCCACCCCCAAATCCAAAGTGCTTCTCCCCACTCTGGCAACCACCAAATCAGAGGCCGACGATCTTGTACAGCGCTGAGGAGTTGGCTGATCATCTGTGCTTGCACCACCACACCGGACAACTTTCGCTTCGCGGTTGCCTGGCCTCGACTGTAAGGCGTGAGCCAATCATCACGACTCGTCAGGGCGGTAACCCCGACCAAGACAATGCGGTTCTGCAGTTGTTCTAACCTTTGTTTCGGTATTTTATTTTCCAGTAAATCTCTCAACCGGAGTGTCGGTGCAATGTCATGCAGGGAACGTCGAGACCGAAAATTAAGGAGCATTTGGTAGCCCGCTGCATCCAGATGATGGTAGCCTCCTGCGTTAGAAGTGAGACGAGAGAAAGTCACATCGCCAAATTTAAATTCTTTGGCTGGCGTGAGTTGATAGAAAATCCGTGCTTTTGTCTCAAGATAATGAAGCGCTGTTAATAAACTGAAGGCATTACGAGCGGTACACTTTGAGTCAAAACTCGGATTTTTCATGGCCAGTAAATGACGTCGAAGGACATCATCAGGGTCAATGGTTAGATCGCTGAAGCCAACATAGTCTGAGGAGATATTAGGGGGCGGATCAACACCACTGGAATCGCCATCATCCACAGAAGGCACTTTGCAGATGGCAAATAAAGGCCATGTTGGCGTCTTAATGCCAGCTTGAGTTTCATAACTCAAAGGTGTTGAGCGGTAAATATCAAGGCCAACACTATGGGGCTTAAGCCCGTTGAGTTTCTCGATTAACAGCGTCCATGCTTGAGAAGAGAGGGAATGACTCAGCTGCATGCCGTTCTGTTCTTGGTAACGAATATCGGCGTCATCTATGGTGATAATCAATAGCCGATCATCTTGACGTTCTGAGGGGCGCAGTTGCAAAAGCGTATCATAGGCCCATAACTCGGTTGTCATCAGTCCCCCCAGCCAACGGACGCCAAGGGTAAGGCCCGTGATTAGGGTGCTCAGTGCGATCGCACCCCCAATACGCTTGAGCGAAGGAACAGCCCATCCCTTTGGGGATAGCAGAGTCTGTGTATGCCGTCCGCCATTCGCCTGAAGTTGTTGCCATTGTGGCGGTATGGTGGCTGGATGCTGAATAATCATCGGTAGCCAACTCGCACAAGGGAATTCTTGTTCAAGCCCCTGTAAGCGTTCCCGAGCTTGTCGGCTGGCGAGATAAAAAGATGCTCCCTGGGCATAGGCATCCAAAAAATATCTGAGGAAGGCATGGGCGACTTGATCCGGAACGGGGTCGCGCATCACGATCATCTGAGGAAGCTGTAATTCTTTGAGGTCATAGGCCAGCCCCAGCCCCTCACAGGAATTAAAAATGGCGAGCTGCAGGCCATGAGTAATGGCTTGCCGTAGGCCATACTGCAGCTCAGCCAGAGACAGTTTATCAGTGGGGTTGATGGCAATCTGCCCTTCTAGATCGTTCGTTTGACTATGTCCTGCAAAAAATAAAATATCCCAAGGTTGGTCCCAAAGATGATCATTCAGGGCTTGGCGCTGGGGTTCGATCAGGTAGGTAACCTCAGTGTTGGGCAAGGCGTTAAGGATCGATTGGTCTGCTTCCAGATCGATGCCTCGACTGTCGCCAACAATTGCCAAAATCCTCACATGGCCTTGTGATTTGGGGGATAAAGGCCGTAACTTCTGCTTAAAGGAAACAGCAGCAATAGCCACTTCGCTGTGAGGGTAGCCATCGACCATATCCCATAAATGCCAAGGGAGCTGATGAAGCTGAACATTCGAAGTGCGAATTAAGATGCGAATCTGCTCCTCTCGGTTTAATGTTTCCCGTAGTAACTGATCGACGCCTCGAAAAGGCTCTGCTGTCAGCCATTGTGTAAAAACTTCAGCTAATTTTTCGGCCGCCTGGCGACAATCTTCAACCAGGTTCTTAGCCCCCACGTAAATGATTTGCTGAGGGTGGATGCGAACCACATGCCTTAGAAGCTGGTAGCTCTGTTTCCATTGCTGTAAACATTTTTCTAGCTCTGGTGCAGGAGGCAGGTCTCCTTGCAACTCCGCTTGGGGACGCTCTCCCTCGCAGCCAATGGCCAGCGTGCAGTGAAAGCCTTGAAGGCTCAAATCTCCATTCAGTTGTAAAGTGACGAGTTTTTGCATGGTATCTATGTCAAGGGCTGGGCTATTGCCGCGTCCAGCTGGGTCAGATACGAATGGCGATAAACAAGCAATGAGAACCCCAAAGACGACAGAAAGCGTTGCAATCTCGCGTGAACCGAAATATAGCGTTATGTAATGAAGGTTTCGGTTATTGTGGTGTTATCTAGCGTCAATTGCAATTGAAAACGCTCATCTTTTACACTACTAAATCTGATTTGTAGCGCTTCTGTACCCAGAGACCTAGCATGCATAATCTCTGTGCCAGATTGATCAAGGACGCTGATATGTAAATGATCCGGTAAATGACGGTGAGGTTCAGCCGCTGTTACTTGAGCAAAGATATTGTAGATTTCCTCAGAAACCTGTTGAATTCCCATTTGTAACTGAAAGATTTGGGTATGGGGGGCTGGCCCCAAACAACATTGCTTGATGCGGTTGACTACCGGGCTATCCGTGATTTCGTCAGGTAAGGGATGGGCAGATTCACGAAAGTCAAACGCATAATTGGGCCTTGGCGTAAACGGCTTCATGAGGTCTGAAAGCACTTTCCAGGGTCCAGAGTCGGTATCTGCATCCCACCAAGTTTGTAACTGAGTCACCACAGTCTCGTAGGCAGGCAGGGTTGGGGTCACGGATAAGGATTTTAGGTATGTCCCCAATTGTTCTAGGTCCTGAAGTTGGTTGAGGGGCACTGCCTGATTAGGGATCGGTGCAACAAACCCTAAGAGCGTAGCTGAGCGTAGTGATTCATCGAGTTGAACTGCGATCGCACCAATACTATCCTGGGGCGTTTCTGCTGGACATTGGAGGTGAATAGCCTCTGGTAAAATCGGCCGACACTCTAGGGCTCCATAGTCAGTGATCTGCAAGGCCGCGGTATTAACTAAGGTCTGTTGAACGGGGTCCCACCCCTGACTGGCTTCCAGATTCGTATCCACCTCTATATAGTCTAGATATTCTCTGACGGCGTAAACAGCCAGAGTATTGAGGTAGACTTGTTTCGCTTTGGCAGGATTAGCCTGAAGCTTCCTAAAAGTCTCAGCGTATTGGTGAGCTGTTAGAGCCAGAGCGACGGTAAAGGTGAGCGAAGAGGCCTGAGTCATGGGCTAAGAACCTGAGAAAATTACTGAAAGCGTTCCTTAAAAATAGGGGCGAATTTTTGACAGCATCTTTGAAAAAAACCACTTAATGTCGGAATTTTAAGTTCAAGTTGTTCGGAAATCTCTTCCCAACTGCGATGATTAAATCGGGCTAGCGCAATAGCTTGAAAGTTAGCATCAGGGCGGTTACGAATATGGGTCTGGCGGAAAAGCTGTTTTGGGTCAGAGGCAATATAGGCTTGGACATCATCCGCAAGGAGCGGCGTATCGTTTGGCTGAGCGAGTTTCTCTAAATCGTTCAGGTTGGGAAGGTCTTGGATTTGGTAATCACTAAACGCACGACGGCATTCAATCAGGGTTTTATCGAGGCGAAAGTTGACCCAGTTCATAAATTTTTGGTTTTTACCGCGATGGGGGTCATAAGTTTCAATGCGGCGACAAACATAGGTCAGTGTTTGATTGACGGCTTCTTCGTAAAGAAGTTGATAGAACTGGGGCGGATACTTAGCCCGGTGGGGACGAATCAGACGATCCGATAGGCGGATGGCTTCAATCAGTTCAGTTAAGGCATGTTGGCGTTCTTGGGATTGCGGTGGATGGCTCTGAGCTTCGATGGCGATTCGCTTGAGCAGATCGTTGTCAAGACTGTGATGACTGGCCTGCCGCAGAAGTTCGGCGATCCACTGTCGAAGGGGAGGTTGCTTTAGATCATAGGTGGTGATTGCTTTATCGATTTCTGTGAGTAAATGAATGCGGATGCGATCGCAAATCTCAAGATAAATTCCTGAGAGCGGCTTTTTGGGAAGTGGGCGACCAATTCTGCGCGATCTTAAAATCTCATCAACAAGAATTTCGAGGATAGATTGTCGTTCACAACTATCCGGCCCACATCTTTGAGCAGCAGTTACAAGCTGAGCGTAAGAATCCCAAACTTTGGGTACAGCCTGAAGTGTATTGCCTATATCCATAGAATTTTAATAAACGTGCAGTTACACCTAATAAAATGACCATGGGGAAAACAGATGCAGGATTCAATGCATCTTCCTCAGTCTTGCAATATCACTGGTAATAACTTCAGTGCATTTCACCAATATTTATGCGTTCTTTTCAAAAGTTTACATAACGTATTAGCTAGAAGGTGGGGAAAAATCTCACCACAAAAAATAATCTCCTTGTAAAGCTTATTCATTATATTTTTTAGGCATTTTTATTGTCTCCAACTCATTGATAGGGACATTATTTACACTAAATCGACAATCGACTATCTAATGCCTGGCTATGTCAGACTTTGAGACAAGACACACATCATCTAAGGCACATATTCGTCTGTTATTTTGCAACAATGCAATAGTACAAATATATATAAATCAGGCAAACAATAAATATAATTTAGGCTAATCTTCAGGAAAAATAGATTTCCTCAATACCACTTAATTCCTGTACTCTCAATGGTTTGCACTAGAAATTTATTTTTGGAATACTGCCGATTCAAAATATTTTTTTGAGGATTTGCATAATTCTCCCTTCGGGCGCATGAGTTAATCACACAAGCTGAAAATAAGAGCTTAATAACGCAGCTGCAATGCAAAATCTCTAATATTCACTTGTTCGTTCAATGATTAAACTCAATTTTCTCTCTAGGTCTTTGGCTAATAGAGTCATTGAGCTGAGGAGGAAAGATTGAGTGTGCAAAAACTTATTGCTTAACAGGGAGAAAAAGAATGCCTGCAACACAAGGTAATGATTTTGAAATTTTACTTAATAGCAATGATAATTTTGATGCACTAGGCGGAAATGATACCGTCTTTGGAAATGGCGGAAATGATCGCATTTTCGGTGGAGATGATTGGGTAATTACGGTAGGGAATGAGTTAATTTTGCTTGCTCCTGGGGGGGATGATTCCTTAAATGGTGGTTCAGGTAACGATACACTCTTTGGCGAGGTGGGAAATGACACCCTCCTTGGTGGTACTGGTAATGACTCTTTATTAGGCGGAGAGGGTAATGACCGAATATTAGGTGGTGATGGTTTTGATCGAATATTTGGTGAGTCGGGTAACGATACACTCTTTGGTCAAAATAGCAACGATTTAATTGAGGCCGGCGATGGAAATGATGTGGCCCAAGGTGGTCGGGGCGCAGATAATATTTACGGTAACGAAGGAAGGGATTTGCTACAAGGCAATGCAGGCAACGATCGCCTTTATGGTGGTTCAGGCAATGATCGCTTGATTGGAAATACTGGCAACGATGTCCTTGTTGGTGTTGATCCAAATGCTGTCAATCCTGGACAAGGTGAAAGAGATACTCTGATAGGCGGAGCCGGACGAGATAGATTTCTTTTGGGTAGTATTGGGGATGTGTTTTATAACGATGGAGTTGTAGCAGCAGGGAATGACGGTGAGATAGATTTTGCCACAATTACTGACTTTACTTCTGGGGAAGACAGCATCCAGCTCAAAGGGAATGAAGACTATATTTTGCAAAGCGTTGGCATTGGCGGCGGCGGTACAGGAATCTATCTGGACCAAGGCCTATTTGTTGATGTGAGTGGTGTTTTCTTCCAAGCTAGAGAACTAGTGGGTGTCGTTCAAGGTGTATCGCCTGATGAATTGACCATTAATAATGGCGGTCCCTTAACGACCATTGTTTAATGGTGAAAATCATGCAGGAAAACGACTAATTCAGGATACTTCACAATTCCAGAGAGACTGTGGGTACAGGGAAGATAGTATGCAGTTTCTAAACTTTTTTCCTATACCCACAGTCATTACCCCGCTCTGTCTGACTACATTATTTAGTACCTCCTAAGAGAGCAGCTCATTAAGAGAGGCATTGGGTTCATTGCTGATTTAGTGCTAGAGCATACCAATTAGCAATATATTAGTATTCCCTTAAAAATCAAATACAAAAATGGAGAAATTTTTATGGCACGCTCTGATTTCATGTGGGTTAATTTTGATGAACGGTTTAATAGTTCCAATACTGCCGCTACTCGTACGTTTAATGTTGAAGGAAGTCCGATAGACACTGGATACTTGTTGATTCAATCTTTCGATGTCGAGCGGGATAATCACCGAATCTTGATCAACAATCAAGAGTTACCAAGCTTTGATATCCCGGAAGGAGGTAATAATTTGTGGACAACGTGGATGGATCGAATCCCCGAAAACTTCTTACAACAAGGTTCGAACCGGATTACAATTCGCCGACAGGGTAGTGAAGACTTTACCGTTGCAAATGTTGCAATTCATTGGAGAGAGCAGGGATAAAGTAGTTTGATAGCCTAACTTAATTAATATTGCAAGTATGTCTATCTGGGCATACTTGCCAAGTAACTACAGAGATGGTTCTGGCATACGTTGCGCATTGATTAACGAAAGAGTAAAACATAGATATTAATTTTTTTTGACAGGATAACTTGATCAAGAGCAATGAATTTATTAATGAGTGTTTACTATCTAAAGTTTTAATAAAAATGGCGTAAAACTAACATAAAAGAACTGAAAGATAAAAGATGGCTAACAAAAAAACATATTAAAGCATAGTTTGATCAGGAGTTATGGTTCATGAATTTACTAAATAGAACATTAACACTATTTCTCACGATGGCTGTACTTATTAGTATTTCTGTTGAGCGGGCTGAAGCGAGAACAGGTGGTCGATATTCGAGAAGAAATGCAAATTCGTGTCCTCAGACTCCAGGGATAAATGACCTTACCACTAAGCCACCTAGACCTCAAAAAGATAGTAACAGTACTATTACTGCACCAACATCTACTACTTCTTCAAATCCTGTAGAATCGATCGCTTTCAGTTTTGAACTCATTTATGAGGAGAATGGGATTGTAGCGAGTGACTTAAAACCATCACCTTTACAAGCCAAATTTTCTAATGTGGTTGATTCCTTTAAAGCTTTTCCTAAGCCTTGTTCTAATAGTATGAATTTAGTATTTGACAAAGGTGATTTTTATTCAAAATTCTTGAAGTCAATCAATAAAATTAAATACACCATTGTTTCTAGGAATAATAATATACGTCTGATAATGCTAGTGCCAATATCAATATCTTCTACAAATCGAAACTGTACTATTAATACAATGGATTTAAATCAAGCAGTCAATGACTTAGCCTACATTGAATCAAAACAGTTACTCCTATGCGCAACAGACGTAAGGATTAAATATGGAGATGAGATAATCAATATTATGCCTCCTGAGAATAGAGTAGAAATAAAAGAGTGATATATTGCTAAATAAGTAAAAAATATCTAATTTTGCTTACAGCTTATGAGAATACCTCTATTTTGTATTCTTTTTGATTTTTTTTTCCTTTTTTCTATTTTTCCCTTTGCAGTAAAGGCACAAATAGTGCCTGATAATACTCTCCCCGAAAGGTCTGAAGTTATTCAAGAGAACGGCATACTTAGAATCGAAGGAGGGAGCCAATTTGGAGAAAATTTATTTCACAGCTTTCATGATTTTTCAGTTCCAGATAGCCAAACTGCTTATTTCAATAATTCTAGAAATGTCCAAGCTATTTTTTCTCGTGTAACATCGGGATCAGTCTCGCAGATCGATGGCACCATCAAGTCTAATGGAAGTACCGATCTATTTTTTATTAATCCAAGCGGAATTATTTTTGGTCCTAATGCCTCTCTAGATATTGGTGGATCTTTTTTAGCTAGTACAGCGAGCAGTGTGACTTTTGCGGATGGAAAGAACTTTAGTGCCAATAGTCCAACTCAATCTTTGCTGACTGTTAGCACACCTATTGGCTTGCAGTTTGGTCAATCACCTGGAGCAATTCGGCATGAATCAACAGCAAATTTGGTTTCGAACAACTTTGGAGTCCCAATTGGTGGAGGCTTAGAAGTCTCACAGGGCAAAACCCTAGCTTTAATTGGTAGTTCAGTTGACATAGAAGGTGGGCTGATTTTTGCAGACAGGGGCAATATTGAATTAGGCAGTATTGCTCAAAATGAGCAAGTACAAATAGTCCCTAGTAATCAGGGCTGGGTAGTGGACTTTGCAGAAACTAACAGTTTTCAAAATATACATCTTTCTGATTTAGCTTTTGTGAGTGCTAGCGAAGGTAATATTCAAATTAGAGGCAAGAATATAAGTCTCAAGGGTGATGCTGAAATAGTATCAACAACTGAGTCAAGAAAAGGAGGTAATGTATTCTTAGGTGCTTCCCAAACCTTGACGATGAGCGGAAATAATACCCGATTAGCTACTCAAAGTAATGGTGAAGGTGATGCGGGCGACTTGACCATTCAGGCAAAGCAAGTATTCATCAAACAAGGTGCGTTTGTTGAAACACCTGTTTCCTCTTCAGGACGTGGAGGCAATTTAATTGTTAAGGCGTCAGAGCTGGTAGAGCTTAGTGGAACAACTTCAGATGGCGAACTTCCCAGTGGTTTGTTTGCTGAAGTCAATGGCATGGGCAATGGCGGTACATTAAGCATCAAGTCAAAAAAAATACGAATCTTAGATGGGGCTCAGGCATCAGTCGTTAATTTTGGCTTTGGTAATGCGGGAAAATTAATTGTTGAAGCCACTGATTCTGTGGAGATAATCGAGGCAAAACAGCCAATAGGTAATTTCCCTACAGGTTTATTTGCGCAAGTTGAAAATCAAGGAGACGGGGGTGAGATATCCATCAACACTCGGCAATTCATTCTTCTTAATGGTTCCCAGGTGTCCACTGAAGTTTTTGGAGCCGGAAAAGGGGGAGATATTAATCTAGTTGCCTTAGATTCAACTGAGTTGACAGGTACCCTACAAAGGGAAAATGGCGAATTCTCTAGCGGTTTGTTTGCTCTAGTTGCGGGAAATGGTACAGGTGATGCAGGAGATATTCTTGTTAAGACGCAGAATTTGTTAGCTCTAGATGGAGCCCAAATTTCTACAAGTTCTAGAAATATTGGTACAGGTGGATCGCTATCGATCAGTGCAGATTTTGTTCTTTTAAGTGGTGCGTCTACCATCTCTGGTCCAGACATAAGCAGTGGTGTTTTTACCTCTGCTGAACCAGGAGCCACAAAGGATGTAGGTAAATTGCAGATCAGAGCAAGAATTTTAACAATTGAGAATCTTGCTCAAATATCCGCAAATAATTCTGGTACAGGTAGCGGAGGTATTCTAACCATAGATGTAGATACCTTAAACATTCGTGATGGAGGCAGAGTTCGAGCAGCCTCTTTAGTTACTAATAATGCCACTACAAATAATAGAGGTCCCGGTGGAACCCTAACAATCAATGCATCAAACTCTGTGAATATTTCAGGCAGTACAACCTTTGCAGATCAGATTATAAACAGTACATTGTCAACTGAAGCACAAGGAACTGGCAAAGCAGGGAATTTATTAGTTAATACAAACCAATTGGTCGTAAGTAATAGCGGAGAAATTTCTGCCTCTACCTTGGATATTGGCGATGCAGGTACAGTCACAATTAATGCGAGCGATTTAGTGTCTTTATCTGGAGACAATAGTGGTATTTTCGCAGGCACCACTGGTCAAGGTCGTGGAGGCGATATCAATGTGAACACGAATCAATTCCGCATCCAAGATAATGCTGTAATCGATGCACGTACCACTGATAAAGGTACAGGCGGAAGCATCTTTATCAACTCGAATCGCTTCGAAGCCACAAATAATGGTCAACTATTGACAACAACCGAAGGCAGCCAGAGAGCTGGAGATATCACTCTTGAGGTCCGTGATGACTTGAACCTAGAAGGTCAGGGTAGTGGTTTATTTGCAAATACAGGCCCTAACTCAAGTGGTCCTGGCGGAAATATCATTATCGATCCACCGGTCGTCAATATTCGGAATGGAGCAGGAGTTGCTGTTGATAGCCAAGGCTCAGGTATCGGCGGAAACATATCTCTTGAAGCCGGGAGACTCAATTTATCCGATCAAGCCTTTATCTCTGCTGAAACCCTTAGCAATCAAGGAGGCAATATTCGCTTAAATATCGCTGACCTGCTTCTGCTACAGGAGAGCAGCAATATTACTGCCACAGCAGGTCGTGACCAAAACAGTGGTGATGGTGGCAATATTGATATCAATGCTCCACTTATCGTTGCCTTCCCCAACGAAAATAGCGATATTACCGCCAACGCCTTTTCTGGACGCGGGGGCAACGTTACCATCAACACTCAAGGTCTTTTCGGCCTTCAGGCGAGAGACGAACTGACTCCATTGAGTGATATCACCGCTAGTTCTGAGCTAGGATTCAGCGGCAATGTTACCATCAACACCCCAGAGACCGACCCCGATCAGGCTCTAGTTGATTTACCCGTTGATATTGTCCGCCCCCAACTCACACAGCGCTGCTCTCCTGGTGCTCCCGTTGCATCTAGCAGCTTTTTTAACAGTGGACGGGGGGGCTTGCCTCCTAGCCCAGAAGTCCTCAGCGATTCAGAAACCGTCTGGGAAGATTTGCGATCGCCTCCCCACTCTCAGGCCCTTGAGAAAGCCACTCAACCTGTGGCACCAGCTCAGCCCACAAAAATCATAGAAGCACAAGGATGGCGACGAACTGCCACAGGCCAGATCCAATTAGTTGCTCAGGGCATATCCACCCCCATCCCCCAGGAAAATTTATCAGCCTGCAGACAAGACAATTAGCAGTTTCGCACCCCACTGGTTATGGCTCAGTGCAAACTTTTCCAACCTATAAAACGACTCAAAGCGCTCATCCAGCGAGGAAAGCGGTTTTGGATCTGTTTCATACTTGGACTTTGGCTGGGAGTGGCAAGCTCAATGCTTCTCGCTGATGTCCCGGTCCACGCTCAACAATCGGCAGCATCAGCCCAGATCCAAACGGGCACCACTTACTATCAGCGTCAGCAATATACCCAAGCCGCAACCGCTTGGAAACAGGCTGCTCAGCAATTTGCCAATCAAGGGGATGACCTCAATCAAAGTATGGCCTTGACCTATCTGTCCCTGGCACTCCAGCATCGGCAGCAATGGCCAGCCGCCGAAGCAGCCATTACTCGCAGTCTGAAGCTACTCCAAGGTATTGACCCCGAACAGCAATCATCCCAATGGCTGCATCTCTATGCCCAGGCCTATAACGCTTACGGTCGATTGCAGCTTACCCTTGGACGCCCTGAACTTGCCTTAACCCATTGGCAACAGGCTAACCAGTTCTATCAAGCCTTAAGCGATCAGGAAGGCGTTACGGGTAGCTTACTCAATCAGGCCCTTGCCCAAGAAGCGGCAGGATTATATCGACCGGCATGCAACACCCTGATGCGGGCGATGGGGTCCAAGGACTTTTGCGATGTCGATGATGACTCGACCTTAGATAAGGTACAGCAGCAGTTCTTGGCCTATCCCGACCCCAAAATTAAGGTCATGGGGTTACGTAATCTGAGTAATGTGTGGCGACAAATGGGGGACCTGACGAAATCACAAGCATTACTGCAAACCAGCTTAAAGCTTGTGCTCCCTCTGCAAACCCCCGACCTGGAAAGTGCCATATATCTGAGTCTCGCAGAAACGGAACGAGCGTTATATAAAAAGACTCAGCAGCAGTCTTGGCAAGAAAGTGACCATACCCTTCAATCCCTAGTCAACAATACCTTTACGCATTATCAGCAAGCGACCCTCGCTGCCCAACGGGCCACTCAAGCTGAGCCCAAACCTGCGACTCAACTACTAGCTCTCCAGGGGCAACTGCAAACCTTGAGTTTGCTGCTCGACTTACAAATGAAGGGTGATCTCCCTCAGATGAGTTCATCCCTTCAACCCCAACCCCTTGCTAAGCAGCTAAGCCAAGGGCCATTGGCAGACATGCCCCCCAGCCGAACTGTTGTTTATGCTCAGCTCAATCTAGCGAAGAGTTTATTTCGGCTGGGCCAAGTAGAGCCTTCTCAAGGTTGGACTGAACAAAGTATCCGATGGGCAACCACTGCCCGTCAGATGGCTGCCAACTTAGAGGATTCCCGTGCAACCTCCCAAGCACTCGGGCTTTTAGGAACGTTTTATCAACAGCAATCTGCTTACTCCCAGGCCCAGATTGAGACTGAAGCTGCGCTCTCTATCGCCCAATCGATCCAGGCTGACGATCTGGCTTATCAATGGCAATGGCAGTTGGGACAAATTCTGGATGCTCAGCAGCAATCCCAATCAGCCATTCAATACTATCAAGCGGCTCTCCATACGCTGCAAGGGTTACGTCAAGATCTTCTCTTCCTGGCTCCCGATGCCCAATTTTCGTTTCAGAGTCGTGTTGAACCGCTTTACCGACAACTTGTCAGCTTGCTGCTGCCGACTCAGCCGCAAGCCAGACAACTCCAACAAGCCCGCACGGTCATTGATGCTCTGCAAACGGCAGAAGTGGAAAATTATTTGCTGCAATCTTGCACCAAAGCTCAATTAACGGAAATTGATCAGCTCGTCGATCGCATAGATGTCAACACTGCCTTTATCTACACCATTATTCTCGACGATCGATTAGCCGTCATTCTTAAACTACCCAACTCTGATGAGCTAAAGTTCCACACGATTCCTGTCACCCGAGACACCATTGATCGCACCCTCGCTGACCTTTCATCCGCCCTGCAATACAAATTGCCGTCACGGCTTAACCAAATTCAGATGGCATCAAAGCCCGTCTACGACTGGTTAATTGCACCAGTGGATTCTGTACTGACTCAAAATCAGATCAAGAATCTTGTATTTGTGTTGGATGGTCCACTGCGCAACATTCCCATAGCCGCACTGTTTGACGGAGAGCAATTCTTGATTGAAAAATATGCTGTCAGCACTAGCCCTGGACTTCAGCTGCTTGGCCCTAACCCCTTAGATCGCCAATCGTTACCCACACTAGTTGCAGGTTCAACGGCCCCCCGTCCTGAATTGGGTCTTAAAAGGCTACCTCAGGTATGGGTTGAGGTCCAAAGGATTGTGGCCACCCTAACTAAAACAGATGTTTTACTCAATCAGGAGTTTACCCGAGACACGCTTCAACGCAGTGTTCTCAATCAATCAGCCCGCATCATTCACATTGCCACCCATGGTCAGTTTAGCTCTCAATCTGAACAGACTTATATCGTCTCGGGCATTGGCGATCGCATCAATATCAATCAGCTCGGCGAAATTCTCAGTAACCGAGATCAGACACAATCACAACCCATTGAGCTGTTGTTCCTCAGCGCCTGCGAAACGGTCAAGGGAGATCCCCAATCTGCACTGGGTATGGCAGGCATCGCTGTGCGATCAGGCGCGCGCAGCACGATTGCGTCTTTATGGTATGCCGATGATGAAGCGAGTGCCGCACTAGTAGGCAAATTCTATGAACATTTAATTGATCCAGAAGTGACCACAAAAGCTGAAGCGCTCCGCCTTGCCCAGCTCGACTTGATCCATAACGCCCGATTTAATTTACCTGTTTACTGGGCTCCATATATTTTGCTAGGTAATTGGCTGTAATAAAACGATGCTGAAAATCGTAGGCCAAAATTTTAGGTACATGAAGATTAATTTTAGGTACAAGTTTATTGCCCTAATCACCTCTTATGCCCTGACACCTATGGTTTGAGCATAGCTAAACTGCTGTATAGGTGAAACGCCTGATCCCATTTGCTATCTTCCCGGCGGAGCAGATTGATATAGGACTCAAATGCACCTAACAACTCCAGCTGTTCAACCGCAGTCTCTGCAAACGAGGTGAAGTCCGCCCAAGTTGTGGCATGGGGTAAATTTTGAGTGAGCAAAGTGGTTAAACCGCGCCAATTGGCCCAAGACGTCTCCCGATCAACTTCTGTGAGCGGAACCCCTTGATTGAATTGATAAGCTGCATCATAAAACCGCAAAATACAGCCTTTTTGGGGTAAATGTAGATCACAGAACTGAGCATGATCCTGCGTTTTCTCTTTGCGCTTGAGTTTGCCACGCGGATCGCGATCGACCACCTCCTCAAAAATGGGGACTAAACCTTCAACCCGCTGGGTCACCTCGGACCAGTTAAACCGGAAGGAACCCGTTTGTTGGGCATGGTGGTCAGATACGATGACTTCGGGTGAGGGCTGCAAGGTTTGGAAATAACAAACTTGATGGACTTTGAGCTGTTGAACCTGGGCCAAGGTCACAGAGAAATTAGGAATCCCAGCTGCTTGCAGGTCTTGGCCATACATCGCTAACTCTCCAATGGGGCCAACCCGATAAAGACGCCATCCCCGACTGGGGATTAACATACGGGCGGTGTAGGGCTCAACCTGCATGATTTTGGCAAATTCTAGCGCAGCCTTGGTTTTAGCATCAGAGGGTAAGGCTTCTAAAATCAAGGCTCCCGTTTGGGTCTGTTCTGGCGTTGCTGTTGCTTGGCTTAATTTTTCCTGGCGAACAGCTTGAGCATGATCTTGAATCTGCTTGAGTCCTTGGCGAGCGGCTTGGGCAATTTTGGGGCCGTAGTCCTGTTGCAGTAAAGACCGGAAAGTACTCTCCGCTTGTTCATAGTTGGATTGAGCCGCTTGTAATTGGCCCAGATAGAGTTGGCCCCATGGATCGTTGTCAGGTACCGCTTTGATCAGTTGGGATGCTATCTCATAATCTTGGCGTTCCAGTGCTATGGTGATGTCTTGGTGCATACGTGTCCCCCTTTGTACGCCGTGTGTCGTTCTAAATGTGCGATCGCAACGGATACAGCCATATAAGTTGCAGTAACCGCTCTTAAGGTCCGCTGACCCAAAGATACCGCTTGGTAGCCGAGTGCTTGGGCCTGCTGCTTTTCCCGATCGGTCCATCCTCCCTCAGGGCCAACCATAACCGCAATACCAGTTTCATGCTCGTCCTCAGACCATTGGTTCAGACAGTTCAGGAAATTCGGTGCTTCCGCATCGACAATGCAAATATACCGTTGCCAGTGGTGACCGTCATCCATATTATCCTTCGCTATCCCGTCATCGAAGGAGAGAGGATCCACAATATGAGGAATCATCTGTCGCCGGGACTGCTCCGCTGCCTCTGTGGCAATCCGCCGCCAACGCTGAATCCGCTGGGGACTCGGTTGCAGCAACGTCCGCTGACTGATTAAGGGCACAATTTGGCTCACCCCTAATTCCGTGACACTACGCACCACTTGGTCAAAATGATTTCCTTTGGGAGGCGCTGCCAATAGCTTCAGGGGAATGGTCAGTTCAGTGTGTTCGCTCAGGACTTCCAGTACTGTTGCCTCAGCAGGATTTGGCAATAGCTCGGCCAACCACAGTTGTCCCTGTCCATTCATGGCAATAAACCGATCACCCTCCCTCAACCGCAAGACATGGTAGAGATAGTGTTGCTGGTCACTCGTTAAATAAATCCGTGACGCCTGGAATTGCTCCGGCGCTATCACTAGCCGCTGTAATTGCGCAGTGTGCTCCACAGGCTTGAGTTGACCTAAATATGAGAAATATCGCTGGGTATATAAAACCATTAAACCCAAAAAAGGGGAGGGAGCGATCTTGTCGATCTAGCCGATGTCATTTTAGTCAACAAAAGGCAGCCGATTTCTGCTCCAGCGAAAGATTACTGATCCACTGGAAAGTTTAGATCTATTCCATTCCCATCTTGAATGAAAATCAGTGGGCCAGGGATTGGCAACAAAGCATGTGGAGCCTCAAGAGTTGTGCTATTTTGTAAAGGCTGTTAACACTTCACACATCTGAGAATTCGGGTGTTTCTCTTCAGAAATAACTGACTAGAAATGCACTCAGGTGGAGGTTGAAACCCGAATAGGAGAAAAATATGCCCGTGATTAGTTTGGCTCAAATGCTTGAGTCAGGAGTTCACTTCGGCCACCAAGCCCGCCGTTGGAACCCCAAAATGGACCCTTATATCTTCACCGAGCGCAACGGGGTTCATATTATTGATTTGGTGCAAACCGCGCAGTTAATGGACGAAGCGTTTCATTACGTTCGGTCTGCCTCTGAATCTGGGAAGAAGTTTTTGTTTGTGGGCACCAAGCGGCAAGCCGCTGGCATTATTGCCCAAGAAGCCGCTCGCTGCGGTGGGTACTACGTTAACCAACGCTGGTTGGGGGGCATGCTCACCAACTGGGCCACCATTAAGACCCGAATTGAACGCCTCAAAGATTTAGAAAGACGCTACGAGAGCGGTATTTTTGACCTCTTGCCCAAGCAAGAAGCGTCAATGTTGCGCCGGGAACTAGATAAATTACAGAAGTACCTCGGTGGTCTGAAGCAAATGCATAAGATCCCTGATGTAGTCGTGATTATCGATATCCGCCGGGAATACAACGCGGTGCAAGAGTGCCAGAAGTTGGGATTACCCATTGTGTCTTTGTTAGACACCAACTGCGACCCAGATTGGGTTGATATTCCCATTCCTGCCAATGATGATGCGATTCGCTCCATCAAACTCATCATTGGCAAACTCGCCGACGCCATTTATGAAGGACGGCATGGCCAAGTCAGTGCTGAGACCTTCGAGGGCGACGACATTCCCTCTGCCATTGACTTTAAGGATGAGACGCCAGAACCCGTTGCTGAAGCAGCAGATGCTGAAGTCGCGGCGGCAGAGCCAGAAGCTGAAGCAGCTCCTACAGCTGAAGCAGCCCCTGAAGAAGCTCCTGCTGAAGAAGCTCCTGCTGAAGAAGCTGCTCCCACGGCTGAGGCAGAGGAACCTGCGGCTGAATAGAGCCTTGCTGGACACCTAAGGTGCAGCGCTCCCTTAGGTGTCCCTTAATGTTTTAGCTTCAAGATAAACACCATCACAGATACACCGAGAAAAGACCATGGCAGCAATATCAGCAAAAGATGTGAAAGAACTGCGTGATAAAACGGGCGCAGGGATGATGGACTGCAAGAAAGCCTTGCAGGAAA
>NZ_JANQOY010000047.1 GCF_028285565.1 Acaryochloris sp. IP29b_bin.148
CGCACTGGGCGTTACCCAGCAAGTCTGGTCTTTCGAGAGCCCGGACTTTCCTCAGGCTTGCGATCGCAAGCCCGCAACCACCTACTCCTACTCTTCCCTTTCTACACAGTCTACACAGATTGATGCGTTTCATCAGCAACCCACTCGCTTCCTCTACCGAATTGAACCGTAACGGGGTGAATCTTAAATTCTTGACAAGCAACTGGCATTCACTTGAGAAAACCTTAAAAATAACGGTGATTTCACAAGACTATGCATAAAGTTGTGATTAGCGGCATACGCCCATATCAGTCAGCCCAAGCTTTCCTTAAACCCATGTTTCTCGCGGCAGCCGCCACTTGATTTCTAGGGAGCAGCTTCTAGCCCACACCACTCATATTGGACTGCTACATGGCATTTTCGAATGTCCGAGCCTAAAATGTGCCTGCTGGTTGTTGTGAGAATAAAGCGTTTGCCCACACAGAGTAAGCCACTCCAAAGCAACCTATCAAAACCGTCTACTCATCGTGCAGGAGGCCAAGTGCATGCAACTCGAACGATCTACTCCAGTGTCCACTGTCGCGATGGTCGTCACTTTAGGCGTTTCCTCATCCTTCCTTTTAGTTGAATCTCAGTTCACTGTAGGTTTGGCCCAACAGTCCCCAGCTACCCAAACCATCAAGATTGACAACTTAACGCGCATGGCTCCTATCAATCAGGCGCTCAAGCAGCAATATGAAACCCAATCCTCTGATACAACCATTGAGATTAAGCCCCAACAGTCTGATTCAGGCCTGCAATCTCTTCAGAACAAACAGGCTGATTTAGCTGCAATTAGCCGTCTTTTGACGGACGACGAAAAATCACAAGGGCTAGTCCAAATCCCTGTCACCCGGGAAAAAATTGCCATTGTTATCGGCACAGACAATGCCTTTGCGAAAGGATTGACGATTGACCAGGTCGTTAAAATCTTTCGGGGGGAAATTACAGATTGGTCACAACTAGGGGGCAAACCTGGTCCCATTCGAGTGATTCATCGTCCCATTGCTAACAATCTCCAAGGGACACTGCAAACTTATGACTTGTTTCGGCAGGCGACCTTTGAAGCAGGTGGTAATACCACTCAATTGGATGAAGACAGTGTGCCAGCACTCACCGCTGAATTAGGTTCAGACGGGATTAGTTATGCCCTAGCTAGTCAAATCTTGGATGCTAAGGGTGTCCGTCCGGTTTCTATGTACAATACTCTGCCGGACGATCCAAAGTATCCCTTCTCTCAGCCCTTCACCTATGTTTATCAAGGGCAGCCCAGTCCCTCTACTGAATCGTTTCTGAACTATGTGGCCTCAGATCAAGGCCAACAAGCAATTACTGAAGCCAAAACTCAACCGGCTACATTCCGCACGCCAGATGCAAACAGTTCAGCCAACTCCTCGGCTGGTAATTCAGGTACAACGACTTCGCCGAGTTCGCAGTCTACAGATAATCCTGAGAACGATACATCTGGGCAAACTAGCTCTTCTAGCAACACCTCTGACACCAATACTTCGGCCCCAGATGCCTCAACGGATACTTCAGGTGACGCGTCCGATACTTCAGGTGACGCGCAAGGCGACAATGGCTTGGGATGGTTACCAATTGGATTGATGATTTTAGTGGCTGGGGGAATTGCTGGAGGAATTCTCAAGACAATGCTCTCAAAGCGCAAGCCCAAAGCGCCACCTAGACCTGCACCCAATTATGCTGAGAAAATTCGGCCCACCAGGATACAGGGGTCCTCAACTCAATTACAAGACCCTCCAGACAGCCCATCTTCCCCTTCTCTGCCCACAGCAGAACCAGGCAGCTCCCTTTCCCCGGAGAATATCGCGTTGGGAGCAGCGGCTGGCGCTGCCGCTGCCGGGGCAGCAGAAACTGCCTCTCAATTAGCGTCAGAAGAGGAATCGCAACCACTAGAAAGAGTGGATATCACGTCTCAAGAGCTACAAGCACAAACCCGCATTCAAAGCCCTAGAACTGAACTACAGGATACGCCCCCACTGGCACGAGAACCACAAACACCTTTACCAGACGCGGCTGTACCCCAATCTTCTGAAAGTATTGATGATCTTGAAAGTATTGATGATCTTGAAAGTATTGATGATCTTGAAAGTGCAACTGCAAGTACCACACAACTCCAAGGCCCAAGCACGACACAGTTACAAGCTCCCAACCCTACGCAAATCCAAGATCCCAACCCCACACAATTACAGGATCCGAGTGCAACTCAACTCCAAGAGCTAAGTACAACTCAACTTCAAGATCCCAACCCCACACAATTACAAGATCCGAGTACAACCCAACTTCAAGATCCAAAACAAACTTGGATTCAAGATCCAAACCCCACACAGTTACAAGATCCGAGTACAACCCAGCTTCAAGATCCAAACCCCACACAGTTACAAGATCCGAGTACAACCCAACTTCAAGATCCAAACCCCACACAGTTACAAGATCCAAGTACAACCCAACTTCAAGATCCAAAACAAACTTGGATTCAAGATCCGAAACAAACTTGGATTCAAGATCCAAACCCCACACAACTCCAAGATCCGAATACAACCCAACTTCAAGATCCAAAGCAGACTTGGATCCAAGATCCAAAACAAACTTGGATTCAAGATCCGAAACAAACTTGGATTCAAGGGAAGGAGTTTGATCAAGATATAGATCCGAGTACAACCCAACTTCAAGATCCAAACCCCACGCAACTCCAAGACTCAAGCCAGACTCAGATTCAAGATCCAAAACAAACTTGGATCCAAGAAGAAGACTTTCCCGAAGGGATGGATCCAAGCCAAACACAACTTCAAGACCCCAAGCAGACCTGGATTCAAGATGATTAAGGCGGGCATATCCCGAGGTTGGGGGAGTTGACTCTGCCCCTCCAAAGCCCTCACTCTCAACGGCTGAATACGCCCGATTAAGGCTTATGATTCAGAAATCGTTAATTTTTGCTTAGAAATAACCTGTTTAACAGAACGTCACTCTCTAGGAGGCCAGATAGGTTTTATCCCTCGCTGTTCTACCAGGAACTTTGTTCTTTGCTCCTTCGACAGAGAGGGAGTAGAACTCTTTTGAAGACTATCCTTTAACAACTGGTTCTGATACTCTATGCAGAGTTAGAAATCGGTCCATATCAGCAAATGTTCTGTTTTATAACTAGGAACGAGAAACTCTCTTTAAAATCCATCTGTTTGAGTTAATCTTGTAAAACTCAAGCTCTAAATGCAGGACTCAATAACACTCTATGCTTAGGTTTGGGCACAATACTCAAAAGAGCATTCATCGTCATCGATAGGGCGCTGGAGACAACCCCATGCATTACTTATCTCTTCATAAGTTGACAGCCTATGCCGCTGCTGCCATTCCTTTTGCCACTACATTGCCAGCCATAGCGGTAGGAGTACCTGAGAAAACGAACACCAATATTTCAGAAAGCAAAAGCATCCCTGCTAACACCTTTGCTGCAACTTTTGGCCAAAAACCTGTTTCCCAAAGTAAATTTGTGGCTGTGGCTGTTCCTCGTGATGGCGGATATTACAACCTGCTCGTACTAGAGCAAATTTCTAGTAGTAAACAATGCTGGAAAGAGCATGGGTCTAGCCCCACAGAAATAGAACCTTTACTGCTTAAATTCGACTTTACGGGAATTTGTGGACGCAGTACGGATAGCAATGGTTATTCGATTCGCCAGGCAGATAAAGACTTAGGGTTAGATTACCAGTTGACCTTGCGAAAGCAGGGGAATGAGCTAGTTTTATTTGGATCGCCTAACTCTCGGCGTGTTGGACCACCCATGGAAATTGGACGTTCGCAGGGGCTTGGTTCTGGCTTACTCAAAATTCACTTGAATTCTGGATGGCGGTTTGCCAAACGCACTTATAACGGCAAGACCTTGGGCCACATTTACTTCAGTACTAACCAAACTGATTTACCTGCTGTTGCAGGACGTCCTTTGTCGCCTCCTCGCCCTTTAGATGAAAGGCGTTCCACCCTTAGGACAGCCAAGGCAATTGATATACCAGTGCCGTCTCCAGGCGCCTCTCGTTCTGAATTTACCTATCGAGTCGTGGTGCAGCCACGTGACGCGGAAGAACAAGATCAGATCAAAGCGTTGGTACCAGATGCATTTCGTTCGTCTTATCAAGGACGCGCAGTGATGCAGGTGGGGCTATTCAACAGTCGCGCAAAAATGGATGGCGTCATCAAGCGACTGAAGCAAAATGATCTTAGACCAGAGGTGATTGAGGATAATCGCACTCAACTTTCCTCCGTTCCGCCCTCTGCGGTTGCCAGTCGGTCTGTTAATATTCCCGTTCCTTCACCCGATAGTGGGCGTCAGTTCCAAGCGGCTGCGCGCCGCTCCGAGAAGCTGTACCGAGTGGTGGTGCAACCGCGAAATTCTAAACAAAAATCTAAAATCAAGTCTCTTGTCCCTGATTCTTTTCGCTCCACCTATCAAGGCAGAGCAGTAATGCAGGTGGGATTATTTGACAATCGCTCTAAGGTGGAGCGCATGGTCAAGCTGATGAAGCGCAATGGCATGAAACCTGAAGTCATCGAAGATAGTCGTCGCCGTTTGAGTTTACGGACCATCCCGGCCAGCGTTGGCGTTTTACCGGTACCTGGATCTAGAATCCCAATGGGGCGCGCTGATGCGGGTTCCGATATCTATAATCTGAGAGCGGGGCTACCTCCAGCGCCTCCCCCCTCATCGGTTGCTTTGGGGTCTCGATATCGGGTGGTGGTGTCTACTTTTAATTCGCGTCAGCGGGCTAAGATCAAAGGCCTGGTTCCAGGTGCCTTTCGGTCCTCTTATCGTGGGCGATCCGTGATCCAAGTTGGTTCTTTTGCCTCTATGCGGGAAGCTCAAGATAGAATGCAACTGATCCGAAAACATGGGATGAACCCGATTTTGGACAAGACTCAATAATCTATCAGACGCTAAAGGAGTATGCGGTTGCCTAGACTCAAGAAAATCGTCCTATTGCTGTTGGTCTTCTGCACCAGCCTAGCCTTCATTAGTGCACCCGTTGGGGCAGAGACGCCAAAGTCTGCTGCTACTGAGGAAAGCCAGTCTATTCAACCCTATTTAGATCGCGTCAAAGAAAAAGTGACGACGTTTCAGTTGAAGAATGGGCTGAAATTTATTGTTCTGGAGCGACACCAAGCCCCCGTTATTGCCTTTCATACCTATGCGGATGTCGGTGGGGCCAATGAACCCGTAGGACAAACGGGCGTGGCCCATTATCTAGAGCATTTGGCTTTTAAAGGAACCCAACGCATTGGCACAACAGACTACAAGGCCGAACAACCTCTCTTGGAACAACAAGATCAGCTATTTGATCAGATTCAAGCGGCAAAAGCTAAAAAAGATGAGCAGACAGTTCAAGCCTTAACGAAAGAGCTGGCGGAAGTTACCCAAAAAGCGGATGCTTTGGTTACCCAAAATGAAATGGGGCAAATCATTGGTCAAGAAGGGGGCGTGGGGTTGAATGCGACTACCTCCTCTGATGCAACGCGATACTTCTATAGTCTGCCTGCTAATAAGCTGGAACTGTGGATGTCTTTAGAGTCGGAGCGCTTCTTGGAGCCTGTTTTTCGGGAGTACTATAAGGAGAAAGACGTCATTCTAGAAGAGCGGCGCTTGCGAACCGATAATTCTCCCATTGGCAAAATGGTCGAGGTCTTTTTGGGAGAAGCCTTTGATGTGCATCCCTATCTGCAACCGGTGATTGGCTATGAGAAGGATCTCCGAAATTTAACCCGTCAGAATGTTCAAGATTTCTTCGATACTTACTATGGACCTGGTAATTTAACCATTGCGATTGTGGGCGATGTTAACCCCAAAGAGGTGAAGCAGTTAGCAGAGACCTACTTTGGTCGCTTTAAGTCGCGATCGCAACCCCCTACCGTCACCCAAGTGGAGCCCCCACAACAAAAAACGAAATCGGTGACCTTAGAACTCAAATCCCAGCCCTGGTATTTAGAAGGCTATCATCGACCTGCCATCAGCGATCCAGACCATGTGATCTATGATTTGATTGCCAGCTTACTTAGTGACGGTCGCACCTCTCGACTCTATAAATCCTTGGTAGAGTCCCAAAAGATTGCCTTGAGTGCAGAGGGATTCAGCGGCTTTCCAGGCGATAAGTATCCGAACCTCATGCTGTTCTATTCCTTAACAGCTCCGGGGCATACGGTGGATGAAGTGGCCACGGCTCTCAAGACGGAGCTAGATCAGCTCAAAACCGAATTGGTGGATATTCAAGATTTAGATCGTTTGAAAACCCAGGCTCGGGCTGGCCTGTTGCGATCGCTCGATTCTAACAGCGGCATGGCCAGACTCTTAACGGAGTACGACGTCAAAACGGGAGATTGGCGGAATTTATTTAGTGAACTAGAAAAGATTGAAGCCGTTACCCCGGAGGATGTTCAACGGGTAGCCCAAGCGACCTTTACCCCCGAAAATCGCACCGTTGGTTATATCTTATCCAAGGGGAAGTAAAGACGAAATCGTAGCTTTGCCAGATTAGTGCAACATTTGCCAGAGTTTTTGGGCTTGGACAAAGCCAGGGGTGATGGCCAGCGCTGCGTTGACTGCTTGCAAGGCTGCGTTAGTCTCCCCCTGTCGCTTTAAAATAATCGCCAAATTATAGTGGGCTAAGGTGTGGATGCTAGCGGGCACTTCTGAACGGTCTGGTAAAGACAGAACTTGTTTGAAAACGATACTCGCTTCCGTTAACTGGTCGGATTCAATCAACGCCAATCCCATATTGGTATAGGGTGGGTCGTAGGTGGGATCAAGCTGAATGGCCTGTTGGTAGGTTTTGATCGCTGCCTCGAATTCCAATTTTAGGTGTAAATTCAACCCTAAATGGAAATAGGCTTCGGCGGACTGAGGTGAGTCTTGCACAATCTGACTAAGCACCAATACCAATACGGCTGGCCAAACTAGGGGATAAGGGCATCAAAATCGCCACCATAATAAACAAGGCGGCTAACCCTAAGGCGGCTCTGGTATCATCCGGTTCCGTTAGCTCATTCAAGCTGGGACGTTCTAAATCTCGCTGCAGCAGCAAGATAATGATGGCCCAATACAGTGCGATCGGGTTGGCTAAAGCAATAATTGCCAACACCACTAAGGTAATCCAGGTTGACACTCGGGCAATCTTGCGTCCATAGATAGATTGAATAATCCGTCCGCCATCTAGGCATCCCGCTGGCATTAAGTTAAGTGCGGTAATAACCAGGCCCATCCAGCCCACACCGACCAAGGGATGCACCAAAACAGTCGCCCCTTGCAACGTATTACCTAAAAAGAGACGGGCTAGCACCCCCACCAAGATCGACCCCTGGAGAAAAGAGATATCGAGCGATAGCACAGGATTTGCCGGGGACAACAGAAACCCTAGAATCAGTAATACCAGGGCAAATAGCCCGCCAACGGCAGGGCCAGCAAAGGCAATATCAAATAGGCTTTGGCGGTTGGGGAGCAGGGATTCAAAGCGATTAAAAACTCCAAAAGAGCCAATCTGCAAGGCCGGGAAGGGGAAGGGCCAGCTTAACTTTACCTGATAGCGCTGGGCCGTAAGGTGATGGCCAACTTCATGGGCCACTAAAACGCCCACTAAGCCTAAGCCGATAGGCAGCGCTTCCGATAAGCGCTCAGGCTGCTCAATTAAGTTGAAGGAGAGTAGAAAGGCCCCCGCAATCAGACAAGACCCAACCGTGGCCACACTGAGAATGGCAGCAAAGAGTTGTTGAGTCCACCCACCTACTTTCGGATCATTGCGTCTCGGCAATACAATCACCACAGGTTTCTCATCCGTGTTCTCGACCAGAAACAGTCGGTATTGTTCAGGGATTTTTGACTCTAACCGTTGGCTTAACTGGTGATGAACGGTGGCCGCATCTCCTTTCAGATAGCCCTGAATAATCACGCCATCCTGATACTTCAGGACTTGATTCGGATTGCAAGCAAAGGTCTCCGGACTAAAAATGCTTTGGACAAGCTGAAGATCCTGATCAGAAATGGGCGTAATGCCCTTTTGAGAAATATCAGGCGATGCAGAAGGCTGGCCGTTGGGTTCGGATGGTTCCACCGTATTGGAGGATGGATCGCCTTGGGAGACCTCGAGTGGGGAAACAGAGGGAGGAGAAGGGCGTGTTTCTTGACCTGCCAGATCTTGACTCGCTAGATAACGGAGCCGTCTGCCCAAGGCAATATAGACACCGATAGACACCACAACAATCACCAGAATGCTGGCCACATTCAACGTGATGCCAAAATTAAGCAGTCCAAACATCAGGAGCCATGGCCCCATCAGGGCAATGGACTGTAGCCAGGACAATAGGCCCAGTTTTCCCATCGATCGGGCGCGCTTAAAGCCCAATCCTAGAATCACAAAAGCGGCCAAAAACAGTAAGGCAGTTGTGGCGTCGTAGTTGGACATAGCTGGTAGTAAAGATTATCAGGGTGCCTGTAAGGTGGTTTTGGAGACAATGCGAGTCTTTTTGCGATCGCGTTCCGATAACGTTTCCCCCTTCTGTAATCGGGTGGCACTACCCTGCAAGATAGTCGCCGCATTTTCATCCCCCATTTGTAAGGCCGTATTCGCCGCCATTTGCAACATTGTCGCAGCCCCGGCGCGATCGCCTGCCTGCAATTTGGTTTCTGCAATTTGAGTCTGACGGTACTTGGCTAAGGCTAAGATATTTTGCTGTACTTCAGGATTCGTCGCGGGTTGGTATGTCTCAGTGACTTCGATTTCAATCGGCATTTTTTCAGATAGCACATCCCTTTGGCCTACCGCAGGATTATCATATCGGACTTGGATCGTAGCAATGGTTTGCCGACCCGGTGGCAGTTGATCAATATAGAGATTGGCCAAGACCGTCCGCTGCATTTTCGTCATCAGATCGCCCAGGCGAATCACCGCTAAATCGCCGTCTTGAGCAATTGGTAACTCCACCGTTTCTGGGGTGACCTGAGCCACCGGTTTTAGATTGGCTAACCGGACGCCCGGGCTGAGGGTGATGAGGAAATGGGCATTGGTCAAACTGACAGTCTCAATCCGAGTAAACAGCTGATTAAAGACCTCCACGGCATTATCCGGTTTCTCGATAAAAGACAGACTGCCCCCACCCGCATCGGCGATACCTTCCAGCACATCTTCATTCCAATGACTGCCAAACCCCAAGGTATTGAGCGTGATATTGTATCCGGCAGCCAATTCGGCAAATTGCTGGCAGCGCTGATTATTCCCATGCTCATTTTCACCATCGGTGAGCAAAAAAGCTTGGGAAATCGTGTCTTGCTTGCCCACCGCTAGCTCTTCAATCCCTAACTTCATGCCATCGTCAATGGCAGTGCCCCCTTTGGGTTCTAGCCGTTGAATCAAGGCTTTAATTTGTTCTGGATCCTCCACCAATTGATTGGGAATCAGCACCTTGGCATGGTGGTCAAAGGCGACAACGGAAATGCGATCGCCGGGATTGAGTCGATCGACGATGCTTTGAGCGGCTTCTTTTACCGTAATTAAAGGCCGTCCAGACATCGAGCCACTATGGTCCAAAATCAGACATAAGTTTAAGGGTGCATGCCGCCCTCCTGCGCCCAGCTCTGTCTCGTTAACCGCAGATACGGCAATAGATAACTGACGTTGTTGCGTTTCTTGGGATGCGTCTAGATGGTTATCATTGAGGGCCAGACTAAGGCTGACGTTCATAAATTTATGTCTCTTAATGCAATCGCGATTCTGGTCACTTCTGGAAGCTGAATTCAGTCTAACGATTTTCGTGAATACCCAGCAGCAGGAACCCTTTACTCCCTTATCCTAACCTCAAGCCCACTGCTGAGCCTCTTCTACGGCAAAATGATGGTTTCAGCCCACACCAGAATCAAGATTTCAGCTTACCCTGCCCTTCTGTGATCTTGGCGACTCTCAATGGAGTTTTAAGGGGGAACATAGCAGATCCCATATCCGTTAGCAGGTGAACAGAAACGGTTATGCCGAGGAATCTTCTAGCCCCAACTCTCGCTGAAGCAATTCAATGGACTGAGGATCGATGTAATTGCGACAGCAGACAATTTTGGGGAGTCGAATCAGATCGGGTTCAGCGGCCAGAACGGCGGCCTTTAAGGCGTCACAACTGGCTTGATCACTAATGATGGTCTGGGCATGGCGGATCACTGCATTTAATTTATAGGTGTCCTTGCATTCCGCACTCATCACATAAATATCTTCGCCTCGCAGGCTATAAATCATCACTTCAGCAACGCCTAAAGTACCCGGACTCAGGCTAACCAGCCCTAATCGACTTCCTTCGGGCAAAGCTTTAATCAGTTCGAGTTCCTCTGAATAATCATAAATATCGATGGGAATAATCCGAAAAACCTTCGGATCCTTGCGCTTGGCTTGCACAGCCTCCAAGATCTCTTCCGCTTGTGTGGCAAAGTAACGAACCGTTAATACCGTTGCCGCTTTGCGGGCCTTCAAATGGTTGGCTAAATCCTCTAAACCCACCAACTGAATGGGAATCGAGAGGGCTTGCTGGAGTTCTTGCACCATAATTTCGCCGGCGCCCCAATCGTGCTGAGGCACCGTGATAATGACACGAGTGCTGGCTCGGAGCCGCTCCGTAATGGCATTCAGAAACAGTTCTTCCACCTGTTTGAGGGTATAGCCTCGTTGCAAAAAACCGTCCAGACTTTGCTCGATCAGTTCAGGGACGGGGGTGGCGGTTTCTTCTTCGGTGATCGGTAAGGACTCTTGGCCCAAGGTCCGAACATAAATGCCTGATCCAACCTGAGCTTCCACAAACCCGGCTGTTTCTAGCCGTTCATACACCTTACTAATGGTGTTCCGGTGCAGCCCCGTTTGCATGGCAAGCTGTCGAGTACTGGGCAATCGATAGCCCGGTGGAAATTGCCGAGATGCGATCGCAAAACACACTTGATTAAATAACTGTGTTGAAGCCGGAATCTCACTATCAGGCTGAATCGTGAACTGGACCATCATAGGTCAAGAAGTAATGATAAAGCAGCAATCCCTCTATCATAGGAGCTGAAGAGAACCATTGACAGATGAAATTCAGTCAAGTCAGCACCAGGTCGTGAAGGGACAGGTTAAGCAGTCTGCCTCTTTCAAAAAAGCAGGCATTCCCGGACACTAGACATAACCTGATTGTGGGGAAGCGCTGTGATACCGATTCAAACCGACACTGTAACCATTGCCAATGGTGATTTACAAATTGAGGCCTATTTAGCTCAGCCGCAGGCTCAGGAAATCTGGCCCGGTATTATCGTTTTCCAGGAGGTCTTTGGCGTCAATGCCCATATTCGGACCGTAACCGAACGGATCGCCCAGCTCGGGTATGTTGCCATTGCGCCCGCCCTCTATCAGCGTCAGGCCCCTGGTTTTGCAGTGGGCTATACCTCTGCTGATTTAGACCAAGGCAGAACCTATAAGAACCAAACCACTGCCGCTGAACTCCTCAGTGACATTCGAGCCACACTGGCCTATCTCAAGCAGAAAAGCAATGTCAAAGCGGCCTTTGGCACCATTGGGTTTTGTTTTGGGGGGCATGTTGCCTATCTGGCTGCAACTTTACCCGAGATTCAAGCCACCGCATCACTGTATGGCGCTGGCATTGCAACCATGACGCCAGGCGGCGGTGCTGCCACCCTCAGTCTTACCCCTCAAATCCAGGGAGTTGTCTACGCCTTTTTCGGAACCCAGGATACTCTAATTCCACTGACAGAGGTCGAGCAAGTCAGAACAGCACTGTCAACTCACCAAATTCACCATCAGATCTTTACCTATCCCGCCGATCATGGTTTCTTTTGTGATCAGCGGGCAAGTTACCAACCCGAAGCAGCTGCACAAGCTTGGCAACAGATTCAACACCTCTTTCGTCAAACCTTAGTAGGCTAGGGGATCCGTCTTCTCTCAGGTCTCTTCTCCCGATTGTAAAGATAATTGTTTAGCCGATGACGCTGACGAACGACGACGGCGACGACGTGTCGAGGGGGTACGCTTCTTTTCAACAGCAGCTTGCTCAGCTTGCTCAGCCTCAGCAGAGGATTCTTGAGCCGCAGGAGGCGCTTCAGCCGCTGGTGTGGGAACCGGAATTTCCTCTTGAATGGGTTCAGGCAGTTTATCTACTGGGCTTTGAGCCTTAACTTTCGTCTTAACGGG
Source organism: Acaryochloris sp. IP29b_bin.148 (assembly GCF_028285565.1). Lineage (GTDB taxonomy): Bacteria > Cyanobacteriota > Cyanobacteriia > Thermosynechococcales > Thermosynechococcaceae > Acaryochloris. The sequence continues at coordinate 12,225 of NZ_JANQOY010000047.1, forward strand.
TGTCTTAACGGGCGTTTTTGAGGGCTGCTCTCCGGGTGCCAGAATTTCAACAATGGCTGATTTAGGCTTCTTTACTTCTCCTGAGAATAAAACAGCAGGAGAAATCCCCATAAAAGCATAGATATCTTGCTCTTCTGGCGTCATTGTCACAGATATCACCTCTGGCGGTGCATCTTGACGCTGGCGAGAATTACTGGAACGGCTACGGGAACGCTCACTGACACCATTTTTCCCTGAACCATTGGTGTCACTCGTGGGTTTGACAGACTTCGCATCAGAGGACGGCGATCCCTGGCGAATGATGCGGGGACTTAAGGATTCGCGGGCAAGATTATCTCCCAAGCGCGAACGCCGCCGCCGCCGCCGATTGCCCCGTTCTTGGTAGCTGGGATGATTGGTTAAATCCAGTTCTTGCAAATCTTCGGTGGGATCTAAATGCAGCTTTCCACCCAATGTTGCTGATATTCCAGGCAGCGGCACGCCCGAGGTCCCTGCTGGCGTGGGTTTGCTGCTTTCAGACCATTCCAATTCACCCACCGTGGGCTTAGCTTCACCAGGTAGGTGGACCAAATGCCCTAAGCCGCCACAAGCCGGGCAAGGCGTACCAAATAACTCATAAATATTTTGTCCTTGACGTTTGCGAGTCAGTTCGACGAGACCTAATTCAGAGAGTTGGGCAATTTGAGGGCGCGCTTTATCTGCTTTCAGCGCTTTGTTGAAATGTTCTAAGACTTGCAGTTGATCACGGCGAGAATCCATATCAATGAAGTCAATGATAATGACACCGGCAATATTGCGTAGACGGAGTTGGCGAGCAATTTCGGCTGCGGCCTCACAATTAGTCCACAAAACGGTTTCCCGGGCTGTAGCGGAGCGAGTAAAGGAACCGGAGTTGACATCAACAACCGTCAGGGCCTCGGTTTTCTCAATAATGATGTACCCTCCCGACGGCAGATCAACCCTTGGTTTTAAGGCTTCCCGAATGGCAGCATTGACGCGAAAATACTCCAAGATTGAGGTTGAATCCCGATGTTGATCAACCAGGACCCCTTGCGGCAGTTTGTTGGTATTATTCCAATTCACTAAATGTTGCTTGACTCGTTTGAGGCCTGGGGCAGAGTCGACCACAATCCGATTGACATTGCTGCTATAAACATCCCGGAGCACCCTTTGAATAAAATCAGTGTCTCGATCCAAAAGTGCGGGGGCACGAGTAGAGGCGGCTTGTTGCTGCACACTTTCCCATTGCCGCTGCAGGAGTTCTAAATCTTCAATGATGGCCTCTTCCGCCACTCCTTCAGCTTCAGTGCGGACCAGCAATCCCATCCCAGAGGGTTTAATTAAAATGCCTAAGGCTCGCAGACGGCTGCGTTCATCTTCGGCGCGAATGCGGCGGGATAAATTGACTCCACGTCCTGAGGGCATCAATACCAAATAGCGTCCAGGTAAAGAAATATTGCCAGTGAGCCGCGGACCTTTGGTACCCGTGGGCTCTTTCATAATTTGGACGAGTACTTTTTGTTGAGGCGCTAATAACTCGGTGATTGCCCCAGAGTTGCGTTTTAAGCGAACCGGTCCTAGGTCGCTGACATGGATAAATCCATTGCGCTCTGCATCTCCAATATTGACAAAGGCTGCATCAATTCCAGGTAATACATTTTCGACTATACCTAGATAAATATCTCCGACTTGATGGCTACCAGTGGCAACGATGAGTTCTTGGATTTGATCTTCTGAAAAAACGGCAGCAATCCGATGCTGCTCGGCAATAACGATTTGCTTGGGCATTCAAATTCCTCAAAAAAATTGAGCCCGCAGACCACAGGTTGCAGGTCTGGGCTTAACTCGTAATAACAAAAGCGATGTTGGGTCTTGGCGGTTCAAGAGTGTAGTAGGGAAACGGGATTGATATTGGAAACTAATCGTAGATTTGTTACCAGAAAATGGAAAGATTTTTTGAGAAGATTTTAGATCTCCCCACCAGAAGAGTGAATTCTTGGTGTTTCTAGAGATAAAAGTAGCGAGAATCTTTACAAAGGATTGGGCAAGACCGACAGGATCACACCTTGGTTTGGTGGTCATGCCCCCAGCCAATCCTCAACCAGCAACAGGGTTAACGCTTGCTAAATTCCTATGCTCTTCCTGAAGGAAGTTCAAATTCAGAAATCTATGGGCGCAACACTGTTAGAAAGCTTCTATTGAGAAGCATTATAGCGTGGAGTCTCGGTTATGCTCACACTTAACCTATGCAATTTTGACAAGGAGGGCTAGTTACACTAGCGTCAAACAACACAGGATTAATGCTTCAGTCCATTCTACGATGGCACCGTAGACATCGCCAGTCATCCCTCGAAATTGTCGATAAAACCAGTAACTGATGCCGACGGCGAAGGCACTTCCACTTAGGATACCCCATAGCAGGGCTGGCCAAACGCTGGGTTGCCAATAATAGGGGTAGAGTCCTGTCGCTAGCAGACAGAGGCCACTCGGCCATAAATCTCCCATCCCTTGGAAGGAAGCGGTATGGAAAGCCCCTTTCCCCTCTGGTTTGAGGTAAGGATAGGTGGCAATCGCAATTACCTGAGCGATACGTCCCCACACCATTGCTGTGATCAGAGCAGGTAAATGCGGGGTGGATAGATCGGTGAGCGCACACACTTTAAGCAGAATGACGAGACTCCCTGCCATGACGCCGAAGGCTCCGGTGCGGCTATCGGCCATGACCGATAACCGCTGATCGCGATCCATTACGGCTAAACCATCGGCAGTATCCAACACGCCGTCTAGATGCAGTCCACCCGTCAAACCAATCCAGAGGGCCACCACTAAGACACTACGAGTAAGGGCAGGCATATGTCCCCAAGTCAGCCCTAAATCCAGGGCCCCCAGGCTAAATCCTAAGAGCAGTCCAATCAGCGGCGACCACCGAGCAATACGATTCAATTCTAAGGTCCATGCGGAAGGCAGGGGAATGCAGGTATAAAATGCGATCGCACCCCCAATTTGCTTGAGCATTTGTTTCATAGAATTCCACTCCATTAGCAAGAAAGGCAGCGATCGGCAGTGTAAGGAACCGTTAGCCCTATCGACGCTAGACTCCCTGTTGGCAAGACATACGAGGGCTGTAGCCAAACGTTGAGAGCTCAGCATTGTTGGGATAAATGCCAAAAAACTTGGCCAGATTGTTGATGTTTTTGGAGGAGGTCTCAAAAATGGCTGAGATTGAACTTTTATCCAGAATGTAGATTATTTGGTGACATTGCGTTAAATTAGGTCCCAAGTTGGCAGGGTCTAGTGATCGTGAAGCTGATCCAAGCATTACTTCTAGCGTAAGAGGGGCATGACGTGGTTAAACAAATTTCAGAAACTCGTTCTGCCCATGCCACAACGACCGCTTCGCCGTCGAAGGCTCCGCCCTCTAGAGGCAAGTCTAGCAAAACCCAGCAGCAGTCACGGGTCCATCTAGAGCCGGTTCCAGAGTCTACGGCCAGTCTCCGTAAAAAGTTAAAGGACAAACACCGTCACCTTAAACAGCAAGAAAAGCAAAAAAAACAAGCCCAACGCCACAAAGCCAAACAGAAATCACGTCGGCCTACCTCTAAGCGATCGCATCAGCTTGCAGAGGCAAAAGTTGCGATTACCCGCACATCCACTCCCCCAGGACAACGGGTAAAACGCTCACTACGTTTTCTCCGACGATTGGGAATGGCTGCAGGTATCACCGGAGTTGCCTGTGGAGGCGGATGGGTTGCCCTAGAAATGAGCCTCCCGGATACGACCCACTTAGTAGCGGAGACCCGTCAACAAGGCGGAACGCTGACCTTAAAATCTGCCGATGGCAGTGTTTTATTCCAAAGTGGACCTGCTAGTCGTCAAACAGTCAGCATTCAGCAGATCCCTCAACAGCTGCAGGATGCCTTTATTGCCACGGAGGATCGGCGTTTTTTTGAGCATGATGGCATTGATAGCCAGGGAATTTTGCGGGCCATGGCCACCAATCTTTTGTCAGGAGAAGTGGTGGAAGGCGGGAGTACGATCACCCAACAACTGGCCCGCACCACTTATTTAAATCAAGAGCGTTCAATTCTCCGCAAGTTAAAGGAAGCCCGCTTATCGCAAAAAATTGAAGCTCAGTTATCCAAAGCAGAAATCTTAGAAAGATACCTGAACCAGGTGTATCTCGGCAGCGGTGCCTATGGGATAGCAGATGCGGCTTGGGTCTATTTCGGCAAGTCGCTCGATCAGCTTAATTTACAGGAAAGTGCCACCTTGGCCGGCTTGCCTGCAGCCCCCAGCCTGTATTCGCCGTTGCAGAATCCGCAAGTGGCTCGCGAGCGGCGGAATCTGGTGTTAGAGCGGATGCTTCGAACTCAGGCCATTACTGCTGAAGCCGCTGAAGCCGCAAAACAGGCCCCCATGGTATTGAACGCTCAGCTGGCTCCCAATGCTGAAGATCAAAGTCCTTACTTTTCGGCCTATGTGCAACATCAATTGCAGCAGATTTTACCCAAGCACGTTGTGGCCCAAGGTGGGCTAACCATTGACACCACCTTAAACCTGAAATGGCAAAAGTCAGCGGCCAAGACCATTAAAAATGTGGTGTATCACGAGGGCTATACGCAGCGATTTGATCAGGCGGCTTTGGTGTCTCTTGATCCCCGCAATGGCGAAATCAAGACGATGGTCGGGGGCAGCGAGTTTGAACAGTCTCAATTTAACCGAGTAACACAGGCCCAGCGCCAGCCTGGATCAACCTTTAAGGTGTTTGTGTATGCAGCTGCGATCGCATCCGGTCTCTCCCCCCATGATGGGTTTCGGGATGTCCCCTTTATTGTCGATGGCTATCAGCCCAAAAATTATCAGCATACCTATAAGGGCTGGATGTCCATGACCCAAGCGCTGAGTAAATCAGCCAATGTCCCCGCCGTCAGAGCTTTGATTGACGTGGGCTATGAACCCACCATTCACTTAGCCCGTGAATTAGGGATTCAATCTCCCCTCCAGTCCTACTACTCAACGGCTTTAGGGGCCAATGAAGTTTCTTTAATGGAGTTAACCCGCGCCTATGGGGCGATTGCGGCCCAAGGGTATCGCACCCAACCCCACGGCATTCGTACCGTTACCAATCGGCAAGGAGAGGTGCTCTATCAGTTTCAGCCCCAGAAACAGCGGGCATTGGATTCCAACTCCGCTGCCATTATGACTTGGATGCTGGAGCAGGTGGTGACCTCCGGTACGGGTAAACCGGCCCAAATCGGTCGTCCCGTCGCTGGCAAAACGGGCACCTCCGAAAACAACCGCGATTTATGGTTTGTCGGCTATATTCCCCAACTCGTAACCGGCGTTTGGCTAGGAAATGATGACAACTATCCCACAGTGGGGACAAGTGCCACCGCAGCCTATACCTGGGGACAATTTATGAAGCAGGTGGCGACCGATGTTCCCCTGCAGCGCTTTCCCAAATTGCCGCGCTTAACCAATCGCAAAGGCAGCATTAAAGCTAAGCCAATTCGCCCTCAGCGTCTGCGTAATTTGCCCATGCCCAGCCAGGAGCCAGCCCCCACGGCTAACGCCGAGGAGACTGAATCTGAATAGGGAACGATAACTGCGATAGCCCAAAACACTTCGTTGGCGTATCGCCAGCTCGGATGCAGCTCGTTTTTAAACGGTCTGTACAAACGCAGGCAGGTCTCAAACTCTGACAACATCAAAGCTTTAGCCTAGTCGAGCGAATGGGATATCGGCTTGAGGTTAGGTCGAAGCAGAGATTTCCGAACGGCTAGGATTGTTACGCTTATTCAGCACTGGCTTCGATTTCGATTTGCGAGACCGACCCGAACTTTTGGCCGACCAATCGTCGAGATTGGCCGTAATGGCAGGATAGCGATCAAAGGCCATCTGGAGTGCAGCGGCGGCAATCGTCTGAGTGTCGTAGTCTTCACTCAGTTGAGAAACCGTGGGCAAGAAGGAGGCCAACCGCTCTCCCGTTAAGACACTATGAAGTTCTGTTTGCAACTTCTCTAACCGTCGTCCTTCAATAGCCGATCTCGTTGGGGTGGGGTTGGTGGGAATTTCCTGGCGGATATGCTTCTCAATTTCATGAAGTTTCCAGCGATCTAAGGCATGGACCAGAGAAATAGCCGTTCCTTCGTTCCCAGCTCGGCCCGTTCGACCAATGCGGTGAACATAGCTCTCTACACTATCCGGGGGCTCATAGTTGATCACATGGGAGAGATCATCCACATGCAACCCACGGGCGGCAATATCGGTGGCCACCACCCAGCGAATCCGACGTTGTCGGAATCGATCCAGCAGTCGCTCTCGTTGACTTTGACTCAAATCGCCGTGATATTCATCGGCGCTATAGCCAGCGGTCTGTAGTTGTTGGGTGAGGGTGGCGGCTTCACGCCGAGTCCGCACAAAAATAAGCGCAGATTCAGGATCTTCTAGCTCCAGAACGGCCTGCAGCACGGTGGAACGAGCCCATACCCGAGGCACTCGATAGGCAATTTGATTGATTCGAGTCGGGGCAGCTTTAGGCTGTTCGACGGTGACCGTTACCGGGTCGTTCAAAAACTGCTTAGACAGCTTATAAATTTCAGGTGCCATCGTCGCGGAGAAAAATGCTGTTTTCCGGTGTTCAGGAACCTGACCGAGAATCTTGCGAACATCGGGAATAAATCCCATATTCAGCATCTCGTCCGCTTCATCTAGCACAAACCAGCTCAGTTGATCGAGGATAATTTCTCCCCGGCTGAGCAGATCCAACACCCGACCTGGGGTGCCGACGATAATGTGGGCTCCCCGACGGAGTTGGGAGATTTGTCGGTCAATCGATTGGCCACCGTAGATGGCAACGACTCTCAATGCTCCATTCGCCTTGAACTGGTAGACGGATTCACTGACCTGAACCGCCAGCTCACGGGTGGGCGTCAAAATTAAAGCCTGTGGTGTTTTAATACTGGGATCCAGCTGCTCTAGGATCGGTAGCGAAAAGGCAGCGGTTTTTCCAGTTCCGGTCTGGGCTTGCCCAATAATGTCTCGACCGGCTAACAGATGGGGAATAGCTTCAGCTTGAATTTGAGTGGGGGTTTTAAAACCAAGTGTTTCTAAACAATCAATACGAGTTTGTGAAAGACCAAGTTGACTAAACGAAAGGGTCATGAACTCTCCTAAAGGGTTTTTAAGGGGTACTGCCGCTCGTAAAGATACACACCTGACGAGCAAGGACTGCAGCATCTGAAATCATGACTATCAGTGTCTGCTCGTTCAAGGATGAAGTTAAGTGGTCTAACACCACTCCGTTAGAGTGGCTTCAGCATAGAGGGCAGTGGACAGCCAACAGGTACGAAGTTGGCGATTATACCTAGGATTATGGTTACCTAGTGTTTCTATTCTGCAACAAAGCGTTACAAAATGCACTATAAATCAAGTAATCATGACATTTGGATCGGTACTTCAAGGGATGAATCTGAGTCAAGTGGCGAACTTGAGCCACTTGACTCAATCGAAAAAAGGCAGCTAGATCAGCTCTCCCTGCAAATCATAGGCATCTGCCCCTGTAATTTGCACAGCGGTCATGGATCCTAATCGGGCGCTGGCACGATCGATAGAGGGAGTAATGTAAACCAATCCATCCACATCGGCAGAAAATCGGGCTGAGCGACCAATCAGTTGGCCGGAGCCAGGATGCTCTTGCTCAATTAAGACGGGCACGGTTTTACCCACTTCTTGTTGGTTCTGGTGCCAAGAGATCGGTTGTTGCAAGGCCATCAGGCGATCGCGCCTGGCATCCATCACCGCTTGGGGTACCTGATGGGGTAAATCGCAGGCGGGGGTGCCTTCTTCGGGGGAAAAGGTAAATACCCCCACATGATCAAATTGATGGCGCTGGACAAACTCGCAAAGATGCTCAAAGTGTTCGTCCGTTTCTCCGGGAAAGCCCACAATAAAAGTGGTACGGAGGACAGCCTCAGGCAGAGTGGTTTTGATAGTTTCAATAATCTGATCGTTCACTTGGCCTTGCCAAGGACGATTCATGGCCCGCAGCACTTCTGGATGGGAATGTTGCAGGGGCAAATCCAGATAAGGTAAGACGTTATCCGTTTCCTGAATCGCCGCCATGACCGCTGGGGTTAAACCCGTGGGATAGGCATAGTGCATGCGAATCCAGGGCACATCGACGTTACCTAAAGCCCTGAGCAACTGAGCAAGCTGGGGTTTGCCGTAGATATCAATACCGTAGTTGGTGGTAATTTGGGAAATTAAAATTAGCTCCTGCACCCCTTCGGCAGCCAACTGTTGGGCTTCCGCCACAATGGACTCAATGGAGCGCGATCGCTGTTTGCCTCGCAAATGGGGAATGATGCAAAAGGCGCAGCCATAGTCACAGCCTTCAGCGATCCGCACATAGGCGGTTCCTTCGGTGGTGGTGCGATACCGAGGCACCGTTTCATCGGCAATATAGGTGGGTTCTGGTGATACTTCCTTGACCCGCTCTCCCGCTTCAGCCCGTTGAATCACCTCCACAATCTTGTGATAGTCTCCGGTCCCCACTAGAGCCACGGCTTCGGGCAGTTCTTCTAGCAGCTCTTCTTGAAAATGCTGGGCCATACAGCCGGTAATCACAATTTTCTTATTGGCTTCGGCCAGTTCCACCAGAGTACGCACAGACTCTTCCCGAGCCGCCTGAATAAAGCTACAGGTATTGACAATTACATAGTCAGCGAAGGCTTCATCACTATCGACGGGATAGCCTGCTTCCACCAGCAGGCCCAACATATGTTCAGTATCAACGCGATTTTTTTCACAGCCGAGATGAGCAACGGCGACGGAGGGCGGGTTGGCCATGCAGAATCGATCTAGTTTGGACAAGAATACTTCGTGATCCTATCTTATGATTTGATATTCAGTCAGTCTGCATAAAGATGGCATCTGAGTCTTGCAGAATGGTTTCCACATCCGATAGGCCGACATTCTGGTAAATAGCCCGAATGGTGGCGTCCTGATCCGAGATAATTAAGACCCCGTTGGGTTGGGATGACTGCTGAAAGGCTTGGCCGCCCGTAGGGAAAAGACCGAAGGTCTGATCAGCGAACTTCAAATCTGAACCGCCATAGAAGTCGGCCCCTTTTATGTTCGCCAGGGGGCCAAAGGCACCACATTCTTCGTTGACGCAAATGGCAGGAAGGTCTGGATGGAAGAGGTGAATCAGATAGTTGCGATCGCTGGGTTTATTCCCCGTTTTTTGGCCAGACTCTGAGCGACCTGAATAGGCTGGCAAGGGTTTTCCGACGGAGAGTTTCCCCAGGGTGGCAACCGATTCAAAGGTGATTTGAGGCGGGTTGTCCTGAGGCGCACAACCACTGATCCAGACGGCGGTACTTAATATCAATCCGTACCCAATTTGGTTAACAAGCTTTGAGCCAGGATGATCAGTTAGCAATCGTTCACCCTTCGTTTGTAGCATTATCTTAATCCGTCCGCGATTGTAAACGGGCCAATTCAATCGAACAAAGCATTGTTTCAGATCCATTTTCTTTGACTGAGTCACCCCTATTGAGCCTTATATCGAATTGCGCAATGAGACTGATATCAGCAGACTTTAACCAGATCAGCATTCATTATCTACCATTTCATTTTTCTGGAAGAAGCTCAAGATTTTACTCTCCAGCATGGTACGAACTTCTGACTAAGGGGCCAGAGCGAACGTGGCTAAAGCCCAGGGACCGAGCTATGTCGCCCAGGCGCTCAAACTCCTCCGGGTGCCAGTATTTTTGAACAGGAAGATGGTGGAGAGAGGGGCGCATATATTGGCCAAGGGTGAGGCGATCGCACCCCACCTCTCTCAGATCCCGCAAGGTTTCGATAATTTCGGCCTCCGTTTCGCCCAACCCCAACATTAACCCAGATTTTGTGGCAATTTTAGGTGTGAATTTATTATTAGGTACAAGATCCTTAACAGTGGCTAAGACCTGTAGCGATCGCTCATACTTTGCCCCTCGCCGCACGGGTCCTTGAAGACGTCGAACCGTTTCCAAGTTGTGGTTATAGCAAACGGGCTGGGCTTGGACGACCGTGTTGATGAGGGTGCGATCGCCCCGAAAATCAGGCGTTAACACTTCAATATCGGTATGCGGGCTAACCGCTCGAATGGCGGCCATTGTAGCCGCAAACCATCCCGCGCCTTGATCGGGCAAGTCATCTCTGGCCACGGAGGTCAGGACCACATACTTTAGCCCCAGTAACCGCACCGACTCAGCCACTTTCTGGGGTTCTTGCGGATCCAAGGGTTGGGGCGCATGGCCTTTATCGACCCGGCAAAAGGAACAGGCTCGGGTACAGACTGGCCCCATCAACAAAAATGTGGCCGTCTTCTGGGCGTAGCATTCACCCCGATTGGGACATCGACCTTCTTCACAAATGGTGTGAATCTGATGACGTTTAACAATTTGCTGAACGGTGGATAGCTCACTTGCCTTGCCAATCGGGCGACGTAGCCATTCTGGCAAGCGTTCTCGTACTTCTGATTTCACCATTGAACGTGCGACGATCCCAATGTTCTGAGACCAAGATTTTTAGATCAGGTAATCACTATAGCAAGTTCGTTGACAGCCACAGCCCCTTATTCGGAAGAGGGGGTGGGGGAATCCTCGCCAGGAACCAGCGCGAACCAAAAACGGTGAATCGCAGCAATATTGGAAATAATGGCTAAGACCACCAGCAAAATAAACACCTGTTGAGTCAGCAATCCCAAAATAATTAAAACGATCCGAGTGGCTCGGCTGCCAATACTGGCGATTGAGCTTTTACCCGCCACCTCACTTCTGGCCCGGATATAGGGCACCATCGTGGTTCCCAATAGGGCGATTAGGCCGACTATCAGATGCTCATTCGGGTTCACTAAAATCAGCGCTGCAATCAAGAAAAAATCGACATAGCGATCCAAAACGCTATCTAAAATGCCGCCTTCTATCGAGGTAAGATTGCGCTCACGGGCAATGTCCCCATCCAGGCCATCCATCAGGCCGCTAATCACGACCAACGCAGTGGCTAGCCCATACTGTTGCTGAATAATCAGCCATCCAGTCAGGGGACCCCCGATACTGGCAGACAACCAGGTGACACGATTGGGGGTAATCCAGGTAAATCGAGCCAGAGACCTGGCTAATTTAATTGTGAAAAATTGCACAATCCGGTCTAGCAAAGATAGAGGAACGGTGATCTTCGTCTCCTCTGGCATCTCTGCTGCATCCTGAACAGATGGAGAATGTTTTGGCATCGCTACTTTCCGTGAACCCAAGCCACAGCGACCCTAACATACCCACTGACGTACAATCAAAATCTCTGTCTCGTTCAAAATAAGGATCGTCATTCCTTAGAAGGGAATCGAAACTCCTGCCCCGACCGTAATCTCGTTTTGATCTCTGACCCGAAGCTGATTCCAAGTGGATGAGCCGACCCGGTTGGTGACAAAAACCTCCACGTTAGGATTATTGCCTCCGTCGTTGTCCTTACCCAGGATGCTGGCTAGATTCCAGCGCACCGCCGCAGACCAGGGGATGCGATCCGCCAGAGTATCGCCAATAAAGGCATTGCCTTCGCCAAAGAAATTAGCCCCTAATTCCCCCACCAGACTAATATCTTTGATCACTTCCACCGAGCCACCAACATTAAAGCCTCCTAGTTCCACCCCATTGCGCTGGGCGAAACCGATCATAGGCGTCAACCAAAACGCCAACTTGTCATTGGCTTTATAGTGCAGGGGCAAAGATAGAGTGACGATAAAGCGTCTGCCTTCAGGACTGTCGGTTTGAAAGATCAGCGGAAAGTCCTTGGGTGTCCCGCCTCGAAAGCGGCCATTGCGGCTATTGTTATCGAAATTATCAAACAGATTGTTGGTAAGCCCAACGGTTGCCGCAGCACTTGCGGTTAGCGGGGATCCTTCATCTTGGTTCAGCAAGCGCAGTTTGACGCCAAAACCTTGTTCCGATTCGTCCACCTCGCCAAAGATATAGTCCAAATAGGTAGAGAGTTCAAAATCCTTGGTTATTCCATAGCGCAGTGCAGTCATAATGCCTTGTCCACCACCCTGTAAATGGAACAGGAAACGCTGGCTGGGAACGGTTCCCCCATCCAAGAAGGCCAACCCATCTGTGGTGATCGGGGAGTCTTGACCCTCCCGGTCCACGTTAAAACTGTCGGCAAAGCGGCGATTAGAGGCAAATAGGCTAGGGAGGGTAATCACCCTGACGCCAAAGGCAGTTAAATCTCGGTCTGCCGTTAACGCCAATGGCCCTTTGCTGCCAAAGGTATTCGATGCAAATAAATCTAAACCCAAACGAGGATTGAGGAAGTACCGCAACCCGGCATTGTAAGCAATCGCTTTCGCCGGTCGCCCGGTATCTCGATTGAAACTGTTGTTACCTGTAAACGGGACAAAGGCATCACCCCAGGCCGTCACCCGGGGATGAACTTGATAGGAAATCGCCCCGCTTAAACCCAAGGTCGTGCCGAAGGAACCTGGATTCGCCAAGGGGGGACGCGGAATAAAGACTGCATTGCTATCGGGGAAAAAAGCAATGGTGGGAGATAGGGTAAACTGCCAGCGATCGCTCACGGTTGCAGTCAAGGGAAATTGTAGGGCTGGAATCAAACTGCTGTTTTCTTGTTCAATTCTGCCGGGATTAAACTCAAAGGTGCGTTTAGTCAGGGGTAGCGCTAAGGAAAAGACCCCACTGAAAGCCAAGGTATCCTCCGCGTTGTCCCACAATTTTTGTTTAAGGGAGAGGGTTAAATCGCGGTTATTGACCCGTCTGACCCCAACAAAGGGTCCTAATCGATCGGGGGTGCCCGTATCAACCACCTGAAGCGTTAAATCCAGTTCTGTACTATCCGTAATACCCCAGGTGACGCCAAAGTTAGGGTAGGCGGCCGTACCACTAGCCGCTTCAGCCCCCGGCAAAAAGAACAGCCGGTTATATAGGCTGAGGGCCACTGCCCCTTTCGGCAAATGAATGGCGGTGGGTTGCTGAAATTGCTGATTGGCGATGGGGCTAAAGGATGTTGTTTTTTCTCCTTGGTCTTCTGTTTCGATGTCGTTGGTCTGGTCTTCTGTTTCGACAGCAGGGGCATCTGTATCAACCTGAGCTAAGTCTGCCGCACGGGTTGAAATGGGCTGGGGAGCAGCCTGTGGTGGAGCGACCTGAGCAATCAGTGCTGGCGGGACAGCGGCAGATGGAGGGCTTTTGGGTAAGCGCGGTGTTATCTCGGCTTCAGGGACTGAGTCCGTCTGAGCATCGATCAAACTGGCGGCAATGAGTTTAGCGGATTCCAACGGAATAGGTTGGCTACTGAATTGATAGGTACCCTTACCTAAGCTGGGATAATCAAAGGGGGTATGCGGTTGCTGCAGCTGAGCAATGGAATGGTTGGAAAAGCTGAATTCAGCAGCCTTTAGTCCAGCTGGACTATAGCATTGGTCGCATGACGCGGTGTTGAGGCGTGAATCGGTGATTTCGGCATGGGTAGGCGCATTCACACCCATAATGGCGACAATAGCTGCAGTCGATAGCGTGATGGACTTCATATTGAAAATAATGACCCCACTGAGCGTCTGATATCAATACAAGAGTAGTTTCAACCCGAGCTCAGCTCGGGCAATTGGGGACGAGTATACATCGGCTCGTCAACCCTCAGATTAACGGCAAAAAACTTGCGCGTGGTTTGCCAAAACATTCATTTCGATGGAGCAATACTTAATCTCTTCCCCATCAACGGCCAGTAGCCCCTGAGAGCTGAGCGGTTCTAGGTGAAGACAGCGAACCTTGTAGTATTCCATTTCTGGCAGCGACAGGTGATCTCCTGTCGCAATCTTCAGGAATGCAGTCAATAATCGCCAACGAGTAATTCCTTTACGAATAATTAAGACATCCATATAGCCATCCGCCAGCTGCGCATGTGGTGCTGCAAAAACACTATGGGTAGCCCAAGCCACATTCATTGCCCATAAAGCCACAAATTCCCCTTCAATAACTTGCCAGCCTGAGGAGGGAGACTTCTCTAGCGCTGGAGTGGGTTGGGACTGAGAGGGGTGATGTTGAGGTTTATCAGGTCTAGAGGTCCAGTCAGGTGCCGAGAGGAAGGAAATTCGACCTCGATAACTACGCAAAGCCAAAATGCTGAGAAAGGCATAGACATCACTGCGTAAAGACCCCAGGAATTTAAGGAAACGGAGTTTATTAGATCTGATATCGATATCGCTAATCAGAGCCCAGGCTAGAGAAAGGATACTGTAATATTGTTGGCCGTCTTGCTTGACAACCCCCAGGTTGATGGGTTGGCACTGACCTTTAGCAATGACGAAGGCGGCATTCCTAGGATCGTATGTTTCTTTAGATAACTCTAGAATCGTCTTTCCTAAGCCGTTACCTGTCCCGGCGGGAATAATACCGATGGGTTTTGCGATCGCAGCCTCCGCATCAGCATGAGTCATCAGGCCATTGATTAATTCATAGACGGTGCCATCCCCTCCCACGACCACAAATCCATCTATGGCCGAGAGATCAAACCCACGAACTGCCTCGATCGTGCGATCTCCTCCCTGAGTTTCCAAGATACTCATCTGACAATGGGCATCTTCCAAGATGGGCTGAATGGATTGAAAGACTTGTTTGGCTTGGCGTCGTCCCCCCTTGGGATTGATTAAGATTTGCAGATGACGGGGTTTGACGGCTTGCTGGGGTTGAATGGGGAGGCCCTGCAAGGCTTGGCGGATGGCGTTGATCCATTGCGATCTCATCTGTTCCGTGGGACAGACAAACTCATATTCCCTTAACTGTCGGCGTTGCGGTACAGTCCTAGGAGCGGGATAGGTACATAGAACAAATCCGACCAATCCTTGGGGATAGGTTTTGTGATTGGGCTTCACGCCAACCACATCATCGAAGGCCAAGGTTTTTCGGAGACCAGCCTGGAACCAGGACAAACTCTGGGTCGTCAACCACCCTTTAGCCCGAATATCGACAGCGATAGGGTCGGAGTCGCTGACGGAAAAAAGTTGTTCTTCGAAGACAATATCCAATTTAATCTGTTGTGAAAACAATGCTTTTTTGGACTCACTTCCCCCAAGATACTTTCAATATTTTATGGCTGGGAGTTGGACTATTCATCGCCGGAGTTTTAGAGGCGTTTCTCTGGAAAACGACACCATTTGAATGGGTCAACGTGCCCATTCAAACCCAGTGGTTTGGCGCTAATAAACGCTGGAGAGGATTGATCAGCTTACCATTAACCTGCGTCATCAGTACCTTTTTTCTGCAATTAATAGAACCTCACTTGTTCTCAAACGGAGGTCCTCAGATTCAGTTATCCAACTTTAACTTTATCGAATATGGTTTATTAGTTGGCTTCATCTTTAACCTATCAGAGTTACCCAATTCTTTCCTGAAGCGTCGCTTGCAGATTCCGCCAGGGGACGAGAACAATAAATTTTTCTATGTGATCGATCATATGGATTCAACTTATGGAGTATTAATCCTATGGTTTTTCTACTTTCACTTTCCGCTTCATTTGGTATTAACCGGAGGAATCGTGACCCCTGTGTTATTTATGGGAGCGACCTGGATTCGTAGACAGTTGGGTTTAAAGGCATAACCCTAGTTGACAAAAATGACAATGCACCCGATAAATTTGAGAAATCGAGATTAAATTGAGTCAATGTCCAAGGTTAAATCTACTCTCAGCAAGAAAAGCGAATTAGCGGTAAGATTTGAGGTATTTGGATTAGGAGACGTGGCTTCTCTATGCGAGTTTTACTGATTTACCCCCTCTTTCCAAAAAGTTTTTGGTCCTTTGAGAAAACCTTATCCTTAGTTGATAAGAAAGCGTTACTGCCACCTCTGGGGTTGGTTACAGTGGCTGCTATCCTGCCCCAAGAATGGGAGTTTCGACTGATTGATCGCAATATAGAGTCTGTCCCTGAGTCTGATTGGGAGTGGGCCGAGCTGGTCATTCTCTCCGGCATGATTGTCCAGAAAGAGGACATGCTCAACCTTGTCTACGAAGCTCACCGCCGGGGTAAAAAAGTGGCCGTCGGTGGCCCCTTTGCCACCTCTGTGCCTGAAGAAGTCCAAGTGAGTGGTGCAGACTACCTAATTTTGGATGAAGGGGAAATCACCCTGCCGATGTTTATTGAGGCCATTGAACGGGGTGAAGAGAGTGGTGTTTTCCGCGCCACCGAAAAACCGGCGGTAACGGAAACCCCTGTACCTCGATATGATTTGCTGAAATTTCCGGCCTACGACAATATGTCGGTGCAGTTTTCTCGCGGTTGTCCCTTTCAATGTGAATTCTGCGACATTATTGTGCTCTACGGTCGCAAACCTCGGACCAAGACCCCAACGCAATTGATTGGCGAGCTGGAAAGACTCTATGAGTTGGGATGGCGCGGCAATGTGTTTATGGTGGATGACAACTTCATTGGTAATAAACGCAATGTCAAGCTGCTGCTAGCAGAATTGCAGGGTTGGGTCGCCGAGAAAAATTATCCTTTTTCCTTTTCAACGGAGGCATCGGTCGACTTAGCCCAAGATCATGAGTTGATGGATATGATGATTGCCTGCAACTTCAATAGCGTGTTTCTGGGGATTGAAACACCGGATGAAGACAGTTTGAAGGTGACGAAGAAATTCCAAAATACCCGTGACTCCCTGAGCGACGCCATCGATACGATGTCAGAGAAGGGGTTGCGAATCATGGCTGGATTTATTATCGGTTTTGATGGCGAAAAGAGTGGGGCAGGCGATCGCATTACCCGCTTTGTCGAAAAGACCAATATCCCGATTGCGCTATTTAGTATGCTCCAAGCTTTACCCAATACAGCGCTGTGGCATCGGCTAGAAAAAGAAGGGCGTTTGATCCAGGGCAAAGCAGGGACAGGGAACCAAACCTCATTGATGAACTATATTCCGACGCGGCCCATTGAAGACATTGCCCAGGAATATATAGAAGCCTTCTGCAATATTTATGATCCTGAAAAATATTTGGATCGCACCTTCCGCCATTTTATGAGTATGAATATTCGTCCTAAGGAGGGTGGATCCGGTTCAAGCTCCTTAAAACTCAGCTGGGTTGATATTCGGGCGCTGAGCATTTTAGCGTGGCGACAAGGCATGGTCCGCAACACTCGCTGGAACTTCTGGATCTATCTGTTCCGTATTGCGATCAAAAATCCCCAGGTGCTGAAGCGATATGTCACTGCTACCGCTTTTATCGAGCATTTTGAGGAGTATCGGCAGATTGTCCGCGGCCAAATTGAGTCACAGCTGGCAGTCCACTTGCGGGAACATCCAACCGTTGTCAAGCGAGTAGAAGCGCCAGCAGAACAAGTCTCCGCCAAAACAGCCTAGTTTGTCTCGTCGTCTCCCTATGCTGATTGTTTGCGCTCTCTTCGGCCTGATGAATCAAGGGGAAGACGATGCCTATTAGTCACATTGCTTTGCCTAGCAACCACATTGGGCCATTTCAATGACTAAATTGGCTGCGGGCACGCCCGCTCAACGAATTGAGGTCAAATCCGTTGTAAGTTGTTAAGGTCCCCTTGGCTATCCATCTCATTCAAGTCGTTGAATAAGGCGAAAGATACTGGCCGCTCTTCCTCAGCCTCGATCTGCCAATGCTTGCGTTATGCAGAGTTGCAGCTTAAATAATGTCTAATCTCCCGTTGTTTGAACAAGCCTGGTCTCTAGATCACGATGCTTTGATTGATCATTGTGTTCGGCAAGAGAATCTCTTAATGATTCAGGATTTGGATGGCGTCTGTATGGGGTTGGTCAAAGACCCCTTAACCCGCACGATTGATCCAGCCTACGTCCACGCTGCTCAACAGCTAGACGGACATTTTTACGTCCTCACCAATGGTGAGCATATTGGTAACCGGGGCGTCAATCAGATTGTTGAGCAAGCGTTTGAACCAGGCACTGTTGCCAACGAAGGACTCTATTTACCGGGGCTGGCGGCAGGTGGCGTGCAATGGCAGGACCGCTGGGGTACGGTTTCTCATCCAGGTGTAAGCACCCAGGAGTTAGCCTTTCTCACGGCTGTTCCCCAACAGATTACTCAGCATTTACAGCAGCAGACCGCCGCCAAGAGCGACCCGCAAACTCAAACCTGTATCCAAGCGGCTGTCTTAGATAATCCTGTTTCGCCGACTGCGAACCTCAACGTTTTCTACGATCTGTTTGCAGACCAAATCGAACAGTATGGCCGCCTTCAGCAGCAGATGCAGGCGTTGATGACGGCATTGCTACAACAAGCTCAGACCCAAGGACTCGGCCAATCGTTCTTTGTTCACTACGCCCCCAACTTGGGAAAAGATCAACAAGGCAATGAAATCTTACAGCCTGCAACACCTGAAGATGCAGGGACGACCGATTTCCAATTTATGCTGCAAGGCGGTATCAAAGAAGCTGGCGTACTCGTGATCTTAAATCGCTATTATCATCAACGCACAGGGCAATACCCGCTTGGCAAAGACTTCAATGCCAGGCAGGCTCCCCAATCCCAAGCTGCCTTGATTGATTTAGTCAAAGAAAAGTTTGATCCAGCTGATATGCCCACTCTGATCGGTGTTGGGGATACGGTTACCAGCAAGGCCGTTGAGGAAAAGGGTGAACTGCGGTTTCAGCGAGGCGGCAGCGATCGCAATTTCTTACACCTAATTCAAGCACTGGGTCGAGAATTTAAGACCGGGAATGTGGTGGTATACGTTGATAGCAGTGGCGGCGAAGTCAAGAACCGCAAACCCTTACAGCTAGAACCAACACCGAATACAGCCCACTCATCTTATCGAGTGGTGGCTGGCCCTGGAGATGATCGCGATACCCACGATCCGTTAACGCTAAATGTGGTTTTCCCCCAGGGGCACCAGCAGTATATTCAGTGCTTTCGAGCAATTGCTCAGCGCCGCAGATTGTGAAATAAAGATGTTAAGTGACCTGCTGCGGACTCTCTAGCGATGGATGAGTCACTGTCTCTATCAAGCTATTACGCTTAGACGAAACAGGGATGGCAGGCTGACAAAAATACCCTTCTTGATTGAGCACAATTATGCCTTTACCACGCAGATTTTGACAGATCCAACTCACCGTCGCCGAATTTGAGTGGGTCAAGCCAATCAATGATTTAAGCGTCTGGGGTTTATCCGCTATACAGTCAAGAATTTGTACGGTCAGCTCTTCTTCTTGAGTTTTAGGCACCTGTATGTCTCTCTTCGTCGCGCACTCAACTGGTATCAGGCAGAATTCAAAATAATCCGGTCAGTCAAAATTTATCTTAGTAAGGGATTTCAAAGCGACTGAAACTTTCTGGAATGATGAAACCTGCTATATTCATCGTTCCCAAAGACTGCGATCAAATTAACTCTGTTGAGAGTATTTGATAATTATGAGACAAATATCAGTTTGGGGAATGGCTACTTAGATTGATTCCGAGCACTGACA
The DNA here is from genome assembly GCF_028285565.1 of Acaryochloris sp. IP29b_bin.148. Lineage (GTDB taxonomy): Bacteria > Cyanobacteriota > Cyanobacteriia > Thermosynechococcales > Thermosynechococcaceae > Acaryochloris. Next base: position 31,724 of record NZ_JANQOY010000047.1, read on the forward strand.
ACGATCAGGCTGAGATCTCTGTTTCTACGCCTAAAATATTCAAGGCTCACCCGATGGGCCTATGGATTAAACGAATGCCAGAGCTGAATTTCGATGCCACTGGCATCAGGACCCGTGATATTTTTGAATCCACCTAAGATTAACGTTGTCTTATCCAGCACTTTCCAACGCACTTGACCAATTAATTTGGCGATATTCGTCTCTTCTGGCCGAAAAACGAGATTATTCTGAAGTGTACGAACATAATCGACTTGAGCAGCCAGAGAAACGGGCTTAGCGATGGCCTGATTGACTTCAGCAAAGACTCGCAGTTCATCACTTTGCGCTCCAAAGTAATCCCGATACGCAATTTCCACTGTCCAATACCCATCTCGGTTGCCCAATTGGTAACTTTGGCTCAGGGGCAAGCGCAGCTCTACCCCAAAAACGTCTCTGCCCAGGGCCGGATTCGCATTCGGATCGTAGCCAGGGGGGATAATCACAGTCCCTTGGACCGACGCAGATAGGGAATCATTTTTAAAGTAGCGCCAGCGAGCCCCCAATTCTAGATCGGCGACCCCTTGGTTGGTAAGTCCGGCCTGCTCCAGCCATTGATAAGGCACTTTGAGAATGAGGGTTGTATCTTCTCTGAGGCCATACTCAAGGTAGCCTTGCAGCTCTAGCTTCTCAAAATCACCTGATTCAAAGGTGCGGAAGGTGACACTGGTAAACACTTCCCCTTTGGGTTGGGTGAATCCCCCTGCGATCGCACGCCCAGCCCCTCCGCAAACCAGCAACCCTCCCAAACCCACACTAAGGATGGTTCGGATAGTTTTGGGAAAGTAGGAAAATCGTTTCATCATCATCAACCCAATGAAATGGAGGAACAAAAATACCCAGCAATGACCACCAAGGCTAGCGAGTCAAGAGTTGCAAGGTCTGGGCCGCCGTTTGGGAAAAGTGAACATCTCCCTTCAGGAGGCCATAGTGCATAAGCGAAAATTTATCCAGGCCCAGACGGCGGACCGCTTGTAGCCAATCCGGCTGCATCATCCGCAAAAAATCATGCGTCACAATATCTGCGCGCCCGCCATGGGGATGGTTTTCCTTAATCGAGGGCTCATAGTGAGACACCATTAAGGAAGAGTGATATTGGGAAAAGACCTGGCAGCATTTGAGGATTTGAGCCGGATTCCCCAAGTCGGGGCGATTGAGCTGTGGGTTATGTTCACCAGTTAAAAACGGGCGCATGGATTGAAAGGCAATACCATCCATCTGGGCCATGGTGTCTGCAAAGGGGGGGATCATGCTTTGTCCTTGTCGCTGCGTAGGATCATCGAAGGTGACAATCCAACCGCCCCAACTCAACGCCACCCATGCTTGAGGGAGCTGGCGGCGAATCACCTGTCGTGCCCGCAACAGATTGGCCATCAAAGTCTGGTAGTAAGGTGCCGTGCTGGCATTGTAGGTATCAGCCGGCAACCGCCAGTAAGAAAACTCCGTCGCTAAGGTCCAGTAGGTGGGGCGCTGGTGAGGATTGGCCTGTCGAATATAGGTGGCAATCTCTTCTAAATCCTCCAAATACTGGCGGGAAAGATGATAGTCCCCCGTGGGTAATTGCCGATCGTCTTCCCAGGTAATCACTTGCAAGCCATAACCTTGCTCAAACCACTGGCTCAAGCGGCGGTCTTGATGCCAATGCCGCCAAAAGCTCAAATCGCCCCTTTGGTGGTCAAAGCTATTCAGCCAAGCCGTTAAAAATTGAGGAGACCAGGCTTGCATCAGCGCTTTAACAGCCGGATCGGTTTGGGTTTCTTGCAGCAGCCGGGCTGGATCTTCTCCCAGACCCAGTTGCCAAGGGGAAAAGGCTGCAGGTGTGCCTGACTGAGGTTTAGCTAGGGTCGATCGACCTTGCGCTAAACTGGCTAACACCGTCGTGGCAAAAGCCCCTTGTAAATAGCGACGACGAGAAAAGAGAGTCATAAGCGCTGCAAAACTTGATAGTTGGGAAAGTCAAAAACAGTCTTGAATCCCGGCAACGTTAAACCCTCCTGAGCTTCCGGATCAATATTCCTTTGTTGGGCCAAGGGACGACGGACGGCATCTTGCATTCGTAGGGGCGATTGCGCTCCTGCCACCACAATCAAATTGACCCACTGTTCAGGCTCTTCGAGCGCCACCTCAAACTCATATTGATGGGGAAGAATCAGCCCCTCCGTATGGTGGAGAAGATAAAGGATAGGGAAATGGAGCCTATCGTCCATCAAGATATGCTGCTGGGGCTGCCCCATTTGGAACAAATAGGTGGCAATGGTCCGTTGTTCTATCGTCATTTGGTGGTAGGCCTGAACCGGTTGAAGTTCAGGTAAGGCTTGATGCGTCAGTTGTCGCCAGAGCAGGATCTCATCGGGAATCACCTGATTGGTCTGCAAAACCCAGCCACTAGAAACCAAACTGAGCACAAGCCCTAGCGTAATCAACAGTTTCCGCCAGGACTGCCTTGAGGGGAGCTGTTCTAGCAATAGGGGCAAGAGCGCCAAATACACCCCAAATTGACTGAGATTAGGGGTATATAGCCCTTCCCACAGATTGATCAACAGCAGCACTATCGGCAAAGCTATGATCAACCCCACTTGCAGAGGAGCTTGAGTCCGCCCCATTAACCACAGCATGACCAAGAGATAAACAGGCGCAATTTGGAGCATCCAGCGCAGGATCTTAAGGATGCTCTCCCCTAGTCCCGCTTGTACTAGAAAAGAGTCTAAACCGGGTAAACGGATCCCACTGCCTGGCTGACTCAAGAAGGCCAGGGGATTCCCCGTTGCTAACCAATTGAGATAAACACAAGTGCCGATGGCAAAAAGACACATAGTGCCTACAATAAATAGAGCTGCGGCTCGATATTGCCAGGTCTCTTGCCACAATAAACACCAAAGAGTAATCAGGATAAACACGAGTCCCCACCAGGCTTCGAAGCGCAAAAGCATCAGTCCAGACGCGGAGAGTCCCACCAAAACAACGAGAAAATTCAGCGGCAAGTCTTGGGGGTAAAGGATCTGCCATAGAAGACGTGTAGTAATCAAGAGAAGTAGCGTTGTAGCTACCCATGTGGGGTCTCGTAATAGCATCAGACCCAAGGCAGGATGGAGGAGAAGCAGCGCCGACCACAGGATTTGCCAAAATCGAGCAACCTCTAACCTACCCATAGTGCGGACGATTGTCCCCACGAGCACAGCCCCACAGAGCACCTGTACGGTCACAGGCGATCGCACTAAGGCACTTCCGTATACCAATAAGGGCGGAAAGGCATAACCTGTGGCTACAAAACTGGGTTCTGGTCCTTGCACCGCCAGGAGTGCTTTACTCCCTAAAAATGCAGTGGGCTGAGCCATGTAACCTTGCCAATCCAATCCCATAATGAGGCTAGACAGTCCCAGGATCGTCAGCAGGCTCAATAACCAGAGTGCAGCCCCCTGGTTATTGCTCAGGAGAGGAGAAAGCGGACTACCCCGTTTGTTTTTTGACCTTACTGAGACCATGCTGGGTCTTCTCCCAATAAAAAGGTTTAGTAAACAGTTGCCAGAGCGCCATATAGGAGGCCATGGAATGGAGTTGCCAATAGATAGGATTGAGCAGGGCGTAGGGTAACAGTTGAAAATACTTGCGCCGAAACACCGCTGTTATATTGAGGTAGATGCCCAGGGCATTCCCCAGCAAGAGGCAAACGAGAGAGAGATATAGGGTCCAACTGGGAAAAAGATGGACTAGCCAGGTTTCGCGGGTCAATAACCAATAAAAGTAGATCAACCACAACAAGGGGCTGCTGAGAAAGGCCACAATGGTCCCACCAATAAAGAATTGATAGGCCAACCAGTTTTTAAAACCGAGTTTACGAATCGATTTCCAGGGGTTACGATTATGCACCAGCCACGTTTGCATATAACCCTTAATCCAGCGCGATCGCTGACGAATCCAATTCTTGGTCTGGCAATTCGCTTCTTCATAGGTGGTGGAATTAATCACACCCACGACATATCCGCGCTGGCTCGCCCGAATACCTAAATCAGCATCTTCTGTGACGTTAAATGGATCCCAGCCGCCTAGCTGACGCAAGAGATCGGTGCGAAAATGATTGCTGGTCCCCCCCAGAGGGATGGGAAATTGAAACGCTTCTAAACCAGGTAATAGGCAATCAAACCAATAGGAATATTCCAGCGTAAACATCCGCGTTAGGAAATTCTCATCTCGGTTGAAATAGTTTAGCGCTGCCTGCACGCAAGCTAGATTGGGTGGCCCATTCTTAAAGGCCCATACGGCTTTAAGCAGCTGATCGGGATCGGGGATATCTTCTGCATCATAAATGGTGAGATACTCTCCTCTGGCAAAGACCAATCCATAGTTACAGGCTTTGGGCTTAGTTTTAGGCTGGCTATCAGGAATTAAGATAAATCGCACAAATCCTGGTGGATTAGCGGCTCGGCTCGCTTCCAGAGTCACTTTATCTTTCTCTTCTAGCAGCAATAATACATCCAGTTTTTCTTGGGGATAGTCCAGCTGTCGTAGCGCCTCAATCAAGATGGGAATCACTTCCGGTTCGTTGTAGACCGGGACCAGAACGGTATAGATCGGTAAGGATTGGGGATTGAAATTGAGGGTTTCCCATTGGCCATGGGTGGGTTGGCGCACTTTGAGCCCTTGAACACTCAGAATCAACTTAAAGCCAATGGCTACCACAAAGAACAGGTTAAGCACCAACATGATGCTCGCTAGGGTTCCCCAAAAATGATAGAACAGGAGCCATACCCCTATGACCGATAGGCCATACAGTATCAGCAGTTGAGGAGCCGTAAAGACTCGGGCCGCTGATTCATGAGGTGCCCGTTTCAGCAGCCGATAGATAGCACGCTCAGAAAAATCCTTATGAAAATATTGGGCTAATAAGGATGTAATATCTCTTTCCGTCCCTAAGACCTTAATAACTTCTGTCTGAGGGAACTGCCGATGAATAATGGACTCCACCTCAGAATTATAGGGATTCCGAACCACCACCTGGAGAGAGTGCTGCCCGACCCAAGCTAAAGGGAAAAAATGGTGATCCATCATTTCTCTTGGCTTGAAGGTCTGAGAGAGTTGCACATCTACTTCCAACAGATCGGTCCCCACCAACATCGAAATAATGGGAAGTTTGGCAAACTGGTTGAGACGATCTTGATAATCCAGCTCAGAGAGGTATCCCAGGCGAGTCATAATATCTCCCAGTGGTGATCCGGTTCGTGCCTGCACCCCTTGAATTTCGCGCTGCTGAGCCGGGGTCAGTCGCTGCTCCATCTGCTGCCAGATTTGGCGATCTACTTGATCTTGATAGATCTGATTGGCAATATAACCGGAACGAGCCAGGGCCTTGACAAAGGGAGAATCAATACCTTGGAAGTCTTTGGTGAGCAAAGATTGACGCAACTGCTCGCAAAACTGAGGTAGCCGCCCCAGCCGATGACTCATCACCAGCGCTAGGAGCTGATTTTTGGTTATGGAGAGTTGATTGAGGGTAACCCCAGGCCACACCTGGTGGATGACCTGCGTGATTTCGGGATGGTCAAAATGGATGACTGCGATCGCAAGTGTGTTGTCTGCGGACAGAGTACAGGGGAAAAATTCTAGTTTAAGCAGTTGCTGAGTAGAAAACCGATGGGCTAAGCGCTGATCAATATTATGTCCAGGTATTTGTAGCCAGCCTGCAATAAAGCTTTGATGCAACCGTTTGGCAATTTCTCGCGAGAACTGGCTTTGTGAGGTGAGATCCAGCTGATCCAAGTTTTGCTGTAGCGTTTGCACCATGACATGTTGAACTAACTGCCAATGTTCGGGGGAAATATACCCCCGGGAGATCAGATAAAATCCCAGTTGTGTGAGTCTGTCACTCATGCGCTAGTGCCCTTTGGCTATCGTGCGATCGCAAATCGGCATTACGATCATTCTCGGAATTGGATTATGGATCCGCAGGTGGAGTACCGTTTTCAGAGGATGCTTGAGACTCCGTTGAAGAGCTATCGGTCGTTGCTTTGAATGACTCTGGTACTGAGGAATCAGACTGCGGTAAACGCCCTAACTTCTTGTAGAGATACCAACAGAGTCCGCCTCCCAAGCCAACACTTAGAAGGATAAACAGCCATCGATATCGACTTAGCCAAATTCGCCAATCGAGTGCTTCAGGGTAGTTAACCGTCAATGCTTTGCCACTCAGATCCCAAGAGCGGACCTCTTGAATCGCACCAGTAGAGGTCACAACATTGCCTCGTATTCTTTGTGCAAGACCTGTTTGCGGATCCGCCAAAAGAGACGCCAGTTGAGTGACCTTTTCAGCGTCTGTGCCCCACCAAGACAGTCCCAATGTCGGTCGATCCCGGTCATAAAAATATTGCAATAGTCCCAGAGAATCAGCCGGTTGTGTAGAGAGGATCACCTGTTGATTCAAGGGATTAACAATCTCAAAATTCTCCTGCAAGCGCACAGGAGCAGACGGAGGAAATTGCCCAGGGGCTACAGCAATAATCTGCCAAGTACTGTCATCCGTTTGGTTGATCAGCTGAGTCAGATCAGACGTTTCCCCTTTGACCAACTTGGGAAAGATGGGCCGAGGGCTGATTTGATTTATCATCCCGAGTAGATAAGCCGTTGATTGAATCAGCTCAGGCTGGCTATCATCTACAATCATCCGACCTGGGCCTAAGAACTTATAGGGCAGATCATTAAAGGTACCTTCTGGCTGCTGTTCACCACTCCAAGCTAAGTACGAGTCACCGGTCACTTGAAACGTCAGATCAGCCCCTGAAGCTTGACAACTGCCTTCGCTAGGATGATGCTCAAAGACCACATCTAAATCATTAGTTCGCCGCAAATTCTGAGTGGCTAAAAAAACCGTATCCTTCAGGGTAGCCGTCTGGGTTAGATCATAGGTTTTCACTAAGGTGTTGTTGAGATAAATCTGGCCATTCAGGCGATCACCTTTCTGAGCATTAACCGGTGTAAACAGGCTATTGAGCGATACTGCTAGTTCTTGAGGACGGGACTCAAACTGGGCCAAATCAAAATTAATCCGGAATCGTTGGGTGCCTGATCCACGCCTGGGGCTTGCATCAAAGCCTAATTGTTGAAATGAGATCCGCTGATTCTCACGACTGAGAGAGGGGACTGCCTCCGGATTGACGGCTGATATGGCGACTCCCTGACTGCTAAAGGGCACTTGCACACTGTTGACCGCCAAACTTTTGATGACCTTGGGGATGGCACGTACTGTCAGGGTTGACCCTTGGCGGTTAATATCTGGCCCCGTGGTCCCCATATCCAAGCGAACTTGAGCGCTATTGGCTGGAATCTTGGCCTGCGGCGTCTGCCAAAGCACAGGGATTTGGCGCTTGCCAAATTGACCGGCTAGCAAGCCATACAGCCATAGGGCTGACTCCAGTTGCGCGGCATCCAAATTATCAGGCACCCTGAGAACAACCTGGGGATAGGTCCCTGCAAAAAAACCATTAATACTTTGATCTTCAACCTTGGGCGTAACTTGGAAAAAACTATCATTCTCGACGGTTAAATAGAGATTGCCACTTTGGAGGGCATCACACACATCCTGCTGCGTAAACAAATAGGATGCCAAGGTGACCGAGATAAACGCTTCTCCTTTAGGTTGAGCCGGAATCGGAATCTTCAGCGTTGGCTGCTTTCGAAGTGCTGCAACAGATGTTGCGACAATCGGATCTTCATTCAGGAGAACCCGAATAGACGAATCCTTGTCCAAGAAGGGAGAGGGTTTAAGCCGAAGGTTGAGAAAACTGGTTTTATCATTTATGCCTCCTGGAGGCTGCGGAATACTGAATGTTAACTGGGGGTTGATCCCTTTCAGGACGATATCGCGACTGTATCCTAGCGATTTCAGAGATGTGACTTGGGAGGTTGCACCAACGGGTAAAGGACACAGCACCGAGAAAAGGGCAAAACCTGAACAAAGCAGCGTGTGAGATCGTTCGAAGCTCATTTAGATATCCAGGAGAAGATCAAGGATGACGATAGGCTGAGGAGTTTGGCACCAAAGGTTCTTCCTTCAGGTAAGATCTGCCTTCCATCAAATGAATACATTGATAAAGATCTTAAAAACAGCTAAAAATCTATTTTCAAAGGCTAGCCTACTCCTCTTTCCTTTAAACAAAGATTGAATCAATATAGGATCCTAAGTTTTAATCAGCAGACAACTTAATAGCTATATTATTTGCCTATCATAGTGTATTTTTATCATTTTGGGTCTAGGCTTTCGCTATCAATTAATCCTCCCAAAGAGAAATATACTAATCCTTATGAATTTAGGTATTTTTAGTGAGTTTATGATACTAACAAGATAAGAAGTTTCTGTAAATTACATCAGGCTAGAGTTTAGATCTGCACTCAATGGATGGAGAACAGCCCCCCGCTGCAATCTAGTATTTATACTTATCTCAGAAGACTTAAATTAGACTTGCTTTCAGATATCAAGCTTTTAGTTTTTAAATTAAAATATCTGCAAAGGTGAACTGCGCCCCTACTGGTAAAAAGCGTCACTAGAATTGTTAGAAGTCCTGCCAGCCAAAGCTTATAGTTCTAATATCCTCAGGATGGCAGACTGTGATACTCCTACAAAATCAATGGTCCCAGACTCAATTAATGGCACACTCTAGGACAGCTCAAGTAATACACCAAAGCAAATCAGTTTAGGCCAACACTAATGTTTGCTCAAATGCTTGGCAATCACTATAAGTTTTAAATAACTGATCTAAATTGGCTAACTCAATAATGCGTTGTGCTTGTGCATTTAAACCACATAGAATAATTTCTGAATGATGCCGTTGTGCCTGTTTTAAGATGGTTACCAAAATCCCAAGGGAAGAGCTATTCATAAACTCAATGTTGCGGCAATCGAGCAGGATTAGCTTAGTCCCTGCATCCAAGATATAGCTGATTTCAAGCCGTAACTGGTCAATACATTGAGGCTCTAATAAGCTAGTTGGCTGAACAATTGCATGTGTCATTGGAAATTATCCTCGTCGCGAAATAGTTCGGTATTCCTCACAACTATTTCATCCCCGCTATTGGGAGGTCACCATTACTACGACTATAGAAAATACGCTGATGGACTTAATACCGTCTTTTCGCGGATCAATGACGGCAACCCAGATGGATGGATGTTTAAGATGGCTCTATTGAACGTTGAGTATCTGAAATGTCATTAAAAATACGGAGTTTAGACATAGAAAACTAGAAAATTGGCTGGTGTATTCATCATGATCTCAGTATTTACACGTATTTTGACGCTCACCCAGACCGACAACACCTCTGGATGCGATGTCAAGACACATGCTCAAACGGATCTATTACCGATACAAACAGTCCAGTAGCCCAGCTGTATTAACGATGGGTCAATATGCACAGAACTGGAAAGTTCCCGCAGCAAGGACGATATCAGGCTGATAGGGCAGACCACTTTAATCGGTTACCCAATCTTTAGAACGCTCAACCGCTTTCTGCCAGACCTGGAAATTGGCTTGGGCAGAGGGGGCATTAGCACCTGGTTTGAACACCTGATCAATCTTGCGCGCCGCAACCAAGGCAGCATAATCTTGCCACACCCCAATGGCTAACCCTGCCCCAAAAGCCGCCCCTTGAGCGGTAGCATCTAGAACAGCAGGACGTTCGACCGGAATACCTAAGACATCCGCCTGATACTGCATTAAGAAATTGTTTTTACAGGCACCACCATCAACTTTCAGTTGTTGAATCGGGGTGCCACAATCTTGATTGACCGCATCAACTACTTCCTTGGTTTGATAGGCAATCGCTTCTAGAACAGCCCGTACCATATGCTCACGCTGGGCGCCACGGGTAATCCCCAGAAAGGCCCCTCGGGCGCTCATATCCCAATGGGGAGCGCCAAGGCCGCTTAAAGCTGGGACAAAGTACACACCACCGTTATCTTCGACCGCTTGGGCTAATCCTTCTGTCTCGGCGGCATTCGTGATCAGCTTCAAGCCATCCCGCAGCCACTGAATGCAGGCCCCAGAGGTAAACATACTGCCCTCGATGGCGTAGCCAGTTTGGGTTTGGCCCTGATCGGTTTTAGTCCAGGCCACCGTGGAAAGCAGACGATTCTGGGAGCGAGCAATCTCACTCCCGGTATGAGCCACTAAAAAGGAGCCGGTGCCATAGGTGCATTTAAGCGCACCAGGGCGATCGCAACCATGAGCGAACAAGGCAGCTTGCTGATCACCAAAGATAGCGGCAATGGGAATTTCCTGTCCCAAGAACTTGGCATCAATTTTGCCAAACACCCCTAAACTGGGCTGAATAGCGGGCATAAACGACTTGGGAATACCAAATAGATTGAGAAGATGGTCATCCCAGGTGCCTTGACTCAGATTCAGCAATAGGGTGCGGCTAGCATTGCTGTGATCGGTGGCGTGAACCTTGCCACCCGTCAGGTTCCACAAGGCCCAAGTATCGATGGTGCCTGCAATCACATTGTCTAAATTGAGATTAGGATTTTGCTTTTTAACCTCTGCGAGTAGCCACGCTAACTTACTCCCGGAAAAATAGGCATCCAGGACTAAACCGGTGCGATCGTAAATATCTTGGGTATGGCCTTGTTCTGCCAGCTGGTTACAGTAGGCTGCCGTGCGTCGATCTTGCCAAACAATGGCTTTATGCAAGGGTTGTCCCGTCGTTTTGTCCCAAAGCAGACAGGTTTCTCGCTGAACGGTAAGGCCAATGGCGGCAATCTGAGCGGGATCAATGTTAGCTTGGGCCACCACCGTTTCCATTGCCCAGCGCGTATCACGCCAAATTTCTAAGGCATCATGCTCTACCCAGCCCGGCTGAGGATAATATTGAGGAAGTTCTTTATAGGCTTGATCGACAATTTGGCCCTCCTGGTCGAAGAGAATGGCACGATTACCAGTGGTTCCCAGATCCAGGGCCATGATATAGGTGGCTGAAGTCATGATCTTCCTCGAAGGGTTTACACAATCTTCTCTAGGAGTAACCCTTGAGTGTCCCTTAATTCAAAAGATCTTAAGCTTTCGACATCATTGCCAATCTCTAGGCCAGGAGAGGTCAAGGCCACCCGCCATTCGCTTAATTCCAACTGTAACCAGTCGCCCAGGGTGACGGTCGCGGGTTCGCCCCCCATATGGCTGACCATGACGATGTCTTCGGGTTGTTCAATATCAGGGTCATGCTGAGTGCGGTGACCATAGAATAGCGTATAGGATTCTTCGGTGATGCGGTTAAAGCGATCGCGTTCCGTTAGATTCTCCTGTAGCCAAGGATGAGCGAATCGATACTGACGGACGGCTAGGTTAAAGGCGACTTGAGCAGGGTCTAAACTAGCTTCCCAATGCTTAACGTTGGAAAAATCGTAGCCATCTTCCATAAAGGCCCGCGCAAACCGTTTGAGTTTGGGCACGTCTAAATCATTAATAAACTCAGGGCGATCCAATTGTTTGAGCGATTCTAAGCTGACATTGGCACAAACGCCTGTTTCGCCCCCAAAACAACGCCGACAGGTCTCTGCCACCATCTCCAAGTCATAATCCGACTCCAGCATGGTGGCTTCTAGGGCTTTAGAAAACTGACGCAGCATTTCTAGTTCAGTGAATCCTAGATCTTTGAGTTGCTGAAAAACCTGAGGCTGATTGTACAAATCAGGCGTTAATTGCCAGTCCAGGAAACCAATCTCCTCCGACACCACTTTGACGCCATATAGCTCATCCGTATTCCGGAAAAATCCCCAAGCTCCCCGAAAATTGGCATTTAAAAACTCCATGGGTAAACCCGGACAAAACCCGAGTACCCATAACTTAATAGCCGGGTTATCGTAGGCGGTTTTAGTCACCTCGACAAGGGTCTCTCCTAAGTGCCAATTAATCGGGCCAGTGGGATCGATTTGATTGCCTCGGCGAACGGTATCGTGGTTGGCACAGCCCGTAATCCAGTGAGCGCCTTGGTGCATTACCTCACAGACGCGCTGCCATTTTTGATCCCAAAAATGCTGGAGTGCTGGCGTGTTATGGGCAAAAATCAGGGGTCCCCACTGGTAGGAATGGGGTTCAAGTTCAATCAGTTCTAAATAACGGGAGGATTCCTCCCAACCCTCTTGGGGCCAAGGACGGCCATCCTCAAAGATGGTGAACATCAGGCGTTCGTTGCCCTCTATTTCCTGGACAATATTGCCCATGGCGCGTAGATAGCCATCATCCTGTTCAACCAGGTTGGTGAGCGGATTAAAAAATCGAAAGTCCTGACCGCCATCCACACGAATGCCATCAACGCCCGTATTGTTTTTGCGCCGCTGCATTTCCAGTAAGATGGCTCGCACAGCAGGAAGTTGATGGTTCAAATCCTGGCCATACATATTCGGCCCTTTTAAGTACTGGCGGCTGATCAGTTTTTCACACTGGTTGTCAGCATGGCCGTACACCAGGTCATAGATGACTTGAATCGGTCCTTGGGAGAAATTATGAAGGGTGGCAATAAAGTCAATCGTTTCGTCCGGCCTTAGGGTTTCTAGAACGGCTGGGTTAGTGGCAGATGATCCGATAATGGGAACGTCATAGCCCCAATTTTGAGTGTTGGGTTTACGCAGCGTGATTTTGATAGTTTGCGTATCTTCATCCGTGAGACTTGTGGGTTCTGGAGGACGGGCAAAGAACTCATGATGGTGGTTGTCCTCATCCAGACGATACTCAATGGTGGGTTCCATGGGCAACAACTCAACCGCATCGTAACCCACATAGTTTTGCTCGGTGGGCGTTAGATCCTCTCCTGCAGCTAATTTATCCGAGATGCGCTGATAGATGCGTGTTAGCCCAGCCAAGGTGCCTTCGGGAGAGGCGGTATGGATATGGAGTTGCAGGATACACACGGGAGCTGGCAGTCGAGGGGGAGGATTTTTTAGATCCGAGGCGAGGAATCCTTTGCGAGATTTGGTCTGGGCCCCTGTAGTTTTGAAATAGTCTAAATCCGCTCGCTGGCGCTGGAGCCGATCGCTATCGTAGAGTTCGGCTGGAGCAAAGACACCGTAGGGCAGAGAATAGGCCAAGGGATCGCGAGTCGTTTTGACATGTCCTTGGTTATCGATATAGCGCAGCCAGTAGAAACTGCCCGCTTGCTCACGGGTGCCAGGCCGCAGTCCTTTAATCACACCCCAAATATATTCGCCCTGGAGGATGAGAGGAATGCGATCTCGTTGCCAGATCACCGCTTGTTCAGCCGCCTGGAAGTCGATCGGTTCTAGGGGCGTAAAGACTTCTAAATAAATACTGCGCTCTGACTGAATCACCTCGGAGGCCAACCCAGGCGTCCAGAATCCTATCTCCGTGAAGCCATCTGCTCGATAATGTGCCCCTAAGCGCGTGGCAAGGAGTTGCCCCGTTTGAAAATAGGTGGCATCGGATTGGTCGATATTGGCCGCCCAGTCTAATAAGACTTGCGTTTCTTGGTCATCCAGAATAGGTTCAGGAAAAGCAGAATCAACCACAATTTTTGCGACGTGAATGACAATTTTGCTGTTGTCCAGCCTAGCAGAAAGCAGCAGGAATTTAGCGAGTCTTAAGTTGCAGTGTGGGGCATGTTGGCATAGGGTAAGCTTGGGGCCATCTTAGATTGCACGGAATTTTAGAGACGAAATTGTATTGAGTCAAACTCAACTCCTTCGTTTTGGCAGCATTGAATCCAATATAGCGATGCTTAAAGCACTCAAACTGATACCATTCCTGTTGATCTAGATGACCGTGACAAATAGGAGGCCATCTGATGAAATCTTCCCTAGTGATTCTTTACCACCGTGAACCCTACGACGAGGTAATTGAGAACGGTAAAGTTCACTATCGGCCCAAAAAAAGCCCCAATGGCATTTTGCCCACTTTAAAGAGCTTTTTTGCCAGTGTAAATCAGGGGACTTGGATTGCGTGGAAACAGGTAACGGCCAAGCAACGGAGTAACTTCGAAACATTAGTCACGGTAGAAGGCGAGGGCAATTACAATGTCTGCCGCATTCCCCTCAGTGCCGATCAGGTCAAACATTTCTATCACATCACCTCCAAGGAAGCCTTTTGGCCCATTCTGCATTCGTTTCCCTACCACTTCACCTATGAATCTTCGGATTGGGAAAACTTTCATACCATCAATCGCATGTTTGCAGAAGCCGCCTGTGAGCAAGCTGCCGATGATGCCTTAATTTGGATTCATGACTATAACCTGTGGATGGCACCTCACTACATTCGGCAGCTTAAACCCAATGCCAAAATTGCCTTTTTCCACCATACGCCCTTCCCTTCCGTGGATGTGTTTAATATCTTGCCTTGGCGGGAAGAAATTGTAGATAGCCTGCTGTGCTGCGATATTGTAGGTTTCCATATTCCCCGCTACTCCGAGAATTTTGTGAATGTGGCGCGCAGCCTCCGGCCTGTAGAAGTAGTTGAAGAAGGCCCAATCCCTGAGCATATTACTCCTGTGGGGACGGCTTTGGCTGAACCGATGATGACCACCTATCTGCGCTATAAGGGGCAGCTCGTCAATATCGATGCCTTCCCCGTTGGCACCAATCCCAAACATATCTTGAGTGTCCTCAGTCAACCCTCTGCCCAGAAACGCATGGCAGAAATCAAGGAAGAACTGGGCGATCGCAAACTGATTATTGCGGCCGGCCGTGTGGACTATGTAAAGGGCAACCGGGAGAAGCTGCAAGCCTTTGGCCGCTTGCTGGAACGACGGCCTGATCTCCACGGCAAAATCAACTTTGTGATGACCTGTGTAACGCCAGCGACGGGCATGCGAGTCTATAAAAAGGCTCAAAGCGAAATTGAACAGCAGGTCGGTAAAATTAATGGTCGGTTTGCTCAGTTAGGCTGGACGCCGATTTTGCTCTATACCCAACCCCTCTCCCTGGAAGAACTACTGAGTTACTATCGCGTGGCCGATATCTGTTGGACAACCCCGCTTCGGGACGGTTTGAACCTGGTTGCCAAAGAATACATTATTGCTAAAGATAAGCAACCGGGCGTCTTGGTATTATCAGAGTTTGTAGGCGCAGCCGTAGAGTTACCAGAAGCCATTCTGACCAATCCTTACTCACGGGATCGGATGGATGACTCGATTGATAAAGCCTTGGCAATGCCCGCAGCGGAGAGCCAAAAGGCAATGGCCAAAATGTACGATACGGTTACCACTTACGACGTTGAGTATTGGGCCAATCACCTGTTGCAAAAATTCAAAGCCATTCAATCAGCCACCAACCACCAAGCACCCGTATCCTAGTGGCATGCCCTCTCTCTAGATTCCTCCTTCATCCATGATGAAGGGGAGGGCATTGACGGCCACTTGCCCATCTGTAAAGGCTAGAAATTCTATATCCTTGAGGGTGGTGGTTCCGTTGGCCCCCACTACCTGAAACTGTTCTGGATTACCTTGATAACTAAAATCCGCCAAAGACGCTTGATACTGCACAACATCAAGCCCCAGGCCGCCGAACCAGGTGTCGTCCCCTGGACCACCCACGAATAGATCATCCCCGCGGCCCCCTATCCCCCAGTCGTCTCCATTCCCGCCAATCAGTTTGTCTGCTCCTTTCCCACCGATTAAATAGTCATGGTCGTCGCCCCCATGCAGAATGTCATCCCCCGCATTGCCCCACAGCTGATCGTCACCCGTTCCTCCTAAAAGGTAGTCGTCGTCACCATTGCCCCACAGCCAGTCGTTGTCCCCATCGCCGATTAAAATATCTTCCCCCTGATTGCCAAAGAGCTTGTCTCGACCCGCGCTACCAAAGCCCAAGTCGTTCCCCGCTCCGCCCCAAACGATATCGTCGCCCTCGCCCCCATCAAGGATGTCGTCGCCGCTATTGCCAAATAACCCATCTCGCCCTTGCCAACCTTCTATGCGATCGCTCCCGGCTAAGCCAAACAGGAGGTCATTCCCCGCTAAGCCATCAAAGTTATCTGCTGCGGTTGTGCCGAAGTGCAAATCTGGGCGGTCGGTACCCAAAATATCATTGAAGATGGGTTGAGCGATCTCACCCGTTAAGGTCTTGAAAATAGCTTCGCCAAAGCGTTCATGGGCCTGGGTTGTGGGATGAAATTGGTCCCAGAAGAAGAATCCGGGTGTGTCGGGGAGGAATTGTTCCTCAATGACGGAGGTCAGCAGGGGGTCAGTGGTGTTTGTATACCCAAAACGGTCGGGCGCTTGGGCAATCGTTTCAGTAAAGCCATACAGATCAACTTCGACAATCTCCAGATCAGGATCGGGGGTCTCTAGTTCGAGATTGTCTAGAGACAAGGCTAGGCGGCTATTAAATGCGATCGCAATCGCCGTTGCTTCCCGTTGAAAGGTGGCGCTAGTGGGAAGCCGCCCTAAGTTCAGCATATTGGGGATAACGAACTGCCGGGCACCAGTCGCCATTAGGGTTTCTACACCTGCCCGTAAATTATCGACCCCTTGTTCCACCAATACAGCCGGATCATCCGTATTGCTGCCTGCTAGATTATCTAAATAATTATTGGGACCCGCCCAAATAAAGAACAGCCCCTGTGCATCAGCAATATCAGCTCGATCAAAGATATCAATCTGATCCAGTAGGCCCGGTAAGTCCAAGCCGGCATCATCACTACTGGAATTATTGCGGCCTGTCCCTGCTCCGGCAAGGGCAAAATTGTTTCCACCTAAGAAGGAGGGTGCTAGGGCAAGATTAAGTGCAGCATTGGCATTGTTGAGTTTGTTGACTAGAAACTCAACCGCTACAGGTCCATTCGAAAAACGTCCCTCAAAGTAGGGAGGCGAAGGAATTTCGTTTGAAGATAGCACTAGAGCATTGCCTGTGTCAGACAGACTATCTCCAAACACATAGATATTCGTTAAATCTTCGAAAGAAATTGCCATGGCAACCTCTAAAGGAGTACAAGTTAGAATACAAGAAAGCAATGCAGAGTAAAGACTTGGAGAATCTGCTGAGTTAAGTCACTGTAGATACAAGCGCAGGCGTTAATGAAATCGTCTTTGATTCTCTACTTCTAGTTAAAAATGAAATATTTAATACCGATTAAATGAAAATAGTTGTTAACAATTTTGAGCAATAAGGCCAAAAACTCAACTTTAGTGATTAACCGCATATATTGCGCTGTTTCAGAACTGATGTGCGTTAATATCAGCGGAATTACGTCAGAAAATCAACTTTGATTAAATTGAGTAGCCAGTCTGTGCCCGAATGATCACGTCTGTCTTAAATCTCTGTTGGGTTTATGCTTCACTCATCCCGATTCACTGACTCTGCTTGCCGCCAGTATGATTCTGATTGGAATGGGTTTATAAGGATAAAGCCATGGACATCCTCCAGCACAATCGACTTGCCTGGAATAAGCAATCTCGCCAAGGGAGTGAATGGTGTACCCCAGTGGATCGGGAAACCATTGCCCAAGCTAGATTAGGAGAATGGACAATCATCCTTACGCCTCTGAAACCTGTTCCCCGATCTTGGTTTGGCGACACAACCCATCAGTCCATTTTGTGTTTAGCATCAGGCGGGGGACAGCAGGCTCCTATCCTAGCTGCAACAGGGGCGCAGGTCACCAGCTTTGATCTGTCGGAAGAACAGCTCAATAAGGATCGCCTGGTGGGAGAGCGAGAGAACCTCCGGTTAGAGACGGTTCAAGGCGATATGGCTGATTTGTCCGTTTTTCAGGATGCCACCTTTGATCTTATTTTTCATCCTATCTCTAATGTTTTTGTGCCGGATGTCGAAGTGGTATGGCGAGAATGTCATCGAGTGCTCAAGACAGGTGGACGCCTTCTGGCTGGATTTATGAACCCTATGTTTTATCTCTTCGATCATGAAGAGGCTGAGAAAACGGGATATTTACAGGTCAAATATCGGTTGCCGTTCTCAGACATTGAACATTTGGCAGAGCCCCAAAAACAAAACATTATTGACCAGCAAATCGCTTGGGAATATAGCCATTCCCTAGACACCCAAATTGGGGGGCAGATTCAAGCGGGGTTTGCGATTACGGGATTTTATGAGGATTGGTGGACCGATGAGGCCACCTTACTTAATCGGTATGCGCCCTGTGCGATCGCAACCCAAGCCACCAAACTTTAAATCCTACTGGAGCGTATTCTTGAAATCCTTGGGACCTTTGTAGTTAGAGTATTCAGCCAAGTCTTGCAGAGATTGTTGTCCTGAGTAATATTGATCGCCTACTTTCCAGGTCGGAAACCCTGCATCACGCCCAATTTCAGGACGTAGCTTCTCAGTCGCCTTAGTTAATTCAGCCTGGCATAGCTGAACTTGAGCATCCTTCCCTTTGGGAGCACATTCAACATAAGGCATCTCAGCAATAGCCTCTATCCCAAACAGGCTTTTTTGATCTCGGCAATGAGGACACCAATAGGCACCAAACATCTGGGCACCTGTCTCCTTCAGATGCTTAGCTAATGCCAATTCGGCCTCACCCGAGGAATCGGTAATCAAAGCAACCTGGGCCGGGGTACCATCCGCTGCTTTAATTTGGTATGTTCCCGCGACTGGCCTGCCAATATGAGCGTAGACACCAAGACTGCCAATGATGGTCGCTAGCGCAATAATAATGCCGATAAAAAAGAGTTGACCGACATCTTCCCAGGCTTTACCGAGTACCGTAAAAATAAACATCAAGGTCGCAAAAACTGCCGACGCTATGCAGAAAATACAGATGGCTGCAGCCCCCTCAGGGATCACAAACTTGGCCACCATGATGTACATCAAATACCAGCTAAAAATCATCATGGCTGCAGATCCCATAAACAGGAGTAGCCAGGATGTATTATCCACCTTGGTCCTCAGATCCTTATCATCCGTACGGAAGGCTAAAGGGGCCAAGGCAAAAATAGCCATCACAATATAGGCAATCAGGCCAAACAGAGCGAGGGGTTGACCAAAGACTTCAGCGTAAGGACTTCCCAAGACTTTGGCACAGCCTTCTGTCGGACAAGCCGCTTCTCCCCCTGCCAATTTAGTGGCGGTCAAATAACCTGTATTGGTAGCCCCCAAAACAGCAACGGCACCAATCAGTGGTCGTGACCAGCGATGTAACCCAGAAGTCTTCGTACGACGGCGTGGCATAGGTGTTCCCTAAGTTGAATATTGATAGACGCAAGACTCATTTATCTTAGACCATAACCCTAAGAACTTCTTAAGCGAACGATCCCCAATCTATTGACAATAGGGGAAATAGTCCCAGTAACGGTTTTGATGATGACGATCTCTCAGTGGTTTACGATTGCCAACGTGTTTGTGCTGCCCTTCTGGGCACTTATGATTATTCTGCCCCAGTGGGATTGGACCCGTCGCCTGCTGACCTCTTATTTACCCTTCGTGGGCTTAGCGATTGTATACACGACCCTGTTTGCTTTGGCCCTCACACCTGAATCGGCAAAGGTCTTGGCCAATCCCACCCTTGCTGATATTGCCCAGCTGTTTGGTCAAGAGCAGATTGCGGCGGCGGCCTGGGTCCATTTTTTAGTGATGGATTTGTTTGTGGGGCGATGGATTTACTGGGAAGGTCAGCGAACGGGCATTTGGACCAGCCACTCCTTGGTGCTCTGTCTATTAGTCGGTCCCATTGGTCTGCTGTCCCATATTATGACGGCTGCAGTTTTTGAGCGTTTTCCCTCTGCTGAGACGGTAGCGACAACAGAGGATTAGGGATGTCTATTGCAACGATCCGCGCTGTCGAACGGGATGACGTCTCAGCGTTATTTGCATTAATTCTAGAACTCGCCCAGTACGAGCATTTAGAAGATGCGGTCACTGGCAGCCCCGAGGCGCTCAGACAACATCTGTTTGGAGACCCCTGCTATGTAGAAGCGCTGGTGGCTGAAATCGATCAGCAAATCGTGGGCTATGCCTTGTTCTTCACCAGCTACTCGACTTTTTTAACGCAGCCTGGGCTGTACTTGGAGGATTTGTATGTACAAGAGCGCCATCGGGGTCAAGGAGTAGGGAAGGCTTTGTTAAAACATGTAGCAAAATTAGTGGCGGAGCGGCATTATGGCCGCTTGGACTGGAGTGTGTTGGATTGGAATGAATCTGCGATCGCATTCTATGAAACACTAGGAGCAACCGTGCTCCCTGACTGGCGAATTTGCCGAATCACGGGGACTGCTCTCACCACTCTAGCCTCAGGATAGTGCTATGACTTTCGCAACCGATACCCTTGATGGGTCTCAACTTCTTCAACAACTCCTAGAGGGTCAGTCCTTGACCCAAGATCAAGCCTCCCAACTGATGCAGAGCTGGCTCCAGGATGTTGTTCCTCCCGTAGTGTCGGGAGCGATTTTAGCGGCATTGCAAGCCAAGGGCGTATCTGCAGAGGAGCTATCGGGGATGGCGACCGTCCTCTTGCAACAATCGGTGGAGTCAGCAGTGGCGATGCCCACCCCCCTCATTGATACCTGCGGAACCGGGGGAGATGGTGCGTCGACCTTTAATATTTCGACTGCTGTGGCCTTTACGGCTGCCGCTGCCGGGATTCCCGTTGCCAAACACGGCAATCGTTCGGCCTCTAGTCGAGTGGGTTCAGCGGACGTTTTAGAGGCCCTGGGCATTAATCTGGCAGCTCCCCCGGAGAAAATTCAGGCTGCCGTAGCGGAAGTGGGGATTACGTTTTTATTTGCTCCTGGCTGGCACCCCGCCATGAAAGCGGTCGTGCCACTGCGCAAAGCCCTGAAAGTGCGTACCATTTTTAATTTGCTGGGACCATTGGTCAATCCGCTGCGACCCACGGGTCAAGTGTTAGGCGTATACGATCCAGCGTTGCTCCATCCCCTAGCCACTGCTTTAAAGACCCTGGGGGTTCAGCGGGCTGTCGTTTTGCACGGGCGCGAAAAGCTGGATGAAGCTGGATTAGGCGATCTCACCGATATGGCTATTTTAAACGATCAGCAGGTGAGCCAAGATATTTTAGAGCCAGCCGAACTAGGACTGACTTCAGCCCCACTTACAGCTCTAAAAGGCGGCGGTGTGGACGAAAATGCCGCTATTTTACAAGCGGTGCTCCAAGGCCAAGGTACATCTGCCCAGACAGATGTTGTGGCCCTGAATACAGCATTAGCCCTATTTGTCGGTCATGCTGTAGAGACCTATGCTGAGGGAGTGACCCAAGCCAAAACGATTCTGGCGAGCGGTGCCGCTTGGCAAAAGTTGCAGCAGTTAGTGACTTTTTTACAGTAGACTGAGGCACTCGGCACATGCTGAGGACTGTGCCAGAATGAAGGTCATGCATTGTCTTTTTAGTTTTGATTGTGATTGAGGTCGAAGTCCATCGCCAACTCCATGCCTTCCTGCGGGATCAGGGTTCTGATCAATGGCCTCATCACCTCACCATTGCTCGCCTCGTTGCCCGCGCCTTTCGGCTCAAGCGCAGTGCCCTGATTCAAATTAGTGCATCGGCCAAACACCAAGGGCTGCATCGGCTCAGTTATTTAGCGCCTCTCATGATTTGGCGAGAGGCCGTTATCTTAGTGGCACCTCAGGCGGCCCAACAACAACTACTCCGGGCCGAGATGCCCCGTCTCCATGAATGGATGCAGATCAAAAAGTCAATTCTGGCCTCCGACTGTTGGCCCGGTAGTCACTTTAAAGGTGTACTGCTGGTGACTCCAGAGGTATGGCTGCAAGACTATCTCACCCAGTCCTATCAATTTCCCACAGATATCCCCACTCTAATTGATGATGCCGACCAGGTTGAAATCTGGGCTCGGCAACAGCTGACACTATCGTTATCGTCCCAAGACTGGGAGCAATTGATTGGGTGCTACCCAACACTCCTAGAGCTGATTCGTGAAACCCGCGTTAAGCTGACCCGAGCCCTCTTTCAGCATCCAGAAAACCCCTATGGTCACACCTTAATCGAGCAGAAGGAGCGCAATAGCCTGGCCCAGCTCCATCAGGCAGTTTTGGCCCATGACATATCCCTGAGTCCGCCCATCTGGCAGCAGTTTTGGCAAGCCTATCGGTCGAACCATCACCTACTCTGGAGTGGCCTGAATCGGGAGAATGGAGCCTTCGTCTTGCACTGTGCCCCGAACGAGGTCCATCGTGCGTTAAAAGGTCTATGGCCACGGCAACCCGTCGTGCTGATGGGCAGTAGTTTTGACCTTGAATCTGAGGCAAAGCTGTTTCGTCAACAACTGGGCCTGGACGAAATGACCTATGTGCAATTTGCAGCCAATCAGGAGGCGGAAGCCATCCAGCTTTATCTCCCGGATGGCTTACCCATGCCCAATACGCCCTCGTTTCAAGGTGCCCTGCTCAAACAGCTTCATCTGCTGATGTTGGCCAATGCCCAGCCCGGTGGCCCCACAGTCATTATTATTGAAGACACACCAATGCAACGCCAAATGGCTACGGCAATGGCCTCTGAGTTTGGATCTCGGGTACAGGTGGAAACACCAGACTTGGATGCAGAGGCGATTCTGATTACGGGCTGGGACTATTGGTTGCATCACCAAGCCACCTTGCCGATTCCCAAGGTGCTGGTTGTGGCCACCCTGCCGATTCCTTCCCCAGAAGATCCGCGAGTAGCCGGTCGAGTGGCCTACTACAAACAACATCGCCAAGACTGGTTCCGTCTCTACTTATTACCGACTGCTCTGCGAACGTTACAGACTGCGATCGCACCCATCAGGCGTCATCAAGGTGTCGTTGCCCTCTTGGATAATCGTGTCTTGCATCGTAGCTATGGCCAACAAGTCTTAATGGCGTTGAGTCCCTATTCTCGCATTAACTATCTAGATAACAGTTTATTTGCGACGACGTCCACGCCTGACCCGCAGCAGATGTAGACAATCGGTCCGTATCTTAAATCAGGATGATCTCTGCTGAATTCCACCCCACTTTGTCGATAAGATTTAACTATTACTGCTTGCTACTTTAGTTGTCTAGATTAGGGAAAAGAAATGGGTGAAGCAAAACGTCGTCAAGAAGCGTTGGGAGACGACTATGGTAAAGAATCTAAAATGACCTCTTGGTTTCCTCTGACCAAAAGCCAGCTTCAAAAAATCTATGACCTCGTGATGAAGGGAAGCTGGATCGGTGTGTTTATCGTCGTTGGTTCTTGGATAGTAGTGCGCTTTATTGGTCCATCCCTCGGATGGTGGGAACTGGTTCCCAAGGAAGGATTGTAAGTCGTTCTAAGACATCTATAGGCTGCTGGACTGAATTGTCTGAAGGCATGATTCAGGCAATGCCTATTGTCATGCAGCCATTATCTTCTAAACCATGTTAAAGTTGATGATCGCTGAGCTTTTATCCTCTTGCTACTCTAAAGGTTAGCGATGATTAAGCTCGCAAACGGCGGCATAGCCAAGTGGTAAGGCAGGGGCCTGCAAAGCCTTTATCCCCAGTTCGAATCTGGGTGCCGCCTTTATGACAAAATAACCGCTAGAAGCGAGTTACAGGACGATCTGGGATTGTTCCAGATGATGTCTGGTTGACTCAGTAATAGGTCAGGTTGACTCAGGATTTTAATGACACCTGACCTTAGATATCGCTCGTTCTTGCGGATTTTATGAAGTGAACGGCTCAATCCCGTAACACAACTGTATTCTGTAGCATGTAGAGTCCATGATCCCTCACTCTTGGTCATCATGAAAATTACCCATCCTAGGCGCAAAACCATTTGCCTTCCATTTCAGTATCCCGACGACAGTGGGTGCTGGCTGTTTTATAGGGGTGGATATTGTCGAGAGTGCTGAAACCCCAGACTTATTGAACGAGTATGGCACTTTTAGAAACGAAGTACTCAATCTCAATCCAGGCTATCAGCCTGAAACGGTCGCCTTGGAGGGCTGGGAGCAGGCTCATTGTGCCTGGAAGATCATCTTTTCAGGGGACAGATTGATGAATTATCAAGACCGTCTATTAAGGACGATGCAATACTTTCACGGTTATAAGGATGCTGCTCGATTGTACTTGAGATCCATGGCGTTGATTTGGAATTTTCATCCCTACGGAAAGAGAACGGCATCCAAAGATCCAAAGCGGTGTTCTCCATTCAAAGATCTCAATGGGTTTCAGTACCATGGCGACTGGCTACAGAATCTATTGATTGCTGGATCAATGAATGGTTACAGACAGTGACTTTCAGACCTTTCCACAAAAGCCGAAAGAACGAGGGACAGGTATTGTTGGGAGAATTATCTCCACTCAATTACATAAAAGTTGTTACCTCCTTTCACACTCGACTTGCTACATCGCACCCCTTCCATTATCCCTATTAGCTACAAAAGATTCTCCAAACGAGAAAGCTGAGCCAGCTTTCTTGCGACGACATAATTTACTACTTGTATGTCCACGATAGACTAGAAATTTGGTTAAATTTCCTGATAAGTGGGAATTTTTTGATTGATGGAGGTGCATCTTTCAACACCTCAATAAGACGGGGGTAAAGTTTTGAATCTAGCCAATCAATTTGGGACATCAAAAGCTCAACAATCACAAACCTGGCAACAAGCCATTCTAGATAGTGCCGACTTCA
>NZ_JANQOY010000063.1 GCF_028285565.1 Acaryochloris sp. IP29b_bin.148
AGCAACATCCCCAACCCTGCAGACTAGTGGTTTTAAGTGATTGGCTTCAATGAACTAACGGCCCTCTTCGGGGGGATATTAATTGGTGTCAGTGCAACCTTGTTGCTGCTATTTAATGGCCGTATTGCCGGAATCAGCGGCATTGTGAATGGTGCAATTAGCTTCAAATCTGCGGAAAGCTGGCGGTGGATATTTATCGTTGGGATGCTAATGGGCAGTGCCCTCTATGAGTATGTTCTTGCGGCTCAGCCCACCCCCATCTCTACCTTTACACCGTGGGCAATGCTGGGCGGTGGTTTCCTCGTTGGATTTGGTACACGGATGGGAAATGGATGTACCAGTGGTCACGGTGTCTGTGGTTTGGGTCGCCTATCTCTGCGATCGCTGGTTGCAGTCTTGACTTTTATGGCGAGCGCGATCGCAACGGTCTTTCTCACCCACCACGTTCTACCAGGCGGATTGTGAGGAGAATAGGATGCAGCAACAGTTGATCGCCTTACTCTCCGGCATTTTATTTGGCCTAGGACTCGGCCTATCCCAAATGGTGGATCGAGAACGGGTGATCGGATTCCTAGATATTGCGGGAAAGTGGGACCCAACCCTCATTTTCGTGCTTGGAGGGGCCGTGGGGGTAACGCTTTTGAGTTTTCGCTGGGTTTTGGGTCGCAAGCAGCCCGTGCTGGCCAGTACCTTCAGCATGCCCAACCGCAAAGACATTGACCGGAAACTGATCACCGGAGCCATCATCTTTGGAATTGGCTGGGGCATCGCAGGCTACTGCCCCGGTCCCAGCCTCACAGCCCTCGTACTAGGAATTTGGAATCCGGTACTGTTTGTAGGCGCTTTCATTGCTGGATCGTTGGTATATCGACAGTTTCAGCAGTAAGTCTTTTGGCCTGCTCAGCGAAGAGGCGACTTCCGTCGCACCGCCGCTCCATGTACATCACTGCGCTCCAGCCCTGTATAGGAATGTCCTCCTGGTGCACTGCCTGTAGCATTATCAACCGTGTTCGTCGATCTCAGCACGCCAAACAAACGTCCTGAGGCCCCGTTCTGAGTCAGCTTGATTAAGCCAACACCAGGGCAACTCCCCTGGGCAGAATGATTCACCGAGACGGGGACAGGCCCTCGAAGGGCGACCACCAAATACTGACCGTCGGGCGTTGCTTCCAAGAGATCGGGCGCTGGATCGTTTTTGGGTAACGCAGGGTCATCTGACACCGATGTAGCAGCACAGGCTCCCAGTCCTTGACCTTTTCCATTGGCAGAGGTGAGGTCATAAGTACTTCGTTCAAGCGTCTCTGTGTTGATGACGTCCACCGTGTTTTGAATGCGGTCTACAGTGTGGATGAATTTGCCCGAAGTTGTTTTGGCCATACCGTGGGAATCACGCCGAGTGGTGGTTCCGGGCAGTTGGCCTGTGTCGTTGGCCGCTGCGCCCTGAGCACTGCCGATGGTGGCAGTATTGGTGCTGTCTCTAAAGATCACCTGCGGTTCAGGCTGACTTGTGGTGGAGCTAAAGGCTGAGTCATCCAGTGTGTAGATGGTAAAGGTGGATTGGGTTGCCCCTGCACTAGAGGCTGAAACTCCTGCATTCAACCACATATTTTTGTTGACCTGCACACCGCCACAGCCTGCACCGTTGATGGCTTGATTGCCGTATTCACCCACAATGGTCATCGGTGTCGTTGTTGTATCTGCCACCAGTAGCCCACCAGCGCCAAAGGTGATATAAGCCTTATTGCTGTCAGAAACAATGGGGCAAATAATGACGTTGTTGGGGCGTCCCCCTTGGTCACCGTCAGCCTCAGCAGTGCACCCATTCTCTTTACAGTCCCCTTTCGGGGTTAAATCCCCTAGGGCATCTGTGTCGTAAGCCCCTAAAATACTGCCGAGCATCGGCTGCCCTTGAGCGTTGTTCCCAAGATAGACCTTAGGCTGATCGGTAATCTGCAAGCCTTTACCCACTCCCAAAGCTGCAGACCGATTCAGAGTTGCTTGGGTAATTTTGCCATCGCTGTCCCGTTCAACGTCAATCCGCTCTAGAACTTTGCCATGCAGGTTGGCCACCAACAGTGCTGAACCATCTGCATTCCAGAAAGACATGTGAACAGAACGACCACTAGAGGTACCTGACACCCGGAAGAGCGCGATCGCAGCTTTACTCTCGCCATCCATAATCCCTACATAGCCACCATCTGGGGCAAAAATATTCAAGTTCATGTAGCGATTTTGCGGATCGGGCAACATACCGTGTAGTCGTCCAAACCCAGACAAATCTTCCAGCGTTTTGCCTGTAGCACCATCACTATCATGCTCAGCCAGATTGCTCGGAAACACATCGTAGAGATTACATGGACCTGCTCCCGTGGTGTTGTTCCCATCGCAGCCAAGCGGCTGCGGGGTCTTGTTTGCCTTCAGTTTCCCTTGGATATCCTGACTGTCCCAAATCCAAAGCCAACTCCCGCTCACCCCGGGTGCCTCAGCATCAGCTCTAGAATTGGACTGATCTGATCCCCAAATCTCATAGTCAATAGAAGATTGCCCCAGAGCTGAACTGCTGACAAGACATCCTAGACCCAAAGGTAAAGCGACAACTGCAGTAATGGCATGCGATCTTAGCTGTCCGAAAACACGTTCCATAGCTACCTGATTAGTGTATCTTGCGACACATTTTAGAATTCAGCGGTGACAAAGCGACCTAGGGTAACAAGAATTAAACTAAGCGA
>NZ_JANQOY010000074.1 GCF_028285565.1 Acaryochloris sp. IP29b_bin.148
AGAAGCCCTGAGTATTCTCAAGGAGAATAAGGAGCTGCTGGAGACGATTTCGGAGCAGTTGCTGGAGTCGGAGGTGATTGAGGGCGCTTCCCTCAGAGATTTGCTGGCGAAGGTGCATCCTGAAGAGCATATTCAGCCCGAACATCATGTTCAGGAACCTCAGGAGCCTCTAGCGGTCTAACACTTTTTATTATGAATTCCTTTGTTTGCCCCCTGCTAGTCAGGGGGCATTTTTTGTAGATGCCACAATGAGTTTCTGCCATCTGGCTAGTATAAGCTCACTCTGATTTCTCTCGTTCGTTATGACTGGATATTCCTATCGTTCTCACAACGAGGTTCGTCATTCTGGGCATCTACTCACCATCCCCTGCTATCTCTAGCTTTTGCTCAAAATCTTTCGTTGTCTGCAATAACCCAATTCCCACTGCAACTGGATAGACTCTTTTCACCAGCATGACTATTCTAAGGATGATCTAAAGACGTTCCAGAGGGGTTGAGCAATATAGGCCCAAATGGCAGCTCCCAACAGGATACGATTTGAACGGCCCTTCTTAGGGGTTAGAGTACGGAGTTGATAGACTCAGTAGCCATTTCTAACAGCACTGTTTTCATGGGACTAGTTTCCACAGGTGTATCAGCGCTTGTGGAATGCTGGGGTTAGAGGAGGTGTCTTCAAGGATTAGATAAGGTGATGGCCGATCGCTAGTTAGAACTGCGCTGAAAATAGGGGTGCGACTTAAAGTCCATTGTCTGCGCCACCAGAGCTGTAGGAAAGGCTTGGAGTGACTGGTTATAGGCTTGGACGGCTTGGTTATATCGCATCCGTTCGGTGGCGATGCGGTTTTCAGTTCCAGCGATTTCGTACTGGAGGTTGATAAAGAGTTGGCTAGACTGCAATGAGGGGTAGCGAGCGGCTAGCGTTTGAAAGTTTGCGATCGCATCCTGCATCGTCTGATTCGCAGCTGCCTGTTGAGCCATCGTTTCTGCCTGGGAAAAAGCAGCCTGAGCACGCGTTAGCTCCTGGATCATCGCTTTCTCCGTACTGGCGTAGGACTGAGCCACTTGAGTCAGTTGAGGAATTAAATCAGCCCGACGTTGAAGTTGGTTCTCCACTTGCGCCCACTTCCCCTCAACCGTTGACTTGGCAGCGTTGAGATGGTTGTAGGTGCCGCCAAACCAGAGTGCTCCGAGGACTGTGATGGTGGTTGCGATCGCACCTCCGATCTTCAATTGCTGTCGCCGAGTGGCCTGACGTTGCTTGGCGGCTGCTTGGTCTTGCTGTAGCTGTTGGTAAGCCTGCTGAATCATCTCAGGCGGGATTTGGGCCTCTGACCCCGCATCCATCAATTGTTCCAGAGAATACCCCTGGGGACCCGTTTGTTGGAGATAGAGCTGACCTGCTTTTTCTAAAACAATCGGCACTAACTCTTCAGGAATAATGTTGTCAGAATTCATAGGCGTAAAAACAATGAATACAAAAAGGACTCAAACAAATCAACAGCAGGCGACTACCAGCTATCCCCCGCTCCCCCGCCGCCGCTACTACCCCCACCAAAGCTAGAGCCAGAGGAGCTAGAGGAGCTAGAGGAGCTGTTGGAAGAGCTGGACGAGCTAGGGCTACTATTGCTAAACAGGCTGGAGGTGGGCTCCTCTGATGGATAGGAGAGACGAGCCGTTTTCGCTCTTTTTTCTTGTTTCTGATGGCAGCACGCACATTCGCTGGTCATTAGAACTTCGCCTTGAGACTGGGTGGTCGCCAGTTGCAGGGTTTCTACAGTACTCACCACCGTTAAAGCATCACAGTCCTCACAACGTGAAAACGCCTTAGGCCGGATCACTGCCTCAAATAAATGCAGAGCGAACCCGTTATCTGCTTGAGCAGGACCACAGGTTGGGCATTGCCAACCTTCGTAATGGGTACTCCCGAGTTCCCTTGCCACGCGTTCTGCAGGTCTGAGATGTCGATCTAGGGCTTGCCCCGCCATCAACTGCATAGACCCCTGACAGGATTGACACCGTACCTCAAGGTTGCGAGAGAGAGAGCGTAGCAGCCGTAATGACCAGGCACAGGCTCCACCAAACGCAGTCAATAAACCCGGCAAGACAATTGGCTCTATGGGGATTGCAATGCCCACAATAATAGCGGCGATGATAAAGCCAGACATTTTCTTGAAGAGTGTCTTGATTGCGCCCGTTTTCGACATATCACGCCGAGTACAACACCACAGCTCGTAACCCAACCAACCCCAAGCCAACAAAAATTTCAGTGCTATACCGCTTTTAAAGAGGGCAGATGACCATGCCCACTGAAATCTCAGTAATATCAGGCTTTCAATGATGGAGAGTGCAAACCAGAGTACAATGATGGCCCCAAAAACCGTCCACCACCCTTTAAATACATCCTGGGTCGGATTAATGATCATTCCTCTTCTTAAAGGTCTGAAGTGAACCCCTTCAGGTGACGGATCAGTATCTCCAGCAGTATCTCCAGCTAGCCTGCGGAGCTGCTCAACCCACCAGTGAATTGGCAGTAGATCTCGGGTCCGCCCCCAGTAGACCGTACGGTCAACCGGAGACATCTGATAGTGATGGCTATGTTGAAAGATTCTCTTCAGTACAAAAGACATGGCGCTGAAGATTGCGATCGCAAACAGACTAACTAGCGCAATAGCAATCCGGTCGATATTGAAAAAGATCCAAGCTAACCAGCGTAAATCAACAGACTCTCCTGACTGCTCACGCGTTGGAGAATCAACAGCTCCACCTTCTAAAACCTGAATGATGGCCTGTGTTCCTTTGACGATACCTGCATCAAAATTGCCTTGCTTAAAGGAAGGAGTGACCTGGGTGCGCAGAATATTACCCACCTGCGCATCGGGGAGAATGGACTCTACACCATATCCAGTCTCAATCTCTGTGCGACGTTCATTCTTAGAAACGAGAAATAAAATGCCGTTGTCTTCGCCTTTTTTGCCAATCCCCCAGGTATTAAATAGTTCGGTCGCAAACGCTTTGGGGGATGCGGAAGGTTTGGTATCGAGAACCGTCACCACCGCAATTTCTGCACCATCAGTCTTTTCCAAGTCAGAGATCATCTGATTCAGCTGTGCTTCACTGTCAGGACTAAGCAAATCGGCCATATCCATCACCCAATTGTTGTCCTGGCGTGGATTAGGTACTTCAGATACGGGAATGGCCCGACTCGGTGTTAGGGAAGATATCGAAAGAAATAGGCTGAAGCTCAAGGCCAAAATGAATGTCAGCAGCGAACGTTCTCGCTGTTTAAGTCTGGTGAGAAACATATTTTGATTCAGCTTAGGTTTGGACTAAGGCTTTGGAGCAATCATCACTAGATATCCCTAGCGTTCCCCAGATGGTGCCTATTATTCTGCAGAGTGGCTTAAATACCGCGACCTTGCTATCTCTAGCTTCTCTTCTGAGCCTTTTGTTCCATGCAAGATCAACACCTAAAACTAGAAAACTATGGGTACAGATTTTTGAATTGGCGTAAGGTGTCCCTCGGTTAGCGAACAAGCGATCGCAACAACAGTAACGTCCCCGCCCACGCCCCCCCAAAAGCGGTGATTGAGTAACGGAGGAATCCTGTACCAAGGATAGGCACCTTAAAAACACTGGCCCCGATCACTACGAGATTTAAGGCGATGAAAGTACTGAAGAACAGTCCCTTGAAGAACCGCTTGAGTGCCCTCACTAGCTCACCTTTGTCTTTCACACAACACCACAGTTCATACCCCAACCAAACGCCAAGCCAGCACAACACAAATTCTTGACCTTGAATCATTTGACCTTGATTAACAGAGGGAAACATCAACCCTACAACTGAATATAGGAAGAAGAGAATCCACCAACTTTGAATCAGTGGGTGAGTGAAGTACATTCCCGTGGCAATGGGGGGAGCTTGTTGAGGAGTAACCGCTTCACTCACTTTAATTAACCATTGCTTTATCAATGTCCGTATCAGCCACAACCTACTACCTCGGGTGGGTAGGGTTATACGCCCCTCTGGAGATATTGGCAGAAATTGACTTTTGCGGAATACACTCATCAAGACAACAGCTGGAGTCATGACCACGACAACAATGGCAATCCCTAACAAGCCTAAGGCCAAGAAAAACCACGCCATCCCCATTATGATTGCCATCAATATGTAGACAGGGATAGGAACGTCTGGTGGCAGGGTATAAATCTCTGATGGGTCCTCCCGTTCCAGGACTTGGGTTACTGCTTGGGTGCCATTGACAATACCCAACTCAAAAGAACCTTGGCTAAAAGCAGGATACATTTGGGTCGTAATAATGTCATTGATTTTACCCAATGAGAGGTTAATCGTTTTGACCCCTTCTCCTCGTTCAATTACTGCATGTGGACCATCCTGAGAGACTAGCAATAGTACACAGTCACTCAACGCTTGTTTATCGCTTTCCCAAGTATTGAGCAGCTCAAACGCATACTCCTCAGGCGAAGTCAAAGGCTTGATATCCGGTACAGTCACCACTAGCATTTCGGTCCCCCGCTCAGCGACCAACCCAGAAATCATCCGAGTCATCTGTGCCTCAGCCTCTGGGCTGAGGATGTCCGCCCGATCCATCACCCACTGATTATCTTGGCGTGGATCGGATACTTCAGATACCGGAATGGCCCGACTCGGAGCAAGGGAGGATAGTGATAGCAACACGCTTATCCCCACAGTAATGACAAACGTCAATAGGGAACGATAGTGATATTCCAGTCTTGTTAAAAACACAATTAGCAAAGATTAAGTCGGTCAGAAATGGCTAGAGCTATGCTTTACCCGCAACTCCTGTAAACCTTATAGTTGTTAGGCCCTATGCTTTGAAAGAAGCTAGGATGCACATAAAAATTAGAGAGAACGTCAAAGATATTGCACTGGCCCCCCTACCCTCCCTTTCTTGAATGCCGAAGGCTATATTCTGGGGGGAAATAAGTTGTATTTTGGGTTTCGCCCCCCAAGGCTGGGGGGCTGGGGGGGCAAATGCAGAATGGTACGAGATCCACAGGAGATGTGTGTATGCTTTGCCAGCGCTTCATTTAAGAACTTTTGGGCAAGGCATAGATACCTAGAGCAATATTTATAGAAATAATCAGGATATATCAATCAATTCCCCCAGAATCAATCTATATTTCGGAAAAATGAGAGTCAAGACGGCGATTACCAGCTATCACCTGCTCCGCCGCCACCACTGCTACCCCCACCAAAGTCGCTACCGCCGCTGCTGCCCCCATAGTCACTGCCGCCGCTATAGTTAGACGCGCTATAGCCACCCGAGTAGCTACCCGATGAGGAAGAGCCACCCCCACCCTGATTAAACTTCCATCTTTTCAGGATCGGTATTTGCTCAGAGAACAAATGCAATGCTAAGCCATCCGTTGATGGCCCTGAACTACAGTTTGGACATTGCCAGCCTTCATACACTGCATGTTTCCCCTCTAAAGCATTTTGCTCGGATGCATTGAGATAGGAATAGAGTGTGTCATCATCCAGACGTTGCAACGGACGATCACAAGATTGACACTGGCATCGCACTTCGCCCTGTTCTGATAGCTGCCTGATCAACTGTAGTGCAGCAGCACAAGCAATGATAAATGGCAGGGCGAGCAACCCAGGTAGATAAGGATGAATCATCTGTAACCAACCGCCACCAAACAAGGTGACGATAAATGCCATTGCATGTACTTCAATTAATTTCGGTGGTATGTCTGTATCGCAATGGTCACGTCTAATACAGCCCAGCAACTCATAAATGAACCACACCCATGCCAGGCAGAAATACCACAGCATTTCGACCTGCATCAAATAAGCAAACAACACCAAAACAGT
Source organism: Acaryochloris sp. IP29b_bin.148 (assembly GCF_028285565.1). Taxonomy (GTDB): domain Bacteria; phylum Cyanobacteriota; class Cyanobacteriia; order Thermosynechococcales; family Thermosynechococcaceae; genus Acaryochloris. Next base: position 5,861 of record NZ_JANQOY010000074.1, read on the forward strand.
GGATACACCGTAGAACAGCCACCAAGTTTGAAATACTTTTACAGCATTCAGTACAACACCTTGTCGGCTCAGTCGTTTCTGAACATCGTCTTCAGCAAAGTTCCGAAGTTTATTGATCCAAAAACACACCCATCGCCGGGATTTTAAGGTTGTGCGGCCCACAGGAGCAATTCGAAAAACTTGATTTGTAATTTTGGCTCGATAGGCCAACATCCTATTTGCCATCACCATCAAGAGGGCTATAAATCCTGCCTGAGTTTGCCAAGGCGTCTTTTCTGCTTGTACTCTCTCGGTTGGTGTTGAGGGTGTTGATGGTTGAGTAGTTTCTTCTATAGGTGCTTTGGGTTCAAACGTATCGCTCTCTAAAACTTGGATGATCGCCTGGGTTCCATTGACGATACCTACATCAAAATTACCTTGCTTAAAGGAAGGGGTGACCTGGGTGCGAAGAATGTTACCTACCTGCGCATCGGGGAGAATGGATTCTACTCCATATCCAGTCTCAATTTCTGTCCGGCGTTCATTCTTCGAAACCAGAAATAAAATGCCGTTGTCTTCACCTTTTTTGCCAATTCCCCAGGTGTTAAATAGCTCTGTCGCAAACGCTTTGGGCGATGCAGATGGTTTGGTGTCAGGGACAGTCACCACTGCAATTTCGGCACCATTGGTCTCTTCCAACGCCGTAATCATCTGATTCAGCTTCGCTTCGCTATCAGGGCTGAGTAAATCAGCCATATCTGTCACCCAACTATCCTGTTGGCGAGGATTGGGAACCTCAGCAACCGGAATTGCCCTGCTTGGGACAAGTGCCGATAGCGATAGCAATAGGCTGAGTCCTATAGCTAAGACAAAAGTCATTAAAGAACGGTGGCGATGTCTAATTGTTGTCAGGTTCACGGTTTATAGAGAGTGAGTTGTCAAGGAATTGCAGAATACGGTTCAAATCAGCAATGAAGTCTACTCATAAGTTCCCCAGATTAAATCCTAAATTGACAAAACTGAGTAAAGCGATACCATCTGAAGCTCTCACCTCCACTACTACCTCACCCAAGCTGAAGTTAGACAAACTACGAAAAAAACTTCCCGACTTGGAATCAAGGCTAGAACTACGAAGTTCAACCTGACGGAACTTGAGCTTCTTGTTAAATGCTTCCACAGCCTGCTGATGGAACAGACTGATAACGAGATACCATTGTGCTATTTGAAATGAGAAAAAATAGTCTGTAGGCTTTTGACTCATCTAAACATCTTCTTGGTTATGGACTCTTCGAAAATGTCCACTTTTTCGGGTAAAGGTCTTTAAAACACAACAGGGAAACGATGAGGGAAAAAACTACAGCAAGCTGAGCGGATATCACATCTGCGGCAAAAGTGCTGTTTGGATCAGTGGCACTCATTTGGGCAGGCACTGTGTAGAGCACCAAACATAGAATGCCAAGTCCCAAAGCTAATACATTCACGTATTGAAAAGCCGATGTGGTCGGGTAGGCTGTTCTCGACGATATGACTTTCAAATTGAGACGTTGGCAGAGGTTCGACTGAAACTGGGAAAATAGTTGAGCGACTAGATGCAATAGCAGAGACTGGGCTTCAATTAATCCTACTACCGTTGCGGGTAGTGCAAAAAAGAACCAAACTGATCTCATCAAAACGACAACAACCCAACCCATCAACCCTGCACTCATTGTTGCCAAACCCATCGCGGCCAACATTTCGCACATGGTAATCGAGTCAATCGACTGGAGCTGCAAATTCGCAATTGTTAGGGTCCCTCTTCTATTAAGAGGATTTTCTTGCAGATCTCTTGTAGTACTAAATGGCTCTGCGTGAAGTCGTCGTCGTGCCCTGAACAATAATAAGCTCAAGCCCATGAGAGTGATCAATCCCCCAATAATCGTCAGCTGCTTGTAGATCGGTAACCGTTGTCGTTGTTCCTTGCGCACCTGAACTTGCCGTTGTTGCTTAGCAATCAAACGATTATGTCTGCGCTTAAGTTCTGCTTGTTTACGTGTAGTCGGTGGCCTCTCTTTCGTTATATGAGTTTTCCGTAGGGTTGTTGCCTGTTGATTTAAAACTTTCGGTAAGACTATCTCAGGCTCAATCCCTATGGCGATTGCTAGAGTACCGTTAACAATTCCTGTTTCATAATCATCCTGCTCGAAAGCTGGAAGCACCTCAGTGCGAATAATATTTTCAATTTTGGTATTAGGTAAGCTTACCTCTATGCCATAACCTGTCTCAATTTCAATATGGCGATCTTTCTTTGAGACCAATACTAGTACACCGTTATCATGGACCGTTTTGCCAATACCCCAGGTGTTAAATAACTCTGTCGTAAATGCTTGGGGAGATGCTGACGATTGGGTATCGGGAACTGTCACGATAATAATTTCTGCACCGTTCGTCTTCTCCAGTGCTGTGATCATCTGATTCAGATTTTTCTCACCGTTAAGACTGAGCAAGTCGGCCATATCCATCACCCAATTGTTGTCTTGGCGAGGATTAGGTATTTCAGATACAGAAATGGCCCAACTCGGTGTTAGGGAAGATAAAGACAGCAGCAGGCCGAACACCAGAGTCAAAAAGGATATCAGCAGCTTATATCTAAGACGTTTTAGACGATTGAGCAGCATATTTCTATCAAAATTGAGTCTTGATCAAACTTTTAATCAGTGATGACTGGATATTCCTATCGTTTCGTTCCCAAAACGGGGTTTGTCATTCTGAATATCTACTCCCCCTTATCCACCATCTCTAGCCTTTCTTCAAAACCTTCCGTTGTGTGAATCGACCCAACTCCTACAGCAACTGGGCAGAATCTTTGCATCAGAGTGACCATTCAAGAAATTACCTCAAGACTTTCCATAGGGTTTTAGCAATATAGGCCCAAATGACAGCTCCCAATATCAGCAGCACGATCTGGAAAAACGAAATTGAGTCTTCGCTTTTATTCTCCAGAATTTGGATCATGGCCTGAACGCCATTGACGATACCTGTATCAAAATTACCTTGCTCGAATTGAGGCGTGATCTGAGTCTGAATAATGTTATTGACCTGTTCATAAGTCAGGTCAGATCGTAAACCGGATCCCTTTTCTACGGCTGCACGACCTTCCTGCTTAGAAGCCAGAAATACCACACCGTTGTTTTGTCCCCTCTTACCAATTTTCCAAGTGTTGAAAAGGGTCAGGGCAAATTCGTATGTGTCTCCCAAAGGAGCAACCTCCGGCACAGTCACCACTACCATTTCGATCCCGTTCTTGGCTTCCAAGGCCGAGATCATCTGATTGAGCTTCGCTTCACTTTCAAAGCTGAGGATATCTCCTGTATCCATAACCCAATTATTGTCTTGGCGTGGATCAGGGACCTCAGACCAATGAATGGCCTGACTCGGAGCCAGTGACGATAGTGAGAGGAACACACTGAGTCCCAAGGCCACAAGAAAAGCCAGTGGAGAACGGTGGCGATATTCTCGTTGTTTCACCATAGCGATTGAGGTTTTAAGACAGTGCAGAAGATATATCAGATCAATACTGCTGAGATATCCCTAGCATTCCCCAAACTCAAGCCATCCTGTGGAAAACTGGATTAAAAATTGCCAGAGATGCGCTAGCTCATATCTTTGCCATAACGACCCATAACCCTGATCCATCGATCTGAGTCAAAACTGTTATTCTCATTCATGCTTATGAGGCTGATGGGTCTTCGAGTTCTAGCTTCCATCGCTGCCCCGTCGTAGTCAGAATCAGCTGGATCAAATGTGCATAGGTTAGATTTTGGGCTTGGGCGATTTGGGCCAGCGATCGCAAAGGATGTAACGTCGCATCAGCATTCACATCCACCAGATAGGCTTGCCCCTGTTGGTCTAACCGAAAATCGAAAGTCGCATAATCCAGAGGTTGCAACAGACTCATCAACTTCAAAGCCGCACTCCGCAGAGACTGTAAGTCTGAATCGGCTAGATCAACATTGACTTTCTGAAACCCACCCTGACGCTTCGCTTGCAGATCTAACACCTGCTCCTGCAAAGCCTGACCTGAAGTGGTCAACGTTTCAACGGCTCCCACCAAACTAGGTTCAAGATTGCCGACTACCCCAACCGTGATTTCTCGTCCCACAATCAAAGGTTCACAGAGCACTGCGGTTTGAAACTGGGATTGCAGTTGCTGCACCTGTTTCTGCAATACCGCTAACCCATCCTGGGTCTCGAACCTTTGAAGTCCTAAAGAATAACCTTCACAGGTGGGTTTCAGTAGCGATACGGGCCAAGGAGGTAATTCTGTAATCGATTCCCCCAAACCAAAGCGACGCCAGGGTGGCGTGGCAATGTTGCACCATTCCAGAACTGGCTTAAGCCAGTCTTTATTTAAGGTCAAACTTTTGGTGGCTGCATCACCCCCGGTATAGGGAATGCCTAGATGTTCTAACAGTGCGGGGGCTAGGGCTGTACGATTGCGGGACAGAGCACCCACGGATAAATTCCACACTAGATCGAGCAAGTCTTGCTGCTGCCAGCGCAGCAAATTCTCTAGGGACCCAATAGCATCGACGGTATGACCCAAATCGGTGAGGGCCTGGGTCACCGCCGCTACTTCTTCCGGTTCACGCCAGTGGTAATGAGTGTTGACTTGGGCCTTGGGCGCAGCCATCAGCTCCGCTTGAGAGTCAAACAGAAGACCAATCTTCATGCTGGCAGGGCGTCTGGTAGCCAGACTGTTTGTGAAGCAATCGGCAAAAACAGAATGTCAGGATGATGATTGCCCCGCCGCCGCTGGTGCCAACGCCCAATCAGCTGTGGTTCAGGGCCAGGGGTAAGTCCGACAAGTTCTAGCTTGCCGTCTTCATGGGTGAGGATATAGCGAAATCGCTTAACAGAGCCATTACAGCGTTGGCGCAGTCCTTCGACTAGCTTGAGTCCTTCCAGAATCGGTAGTTGAAAATGAAGGGCATGTTTAACGGGGCGAGGATGGAAGAGATATTGAGGCAGAACGCTAAGGCGATGCAGCCGCTTAAACAAGGTTTCCATCACATCAACGGAACTGTTGACCCCCTGCATCAGGGGAATTTGGGCCGTTAGCAGACAGCCTGCGTTTCGCAAAACTGCTAGGGCCTGTTCTGCGGCTGGGGTGATTTCGCGAGGATGATCGAAGTGGCACTGAAAGACGATTTGGAATCGCTCTTGATACTGGGCTAATACTTGCAACAACTCAGGATCAGAAGTGAAACGGCTGGGAAGAAAGGCAGGCAGTTTGGTGCTAATCCGAATTTGCCAGAGATGGGGAATCTCGGCCAGGGCTGCCAGTAAATTGGCGAGACGGCGGGTACTGGACACCATCGGATCACCCCCAGACATCAGCACATTGTCGATTTCAGGATGGGTTTGGATATATGCGATCGCACCCTGCAAATCCTCAATGGTTTCTTTGGTCATCACATCTTTACTCATCAGACGACGACGAAAGCAATAACGGCAATGGCCCGCACAGGCTTGAGTGACAATCAAAACGGCGGTCTGTTCGTACTTATGTTGTAATCCAGGCACCACCGTCGATAAAGCTTCACCACTGGTATCGAGAGAGCCCTGATCATCCTGTTCATACACCGACGGTAAGAGCAACTGCCGCAGCGGATCGGTAGGGTCTTGCCAATCGATCAGTTGGGCATAGCTCTCTGGCACCATAAAGGGAAAATGGGTTTGGGCAGCGGTGATGCGATCGCAGTCCTCATCCCCCAGGGGCAAGGTCGTTGCCGCCGTTTGCGAAAAATGCAGACTCGCTTTGAGTTCATCTCGCCAGGCCAGGCGCTTGGGCGTCGATAATGTCATTTCCTCAAATCCCCCAGATAAGTCTTGGATGACCAGGCGCACACCAGATCATCGGTTTACAATAATGCCCATTAACCACAACGGAGCTGAAGGATTGACGGCCTCTTCTTGGCGAACCCACCTGCGACTACTCAAGTGCCGAATGCGTCAATCCCTCAAAGAGATGCGGCGGGGCTATGGCCAGCCGTATGCACAACAGCAAAAGCCGATAAACTCCTCCAGATTTAACCATCTCTGGAGTCAATGTCAAACCCCCATCAAGCAACGGTCTTCCGCGAATAACCTCCACCAAAATCGGCTGATCAATATGAGCTTAGCCGCTCAATTCGTAGATGGCCTGATTCTTCAGCCCCAGCAAATCTTTGGCTTTTGGCGACGCATCCCTCAACCCACGATTCAAAATGGCTTTCGGGCTGGCCCCATGCTGATCCGAGGCCAACTGACAACGGATGCTGGTGGGGGGCTGTGCCAAATTTCTACCACCTTGTTTGGCGCCTTTCTGGCGGGCAATTTGGAGATTTTAGAACGGTCCAATCACAGCGTCGATACCTATGGCGACGATCGCTTTTTTACCCTGGGCCAAGATGCAGCCGTTGTCTATGGCTATAAGGATCTGGTCGTTCGTAATCTGCATACCGTTCCTCTCCAGCTGCGCCTACAGGTGGATGAGGCGCAATTGACAGCTACTGCCAGTCTTTGGGGACCAACCCCCATTCCTGACACGATCTCGCTAAACTCTGAGGTGATCCAATCCTTACCTGCTCCCCCAGGTGGCATTCCAGGCTGGCGGGTGCGCACCCAACGATGGGTCCAACCTCCTGAATCCCCTAAAATCCTCACCTACCAGACTGAAGATACCTACCAGCCCTACCCCCTATGAACCCACCGATTCAGGTTTCTGCCGCTCAGCTTCGCGCCTTTATCACCGCTGTTTTAGCGAACTATCCTCTGCAATCCGAGGTCGCTACTGCGATCACCGATCACTTAGTCCAAGCCAATTTATGGGGCATGGATTCCCACGGGTTGCAGCAGATTATGGGGTATGACAAAAGTCTTCGGAGCGGTCGAATCAATCCTCAGCCCAAGCTACATATCCAAACGGATCGCCCCACCATGATCCGGATTGAAGCCGATCGCGCACCTGGGCAGTATGCCGGTCAGATAGCCATGAAACAGGCAATTACAAAGGCTCAGGAAATGGGCATGGCCGTGGTGGGTGTCACGAACAGCAATCACTTTGGCATGGCAGGCTACTATACGCGGATGGCCGCCGCCGCCGGGATGATCGGCTTTGCCACCAGCGACACCAATGTTGTGGACTTAGCCCCCTATGGTGGCAAAGAGGCTCGCCTTGGCAATAACCCTTTTTCCTGGGGCATTCCCAACGGGGACATGCCCATCGTCTTGGATATGGCGGCGGGAACCGTGAGTGGCGGCAAGATTAAGCATTTCGGCTATCAAGGGCTGCCTATCCCACCTGAGTGGGGCTTAACGGCGGCAGGCGAGACCACCTCTAAAGCCCAAGCGGTGGCGGTCAATCAGGCCGCTTCGCCCAAAGGAGCAGGGATGGCTCTGGTTGCGGATCTGCTCTGTGGACCACTCTTGGGAACGGCGGCGGCTCTATTTAAAACCAAGTCTAGACACGATCGCATGAACGGTACGGGGCATTTTTTCTGGGTGATGGATCTAACCGTCTGGTCTGATCCAGAGGAATTTGCAGAGCGGGTGGGGGATGCGATCGCAACCCTCAAACAAACCCCACGCCTCGACCCCCAACAGCCCATCTATTTCCCCGGCGAGTTGGAAGTGGTAACAGAGCAAACACGCATGCAACAGGGAATTCCTGTACCCTATGCTCTAATCCAGGATTTAGCCCGTCACTTCGGCACTGACTTGGTAAATCAACACCTAATGCCTGATCTATCTATCTCCTTGAGCGATTGAATCAATCTACTCCAACAAGCCAGGGCCGTTTAACAGCGGCAGGCTTTCTCGGTCTCTACCTTCACGGCATTGTGGTTGCCATGCCCGGTGCCTTTCTTCAGCAGTGGACGGATACCTTTGGTGCAGACGTCAATATTGGCCTGTTTTATACCCTCTTTTTGGTTAGCAGCTTAGGGGGATTAATTTGGGTCTCTCGCCAAAAATATCGCCATCCTGTCTTCACCTTCGCCTTTGCTGCCATTGGCGTTGCCTTTATCGCCGCCGCTTGTGCCCCTGCATTTGCATGGATTGGGGGTGCTGCCCTCCTGCTGGGTTGGGGCGACGGCATTCTCAACTTCCACTGCAATAACTTGGTGGGAGAGCTACATCCTCGCCACAAAATCACCGTCTTAAATTGGGCCAATGCCACCTTTGGGGTTGGGGCGCTTAGCGCTCCTCTGATCAATGCCGCATTACCGTGGCGCTGGGCCTTTGGCTTGGTAGCAATAGGAGCTATTTTAGCCATTGTTCTGGCATGGCAAGCACCGCCCGTTCAAAATTTTCAGCCTCGCCATGATCGCGTTCAGTGGAGCATTGCTTGGCCATTTCTGTTGGTGATATTGATTTACGTCGGTTTGGAAAGTTCGATTGGCACCTGGAGTGGGTCTTACCTCAGCAGTCTGGGCTGGAGTAAGGGATGGCAAAATGCGTTGCTCTCGGCTTACTGGGGTGGTTTGACGCTAGGTCGCCTAACATTGGGCGTTTGGGTCGGCCCTCGCCCAGTACAACGGTTGCAGATGTTGCTTTTGGTGGGTATGGGTACCGTTGCACTGACGTTTTTTCCCAGTTTTGGCTTTCTATTTCCCGTTGCGGCAGTCCTCTATGGCCCTACGTTTGCAACTATCTTTGCCCTGCTGCAAGGGCACTGTGGTCATGTGGCGTTAGGCTATCTGTTCTACGCTGCCTATCTAGGCAAAACCCTATTTCCTACGGTCTTAGATCAAATCCCTGCTTCCGTTAACCTACGCTTTGGGTTTCTGAGTCTTGCCTTACTGCTCTACTTCAGCAGTCTTTCGCTTCAGAAAAAAGTTGAGCAGCGGATGCTTCTTGAGCCATTCGATAATGAATAACACGCTTATTTTGAAGACAGGTAATTAAAAAACACTACAGAGCACTTTAGAGCTAGCATTCGATAAAATATGCGAGTTAAGCAGCCGAATTCGATTTGTATGCTTCGCCTGAATACCTCGGTGCAAAATTATAGGTTTAATGTTTACGGTGCCTCATAAACATTAAAGCCCCAATACTCCCTCGATGGATGCTTTGAACCTTGCCAGCCATTTCTTCGTAGTTCCTTTACGACTAAGCGGTTAAACATACCATGCCCCACATACATAATATGACCGTGCTTCTTTGACAGCTGCACTACTTCACTTGACGCTTGCTTTGCTCTGACCTTTGCACTCGCATAGCTTTCAGCATTGGAGGAATAACCAAGCAACCATACAATCCTGAATATTGCCGCCCACGTATGAGGACGCAGACTAAACGCAACACTATTTGGATAAGGCATGCCCGCCTCCGAAAACAGAGGACTCTTGATTAAGATTTTCTCTTTGCCAAGCCGCTCAGCAGACTCGATAGAACGACAGAGATCACTACATACTATGAATTTGCAGTCTTGGGCTAACTTTTGGAGTTCTAATACAGGCTGCGAGAGTTCTGATAACGGACTGGAATCGTATGCCCGAATCCAATCACCCATTTTTAAAGCTGAGATTTTTGTTGTGGGCAATTCTCGCGGCTTACCGTGCCGAACTATCGTGATCTTCAAAGTGCTTTAGACATAACTAAAGTTAATGAGCCAGATCTCTGAATGATTAGACACTTCGGGACTCATAGTCAACAATGTCACCTGCCATTAAGTCTTGCCATTCAGAATCCTGCTGGTAATGGTCGTGGATCGCTTCTGCCTGTTCTGCCAAGATACGTCTTCGTTCTGCCAGTGGCTTTTCTAAAAAATGGCGTCGTTCTTCTAAGGTGAAAGTCGATGCTTCTGTAATCGATTGTTCGGTCTGGCTAAAGGATGAAGACAAAGCTTCCGTAACGCCTTCATTCTGGAGGAGTGCCTGGACGAGGACTTGTAGAAGTAATAGCTTGTCAGTGTGGGACAGCCCTTTAACAGTGGGAATTAGCTCAGTGATAGTCATATTATTGATCTGACACTTGTGATTCTGCGTTTGGGGGTCACTACATATCTCCTGGAATGTATTGCTGCCAGCAGCTAGATTGGCCCTTTTGGCATGGTTTGTCATTCTGGGGGATTACGAGCCACAGGTCGGGCACCCCTCGGCAGTCACCGCTACTTCAATGGGATTGCCCCGTGCATCCAACTGAAACTGGCAGCATTCTCGGACTAGAGAACCCAGCAGGCGTCGCCCTCGCTGCACCCGCGACTTTACGGCAGAGTGAGACAGCCCCAACTCAGAAGCTAAGACTTTTTGCGATTTTCCTTGCAAATCGACTAAGTCAACGGCCTCACGATATTTATCAGGCAATTGAGCAATAAACGGGCGGATACACTGCGCCAGTTCTTGCCGGATCTGTTCATAAGCCTCTGTCTCTTTGACGTGTTGGGGCAGATGGGCAATATCCACCGCTGCAATATCTAAGCGGGCTTGCCGATAGTAGTCAATCAAGGTATTGCGGGCAATCTGAAACAACCATGCTTGAAATTTACTGGGCTGTTTCACCGTTGGTAGATTTTGATAAGACTTGATCAGAATATCTTGGAGCAGATCATCAACATCGGAGGGATTGTGAACCCTGACCAGCAGAAATTGTCGCAATTGCTCTCGGTAGTCTTGCCAAAGTTGTTTGATATCCATCTTGGACTTCCTTCGGGACGGCATTGGCTGGCTGACTTACAGTTCTTAAGCCGACCGCTTGTGTGCCCGGCTCCCCAGTACTGGAGGATCAGGTGCATGTACTACAGGCTAAGGTTTCTGCGTCTTCTAGGACAGTGTAAATCTCCCAATCGTCTCTATCAGGGTCAGTGACCCAGGCTTTGTCTTGCAGAGCATAGCAGCAAGTTGTTTGCTGGTCTGAACGCACCGGTAGGCTAGCTTTTTTCAGGCGATCACTTTCCTCTGCTACCTGCTCGGATGATTCCACTTCAATGCCTAAGTGGTTTAACTTGTCTGCGGCTGTGGGATTTTCAAAGAGCACTAATTTGAGAGGTGGATTTGCGATCGCAAAATTGGTATACCCAGGCCGACGCTTTGACGGCTCAGTGGCAAACAGTGTGCTGTAAAAACGAGTCGCAGCGTCCAGGTCTTTGACATTAAGGGCGAGTTGTAATCGAGACATCATTGGGCCTCCAGTTCTAAATTTTGATGGCTTCACTCCTATAGACGAGACCGCTCAGCCAAAGACGCATCCGCATCAAACGACTGTTTTCTAAGTCGGTTTTGTCGCCACGATAAACGCGACTTTCCCTGAGCCCAGTTGCCAAGTGAACTCAGTGGGTTGCCAGGGATGTTCAATCTCAAAGCCCGCATCCGTCAAGCTTTGCTCTAGCTCTTGCACCGTAAAAACCTTGACCAATGGGAAAAGCCGCAGAAATTTGCCAATGGGAGCAATCACCTTCAGCCAATCCATCGTTCCCCCTAAGCACACTGTACTGGTGATAAAACGCCCACCAGGCTTGAGCATTGTAAAGACCTTGGCCATTTCAGCTTCCTTATCCTTCAGCAAATGCAAAACGTTTAGCCCCAGCACCACATCAATGCTTTGGTCTGGGATGCTCAAGGCGTCGATGCTGGCTTGCTCAAAAGTGACGTTGTGGATGTTCTGAGCCTCAGCTTTGGAGCGAGCGATCGCAATCATATTTGCTGAAAAATCAATCGCCCGAATATGCTTTACATGGGGGGCATGGATGAGGGCTGTAGAGCCCGTGCCACAGCCAAATTCCAAGACCTCCATATCTGGTTGCAGGTACTTTTGCGTCACCTCTAGCTTTTTTTCGTAAGTGGCCTGATCGGTAATAGGCTGCTTGGCATAGCTCTCGGCGACTTTGTCCCAAAACTGCATCGACTGAGTCATAATCATCTCCTTGGGAGTGTGATGAAAACGTGGCTCGGTGGCTGTTGACCGTTAAAAAAGTCCTGATGGGTCATCATTTGGGAGTGAAGGAATCTCACACTGTAATGACTCATAGGGTGCTACAACCATTCTAGAGTTTTGGTAGAGATTGCCTATGAGGCTGCTACGCTTCCAGTTGCTAAGGTCTTCACCCCCAACCGCTGGATGCGCCCTCAGCCTGTTTGGTCCTAACTGGATTAGGCCATCCTATGTTATCGAAGCACTTATCCACCTTGAGAGATCTAACTCAGGGAACGATTGGCCCTTATTTCAATGTGAACTGCTTACGAATTGGCCTGGACGAACGGGCTTCTAAGGAAGTGATTAACTCGTACTCTCCGGGCGGAAATCCCTTAGCAGGTGACGGGATGCCGAGGGTATAGGTACCAACCTTCCGATCCAGTTCGCTGGTTTCTCGCAAGAGCTGGACGGGAGGATTTTTGGCATCCTTGGTTTTGCCAAGATAGCGAAGAAGATACGTGATTTCTGAGTCTTCTCGAAATTGAACATTGCCAATGCTGGGAAAATCAGCTGTAAACGACAAAAACTTGACTTGTATCGAGAGTTCGCTCAAATCTTCCTCACAGGGTTGTTTGGCATCACTACTTCCCTCGCAAATTTTGATACTCGTGATGCTGTTATTCAAACCCGCATCTTCCAGTTCACCTTCATTACGACTCGTCACATCTTGTGGGTCGGTCCACACCGAAAAGATTTTCTCAGAGGGCAGTGGTGCTTTGTTGCCCAGCCCGTCTGGCGTCAACTTGACTCGATAATTGCCAGGTTGCAAATTAACCTGATCCAAGGCTAGCAACACCGATTTCTGCCCTTTGGGAACATCAAAGACTTGACTCAACACCTCAGATTCTTGCTCAGGTTCTGGCCAGTAATCCAGTGTGACGTTGACTTGCTTGGCAATGTTGGCCTGACGGAGTTTAGCGCTCACAGAAACCGTCGGAGTTTGTTCAATAAAGGCAATTTCATGCTTTTCGCATTGCCCATCAACAGGGGTTTTACAAACGGTGACCTTCGTAAACCGCACCAGATTTCCCCCAGAAACCATCAGCGCAATAAACAATATAATCACGCCTAGAAATAGTTTGAGGAATCGCGATCGCAGCCAAGGGAAATGCGGGTTAATGTAACTTTGAATGGGGGGAGCCACCAGGAGTACAGCTAGAAAGGCAATAACAAAGCCAATCCACTGCCCTGCGAACAGCAACGATACGCTCATTAAGAGCGCCACAATGGTCAGAACCCACTGCAAGATTTTCATCTTTTAAAGAGATTAACAGCAATACCCAATCGCTTTTATACCACTAAAACGCTTTTTACTTTTTGAGGATAGTAATTCAAGAATCCGTAGACAAGATCTGGCCGTGTCAGGAGCAAGGGGTATCAATGAGCACGAAGGTTTCCGTCTTTATTGCCACCAGTTTGGATGGATTTATTGCCCGGAAAGATGGCGATATCGATTGGCTGAATGACGCCAATGCAACTGTCCCAGAGGGCGAAGATTGTGGCTATCAGTCTTTTATAGCGTCAGTGGATGTCTTGATTATGGGGCGCAAGACCTATGAGCAAGTCCTTTCATTCGGGCCGTGGCCCTATGGCCAAATCCGAGTCATTGTGATGAGTCGCAGCCCTATTCAGTTTCCCGTCGAATTGCCTGCCTGTGTCACTCACTCTGCTGAAATGCCGCGCATGCTATACGATCGCCTCGTCAACGAGGGAGTGCAGCATCTGTACATTGATGGTGGGGTGACCATTCAACGTTTTTTTGCAGCAGGACTAATTGATGAGCTGACGATTACCGTAATCCCCATTCTTTTAGGCGAGGGTACGCCTCTTTTTGGTCCCTTAGAAAGGGATATCTCTCTCACTCTTATCCGTTCACGCTCGTATGATTTTGGCTTTATTCAACTTCAATATGCCGTCACTTGAACCCTGTTTATGAATAGGGAGATAAGAGCGATATGACGCCAGAATGCCTTCTAGTCCTTTGATACCCTTTTCCTGTATTCAGCACTTTTGATGAGGAACAGCCCATGTACTCCCGTTCTCGTTGTTGGGGTTATGCGATCGCAGGTTTATGCTGGACTGTCTTACCCAGCGCCCCCTCTACTGCGGCTCCCCTGCCAATGGCTCAGCCGGACGTTTCCCTAGCCCAACCCTTTCGGGATCTCAGGGTTCAAGGGTCGATTCTGATTTACGACCTTAAACAGAATCGGGCCTATCAGCATAATCCAGCCCGCAATACACAGCCATTTTTGCCTGCCTCTACTTTCAAAATCCTCAACGCCTTGATTGCCTTAGAAACAGGAGTCATTGCCAATGAGCTATCCATTCTCACCTGGGATGGGGTAAAACGCAGCATTCCCACCTGGAATCGGGACCTCAACCTGAAAACGGCTTTTCAGGTGTCGGCTGTTTGGTTCTATCAGGTGCTCGCTCGCCGAGTCGGTTATCAACGTATGCAGCAATGGGTGACCCAAGTCGGTTACGGCAATCAGTCGGTTGGAAAAGCCGATGACATTGATACCTTTTGGCTGACGGGAAATTTGCGCATTTCTCCCAAAGAACAAATTCAATTTCTCCAGCGCCTGTATCGCAACGAACTGCCTTTTTCGGAACGTGTAATCACAACGGTGAAAGAGATCATGATTGTAGAGCAAACCCCTGACTACACGATTCGAGCGAAGACAGGCTGGGCACTGGCACCCGGTATTGGCTGGTACGTCGGTTACGTGGAGCAGCATAATAACGTTTATTTCTTTGCCACCAATCTCGACATCCGTGATCAGCAGGATTTACCCGCTAGGGCAGACATCACCCGTCGGAGTTTGAAAGCGTTAAACCTTCTATAAGGCAACAGCGAAGCAGAACAAGAGCCTCTTTATTGACCATCCTTTAGCCAGTAAGGATCTTCTGTGAACACGATGTCGATTTCTGGAAACGGATGTAAATCTGCGATCGCATCTGCAAACTTCTGTCTCAACTGGTCCAGTTCTTGCACCCGATCCACCCCAAACTCGGCAGGGACCAAGATCTGAATAAAGACATACAGTACTCTTCCTTGCACCATCATCTGCAAATGAAAGCGGTCGATGGGGTGTTTTTGAATGCGGGCGACTTGGGAAATGGTCTTGCGAATCTCTCGATCCAGCTCGTTTTCTGGCGCAACCCCCAACAACTGATTAACCCCGTCGAAGACGGTGCGTAAGGGCAGCGGGATAATGACCAACACCAAAATAGAAACCAGCAGCGGGTCAACATAAGAGAGATAACTATTCCAGGAGGTGTCTTGCAGCAACAATGTCACCACAAAGGTCAAGGCCACTGCACTGCTAATACAGCCATCCACCGTCCAGTCTCGGGCTTCAACTTCTAGTAACGGTAAGTTCAAGCGCCGGGCATAGCGATACATCAAGGTGGCAAAGGTAAAACACCCGACCGTTGATAGGGTAGCGTAGGCCAAAGCCAGTCCCACTACAAGATCTCGGCCACCATGCAGCAAGTCTTCGATCGCAGAAACAAAAGCGAACAAACTAACCGATAGAACGATAATGCCTTTAATCGTATTGATAAAGGGTTCAAAACCGTAATAACCAAACTGGTAGCGC
>NZ_JANQOY010000077.1 GCF_028285565.1 Acaryochloris sp. IP29b_bin.148
CGTTTATCGATGGTATACACATCGAGGAGGACTCTAATTCAATAGATCGCGAGAAGGTCGCCTGATGCTCTCTCATACACCACATTTGACTATATCTCCGCAATGGATGTTCATGATGAAACTCAACATTTGCATTGATGATCTGACAGGGCAAGCAATTGCCGATTTGCTCCAGGAGCATTGGGATGAAATGCATTCGATCACGCCTCCTGAGAGTACTCATGCCCTTGATCTGGACGCGTTGCGTTTGCCCAATATTACATTTTGGTCAGCCTGGATAGGCAATGAATTGTGTGGATGTGGCGCGTTAAAGGAACTAGACGAGTCAACCGGGGAAATTAAATCCATGCGCACTGCAAAAGCGCATCGCGGTAAAGGCATTGCTTCCCAGATTCTGGAACATATAATCCAAGCAGCCAAAGAACGTAGCTACCAATGCCTGTATTTAGAAACAGGGTCTTTACCAGAGTTCTTGCCTGCACGGTCTTTGTACATCAAGTATGGATTTGAATATTGTGGTCCTTTTGATCAATATGTGGAAGACCCCAATAGCGTATTTATGTTAAAAGAAGTATAGCTAAACACAGCTATTGCATGTTTAGTCCCGTTAGATTACACAAGAAAGCTTTATATCAGCCTAGCAATTATCAAATTGCAGAGATTTGAGGAATGATGCGTGTTCATTTATTGACAACGCTGGAAAATTTTGACCTAATCATTTTAAGGAATCCACGCGAGGCCTTGCTGTTGAGTGCTTTCGCTGGTTTCTGTTTAATTTCTAGTATCTATTGGTCGCCATTTCTCGGAACTGTCTGTCGTCTTCGGTTGTTAAAGCAAAACCCTAACCAAACATATCCTAGTGCCTGGAAGCATTTTAAATCATTTGTACTAGCAGCGTGTCTCTTTGCTGCTTCATGTGCTGCTTTTTGGTTCCTAGTCAGTGAATTGGGTATTGTACCTGACGAGAGTCTTGTTTCTCTTGCTTCTGGTGATATTTCCTATGGGAGTGTGACGCAATTCTGTCTACTCTTGGGATTATTTCAGTTTTTGGATCACCTTATATTCCCCAAGGGGTTAGCTGGGTATCTATTCGACCAAAGCCTAAAACAGGGAAAATAAAGTAGCAGCAATAATTCGACTCGAAAATTCAGGTCGATATGTATTCAGAATTTCTCCCAATACAATAATTTTTGGCAAACAGTGCTTTCAAACTTTTAACATCAATTAGCTTGAATTTTCCTATTAGAAATCATGCACTTGATATGACATAGTCACGATCGAGGTTAAGAGGATGTATAAAAAGTCTCTTCTGACCAAGAAAGCTCTCTCGGTATAAGCTGTAATTTCGAATCAAACAGCACCCAGTGGGCGATGAGTAAAGCCTATAGTCGCCCCCTACTGACTGCTTAGCATCAGTATCTCAAAGCATTGTCCTGTACTTAACGCTAATTCGGGTTAAGTACATTTTTGAGGTCTTTCTATGGAAGAATGGAGGTTTCTGTTCACGCAGAAATAAGGGTTTTAGAGTATCCCAAACTCAGGTTACTTAGGAATTGGTATTATCAAGTGATTGTGGATTGAACGACTTAAAGAACACAGACTATAGAATAATAAAATATTAGTTGATAAAATAATAACAAGCAAATTACCAGATTTTTACCATCAATCACAATAGAAATTGAAGCGTCTGTGAGCATAATTACTAGCAATTTAGTTAAAAGACAAGCAAAATCATCTAATTTTTGGCAAGGCGCTACTCTCTATGAGCAGTGCATTTCAGCACGCTCAGATATTCTACGACAGTCGGACTTCTGGTATGCCTATGGCTATGAATTCTTAGGGATGGTCTATACGGTTTATCTACATAAGGTGCTTGAAAAAATAAATCAATATGGAATTGATCATGTAATGTTTGTAGCCCGTGAAGGCTACTTATTCCAGAGAGTATATGAAATTCTCAAGCACTATGTACCAACCCTAGTGAACCCTAACGTAACAACCCACTATGCCTATTTATCGCGGCAGTCTACGCTTTTAGCGTCAACACCGCAGTTGACTACACGAGAAATCATTTTTGCAGCAACATCTAATCGTTATCAAAAAGGACTCTGGAGCATTTTCAATCATTTAGGTCTACCGATAGAAAAGTTTCAGCCCTTTACAGAGAAATATGGCATCCCAATCAAGCAGCCCATTTCAGATTACTGGAACGATCCTAAGCTGCTCACCTTTCTGAGTGATATGGAGATGCAAGCAGAAGTTCGAAAGTACCACCAACAAGCCAGTGACAATCTGAGAACATATCTTGCACAGTGCCAATTCTGGGGCCTAAACCGTAAAGTTGCATTAGTCGATATCGGTTGGTCTGGAACGATTCAGGATAATTTAGTGAGAGCCTTTAACCATTTAGAAGACTTTCCACTCCTTCATGGTCTCTACTTTGGTCGTAAAGATAAACGAGCCTTTCTGAAGTATTCCAATTCTCTTTCCCACGGACTGATCTATGACTCTCGCAATAAAAACATCAATGCAGAAAGTATTGATATTTTTCCTGAAATCTTTGAACAGGCTGCAGGAGCGCCCCATGCTTCAACATTAGGTTATGAACAGATAGAAGGAAAAGTCCAGCCTATTTTTAAGTCCACTCAACAATACTCACGCCAGGTGGAGATGGCTAGCGATAAAGTTATCGCAGTGATGCAGCAAGGGATCTTAGACTTTGCTCATCAGTATGGTCAACTTTTGAGTGATCAAAGTTTTACGGCAGATCAATGTCATTCTTTTGTGCTGGCACTGATCACACGCCATATCTCTTTTCCCACCTATGAAGAGGCTCACCACATCGCAACTCAAATTGGGCAACAAGCTCAGGACAAAGGAGAAGATAAGGTTTGTAAGCTAGCAATAACGTCAGCAGAATTCTGGCCTGTTTTTCTGAAAGGAAATATCAAAAAAGTGCTCAATCTATTTAAGCAGTCTTCATGGAGAGCAGGCAGTTTTCGATTGCTACGCATACCTGGCTTAAACACAATCTACCAAATCAAAAGGTTTATATTCTTTTGATCAATACACTGACGTTAATCAGCACAATACAGCTTTCAACCTATTTCGATCTACCACTTCATAGATCTTACCTTGCTATAAAAAACATGATTGCTAAATCCAATAATCCTCCTGAACTTTTACATGCGCTTGACTGCCTCAAACGGCTATCAATCCTGCTAGAAACTGATCTAAAAGATGATATTCCTCAAATAGCGCTTATCTCACAATTGCAAATAAAATTACTGTCTGCGGTCGAAGACTATGAGCAGTTTTGCCAAAACGAGATCACAGCTGAGGATGCCTTAAGGAAGCAAGCAGACTTGCTTTGGTTCTGTAATCAATGTGAGTATTATTTGACAGATTCATCTGTCGCTAATCTTTCTCGAAGACACAATAGAGCAAGACGGCAGATTCAGATGGCTGTATTTTCCAGCATACGCTTTAAGCTTTATACACATATTCGCCGCTTACTTTTAGGTAAATCATCCACAGCTTTACCCTGGCGTGATCTTTTATTAGTTTTCAAACCTTGGAGGCTGAGATAGATAGCAAGATCTGTGTGAACAGCCATACCTGATCCATAAATCATCACAACGCGGCTGAATCTATGCTCAATCAGAGCTACGAGGGGAAAGTTCATGAAGTCTAAAACCTATGCCCGCTTTCCGACCATGAGCCACGACTTTACAACAGTCTTCACAATATGGAATTTCAACACTCCTTTTGGTTGGAGAATGATAGAAGCTGAAGCCTTCGGGGCAGCGATGCCAGACCATTTCAATCCACTTGACTCTACTCTAAAGCGCTTGAATCCACTCTCGGACTTCGTACTCGGTCCAAATGCCATTTTGCCAATACGGATCCGACTCCACCAACTTGCGCACGGTATCCTCATCTTCGGCGTCGTAGATGCCAAAGACCATTTTGATATCTTTGGTGGGGCCAATCGTAATCAGCGTTCCCGCTTCTTTTTGGGCATTGAGGCCATCTAAGTGAGCTTGGCGATAGGGAGCCCGCTTTTCTAGCACTCCATCGCAGTAGCTACCCCACATGACGTACTTCGGCATTTGCGCTTCCCTAAAACTCTGTGGTGATTATAGCGGTCAGACCGTCTCTTTCTGAGGCTATTTTGGTTGAACCTTCCCTAATTTCTGTACAATGCCCATCAGAACGTATGGGGGCATTGAATGGCACTTAGTGAGTTTCAGGTTTGCGATCGCGATCTCAGCGACGCCTTCCTCCAGGACTATCTCCAGGCGGATCGGATTGCAGTGGATACCGAAACCATGGGATTAAAGCCCCATCGAGATCGCCTTTGTCTGATACAGATTTGCAATCCTGAAGGCCAAGTTACCGTGGTGCGAATTGCCCAGGGACAAATGGATGCGCCCAACCTCAAGCAACTGATGGAAGCAGACAAAGTCCTAAAGGTCTTTCACTTTGCCCGCTTTGATATCGCTACGCTGCTGCATCACCTTGATATTGAAACCATGCCGATCTTCTGCACCAAAATCGCCAGTAAATTGGTGCGAACTTACAGCCCTCGTCATGGTCTGAAGGAGCTAGTCAGAGAGTTGGTGGGTGAAGAACTCGACAAGTCAGCCCAAAGCTCCGATTGGGGGAATGCGGAAAACCTCTCGGAAGATCAGCTGAACTATGCCTCGAATGATGTCCGCTATTTGCTATCGGCCCAAGCCACCCTTGTGAAGATGCTAGAGCGGGAAGAGCGCTTTGAGTTAGCGATGGCCTGCTTCCAGTGCCTACCCACCATCGTCACTCTTGACCTGATGCATTTTGACAATATTTTTGAGCATTAAGCCCTTGTGTATCTCCAGCAGCTTCACCTGATCCAATTTCGTAACTATATCGCCCAGCAGGTGGAGTTCTCTGCTCCCAAAACGATTTTGGTGGGGCCAAACGCCCAGGGAAAGTCCAACCTCTTAGAAGCGGTGGAACTGCTCTCAACCTTAAAATCTCATCGAGTCAGTCGCGATCGCGATTTGGTTAAAGATGGTGAATCTCTCAGTCAGGTAACGGCGACCCTTCAACGAGAGAGTGGCCCTCTCGATTTGAGCTTGACCCTGCGGGCTAATGGCCGTCGCACGGTTTCTGTGAACAGTGAAACGATTCGTCGCCAGCTCGATTTCCTCGGACACCTCAATATTGTCCAGTTTTCCAGCCTCGATATGGATTTGGTGCGGGGTGGGCCGGGAGAGCGACGGAATTGGCTAGATGCAGTGCTGGTGCAGTTGGAGCCCGTCTATGCTCATTTGCTGCAGCAATATCAGCAGGTCCTTAAGCAGCGCAATGCCTATCTGAAGCACCATCGTGCTGACGATGCGCCTCAGGTTGACCCCCAGCAACTTGTGCTTTGGAACCAGCAGTTAGCGGCGAGTGGTTCGCGGGTGATTCAGCGGCGTCAGCGGATGTTGATGCGGTTAGTCCCCCTGGCGGGCCACTGGCACCAAACCATTAGTGGTCACCAAGAACAGCTGGAAATTCTCTACACTCCTAACGTTAGCTATGACCCCCAATTTCCTGAGCAGCTCTACCCTCAGTTCCTTAGCCAACTGGAAGAGAAGTCGATGCTGGAGCAATTGCAAGGTCTATCCCTGGTCGGTCCCCATCGGGATGAAGTCACGTTGCTTATTAATGGCACCCCAGCTCGTCAGTACGGGTCGCAAGGCCAGCAACGCACGTTAGTTTTGGCCTTGAAGTTAGCGGAGCTGAAATTGATTGAAGAAGTGGTGGGTGAAGCTCCCTTACTGCTCCTAGATGATGTGTTAGCGGAGCTAGATCTCAATCGGCAAAACCAGCTTTTAGATGCGATTCAGACTCGCTTTCAAACCCTGATTACGACCACCCATTTAGGTGCTTTTGATGCTAAATGGCTAGACTCT